>JANNDE010000561.1:0-5237 GCA_031387395.1 Hymenobacter sp.
GTTATGAGCGCATTAAACAAAGTCTGACTACTGATTACTTATGACTGACTACTTCGTACACATACAGGCGATATAGGGGCGGGGCTTGCCCTCCGCCCGTGACGGACTGAAATCGTTCAGCGGTAACCGTTCAACGAGGCGGGCGGGGGTAAGCTCCGCCCCTACAAACACGTACCCCAACCTGAAAACCGCGCCAGGCCACACGCTTCCACGCATCTTTTACCTGTAATGGCTCCCTGTGTATCCGTCGTTCTACCTGTTTATAATGTAGCTGATTACATAGAGTCTGCCATTGAGAGCGTTCTGAAACAGACGTTCGCGGATTTTGAGCTGCTGGTATTCGACGATTGCTCGACCGATGGCACTGCTGCCCGGGTGCAGGCCCTGGCAGACCCCCGGCTACGCTTCTTTCAGAACAGCCGCAACCTGGGCCGGGCCGGCACCGACAACGCGGCCATCACGTACGTGCGCGGCGAGTTCGTTGCCAAGATGGACGGCGACGACCTGTGCCACCCCGAGCGGCTGGCGCGTCAGGTGGCGTACCTCAACAGCCACCCCGAGGTGAACATGGTGGGAAGCTGGATGCAGAATTTTGGGGCCAGCACCTACCTGAACCGGTACCCGGCTACCCCGGCGGCGGCCCGGGTGCTCACCCTGTTCACCCCGCCCATCGGCAACCCCTCGGTGATGCTGCGGGCCAGCCTGTTGCGGGAAGGCAATATGCGCTACAACGCGACGCTGCGACAGGCGGAAGACTACGACTTTTTTGCCCGCTACCTGCGCGAGCTGCGCATCGCGACGCTGCCGGAAACCCTGATGCAATATAGGGTGCCGGCCGCGACGGCTACGCACCGGGCCGCCATTCTGAGCGAGCGGGCCGGGGTGGCGAACGAGCTGCGCGCCCGACTGCTAACCGACTGGGGCCTGGCCTGCACGGCGCGCGAGCTGCACGTGCACAACACGATTTCCGTGCTGGAGCGCCCGCTCGGCGATGTGGGCCTGCCCGAGGCTGAAGCGTGGCTGTGCCGGCTGCTTGGGCATAATCAGGAGCGGCCGCTGTTCGAGCCGGCCGCCCTGCGGCAGGGCCTGGGCCGGCGCTGGTTCGAGGTGTGCTACGCGCATCCGCAACCGCGGCTGCACAGCGCCCGGCAGTTCGAGCGCAGCCCCCTGGCGGCCGGGTTTGCGCTGATGGGCAGCCAGCGGCTGCGGCTCTGGGTGAAAGCAATTTGGCGACTATAGCCCGGGCCATGCGGGAAAAGGCAAAGCGACTGCTGAAAAAGCTGTTTCCGTTGGTGCTGCTGCGGCAAGGGCAGCTGGCGCTGAACAAGCTGCGCATCAGCACTATCGACAAGTGGCGCTTCCCGGAAGAAGCCCTCCCGCCCGGGGACTTCATCATCCGGCGCGATGAATATCCCTTCCGCGTTTACGCAGTCGAAACCGCTCACCTCGATGCGCGCCTGCGCCAGCAGTTTGAGCACGAGAACCGCCGCTGGACGCAGGATGAGTACCTGCTCGTCTATGAGCGGCCCTGCATCATCGAGCCTGATTATGGCTGGGCTTTATCGCCCGAAAACCGGCTGATTTACCCTTCGCTGGGCTTTAGCCGGGTGCCGTATCTGCCCAGGCCGGCGGGCAGGGTCAAAGACCTACGCGATGCCGACCTGGAAGAGTATCCGGAGCTGGTATCGCTGCGCGACACGGGGGAGGAGAACTATTTCCACTTTTATAACGACGTGCTGGCCAAGCTATTTTTTCTCGAAGAGAAGCTGGGCCTTTCGCCCGATGTGCCTCTGTTGGTGAGCAAGCGGCTGTATGAGCGGCCGTACTTTCAGTATTTTCTGGCGCACCCCTACCTGCGCGACCGCCAGTGGGTGGTGCAGGACGCGCAGTATATTCGCAGCCAGCGCACCTACTTCTGCAAGCCCCTGACCCATACGCCGCAGTACTACCGCCGCATTCTGGATATGGTGCGGCCCGAAGACCGGCCGATTACCGGCCCGCGCGACCGGCGCTTATTCATCACCCGCAGCCCCAGGCGGCTGCGCTTCATCGAAAACAACGCGGAGGTAGCGGGCATCTGCCAGGAGCTGGGTTTTGAAGTGCTGGATTTTGATGAATTACCTTTGTCCGGGCAGATTCGGGCGGTGGGGCAGGCCCGGTACGTAGTAGGCATTCACGGGGCGGGCCTGGCGAACATCCTTTTTCGGGGTGGCCACCCGTTGGGGCTGCTGGAGATATATCCTCCCGCGACGTACTTCCCTTTTCACTACATCATGCTGGCCAACCAATTAGGCTATCAATACGATGGCCTGATTGGCCTGGCCGGTTCGCAGTCGTTTTCGGGCGGCTTCCGCGTGAACCCGGCCGAGCTGCGCCAGCGCCTGGCGGCGCTGCTGCAACACTAATGCTTTAGGTGAGTAAGTAGCCAGAATTAAGTAGCAAGTAGTAAGAATGTTATAATGGAGCTGCTTGGAAAGTTAGAAGAACGTCATGCTGAGCTTGTCGAAGCATCTCTACCGCCTCGTTAGGCTTGTTCAACGAAGCGGTAGAGATGCTTCGACAAGCTCAGTATGACGTTCTCGTACATTTCAAGTGACTTTCTAAACAGCTTCATTATAACAGTCAATTACTTGAACAAAATCTTGCTACTTGTTACTCCCGTCTTTCTACCTATTCTTTCATATCGATGACTTTCGCCACTAAAATTCTATTGCTGATTCCGAACCTGGGGCTGGGGGGGGCGCAGCGCGTTTTCCACGACCACAGCGTGGAACTGGCCAAGCACTACGCCATAACCGAGGCCGTATTCAACCTGGAGGGCGGTGACCTGTACCCGAGCGGCAACCCGGTGGTGAACCTGGAAGTAGGAGGCGGGGGAGGGGCGCTGGCCAAGCTGCAGAACTTCCGGCGGCGCATCAGCGGGCTGCGGCGGCTGCGCGAGCGGTTGCGCCCCGCCGTCGTAATCAGCCACCTCGAAGGGGCCGATTACGTGAACCTGCTCAGCGGCGGGCCGGGCAAAACGATATTGTGCGTGCACGGCTCGAAGCTGCACGATGCCAACATTCGCGGGCCCATCGGCTGGCTGCGCAAGAAGGTGCTGATTCCCCTGCTCTACAACCGGGCCGACCGCATTGTAACGGTCAGCCGCGACATTATTCCCGAACTGGTGGAGGGCTTTGGAGTGAAGCGCGAGAAGCTGCTCACCATCAACAACTTCTTTGAAGTGGCCCAGATTGAAGCCAAAAGCCAGGAGCCGCTGTCGGCGGCCGAGGCGGCCGTGTACGCCGCCGCGCCGGTACTGGTGACGTCGGGCCGCCTGACGCTGCAGAAGAACCAGGCCCCCCTGCTCGATATTTTTGCGGCGGTACTGTGCCAGCAGCCCGCCAAGCTGGTGTTTGTGGGCGACGGCGAGCTGCGCGAGCCCCTGCTGCGCCACGCCCGCGCCCTGGGCCTGCGGGTGTTTGCGGCCTGGGAGGAAACGCCGCTCACGCCCGACTACGACGTGTATTTTCTGGGGCTGCAGCAAAACCCGTTCAAGTACCTGCGGCCGGCCACGGCCTTCGTGTTTCCGTCGGCCTGGGAAGGGTTTCCGATGGCGTTGGGCGAGGCTATGGTGTGCGGCCTGCCCGTGCTGAGCACCGACTGTCCCACCGGCCCCCGCGAGATGCTGGCTCCGGCCACGGCTACGCCGGCTACCGCCATTCGCCGGGCCGAAACGGGTGCGCACGGCGTGCTGCTGCCCATGCTCAACCAGCCCGCCACGCTGGCCCGCGACCAGGCCGAGTGGACGGCGGCCCTGACGGCCCTGCTGGCCGACGCGCCCGAGCGGGCCCGCCTGGGCCAGCTAGCGGCCCAGCGCATGCAGGACTTTACCCGGGAGCGCGTTTTCGGGCAATGGGTAGCACTGATAGAAGAAGTAGGCCATGCATAAGCGGCCCACCATCCTGGTTGTCGACAACTCCCGGGCCGTAACCGGGGCGCTGAACGCGCTGCGCCACGCCACCAGCCCGCTACGCGAGCAGTTCGACTTCGCCTACGTGCTGCCCACGGGCAGCACCGGCCGGGCCGTGCTGGAAGCCGACGGCTACCGCGTGCACGAGCTGCCGTTCGTGGAAATCAGCCGCCGGCCTTCCGACCTGCTGCGCTACCTGCCCCTGCTGCTGCTGAACGGCTGGCGGCTGCACCAGCTGGCGCGGCGCGAGCAGGCCCGGGCACTGCATCTGAATGACTTTTACAACCTGACCGGCTACGTGGCCCGTGGGCTGAGCCGGGGCCGGCTGCCGGTGCTCACGCACGTGCGTTTTCTGCCGCAGGCGCTGCCGCAACTCTTTGCCCGACCCTGGCGCTGGCTGGCCGAGCACCTGGCTCAGCGCGTGCTGTGCGTATCGGATGCCGTGCGGGCTTACTTTGCCCCCGGCCACCCGCGGGTGCTGACCGTGTGCGACCCCTTGCCCGCGCGCGGAGAAAAGCAGCCGCCCCACGCGGTGGCTCTGGGCGAAGCGGCCCCGCTTCACCTGTTGTATCTGAGCAACTACATCCGGGGCAAGGGCCAGAACTTTGCGGTGGAAGCCTTCCGGCTAGCGTATGCCCGGCAGCCCCGCCTGCGGCTGCACTTCGTGGGCGGCGACATGGGCCTGGTCAAAAACCAGGAGTTTCGCCAGGAGCTGGAGGCCCGCGTGCAGCAGGCCGGCTTGACGGAAGTAGTGCAGTTTTCGGGCTTCGCCACCGACACCGAAGCGTTGATGAAAAGCCACGACGTAGTGCTTAACTTCTCGGAGGCCGAGTCGTTCTCGCTCACCTGCCTCGATGCCCTCTACTACGGCGTGCCGCTGATTGCCAGCGACTGCGGCGGCCCGGCCGAGCTGTTCGAAAACGGCCGCTCGGGCCTGCTGGTGCCCAACCGCGACGTGGCGGCCATGGCCGCGGCCCTGGTGCAGCTGGCCGGCAGCGGGGCGCAGCGGCAGGCGTTTTCGGTGGCCGGACGCGCGTTTGTGCGGCGCAAGTTTGCCCCGGCCCATACCTACGAGCAGCTGGGGGCCTGCTACCGGGCGGTGTTAGCTGGCCGCTAGGTTCTGGCGGGGTCGCCCTCCGCGTTTACCTCACCCCCTAGCCCCAGAGTTGATAAGTTCTGTTTAGGGGCGGTAAATTTGCTACTAAAAATGCAATGGAGTTAGCGGAATTTTTCCATCAGGTGCGCGACCCCCGCCGCCCGCAAGGGCAGCGGTTTCCGCTACCCG
>JANNDE010000569.1:0-2664 GCA_031387395.1 Hymenobacter sp.
ATAAAGCATTACCCCGATTTTCAGGAGCAGCCCCAGGCCCAGCAAAAAGCCGCTGAACAGCAGCAGCAAGCCCACGAGGCGGTTGGTGGCGGATAGCGTCTTTGCCAAGCCAAGTTAGTTCGGGCATATAAGGTAGAGCAAGCAGGTTCCGATGAGAGCCTACACCAAAGGTACTATTTCTGCACTCAGGCACTGAGGTGAACTATACTCGGGTAATTCAGAGGGTAATTCAAAAGCAAAACAGCCACCTAGCAACAAAGCTAAATGGCTGTTCATCAATGAGCGAGAAACGAGGTTCGAACTCGCGACCCTCAGCTTGGGAAGCTGATGCTCTACCAACTGAGCTACTCTCGCAATGGGGTTTGGTGCCACGAAATTACGCCAAAGAACCGGATTCGCAACGTGGGCCCGGTGGCTTAACCCATTTCCGGCGTGGCGCGTATCAGGGGGCACTATGGCTACTCCTCCGCTTCCGCCCGATACCAACCGCCTCGTGGGCTTGCTGCTGCTGTTCAGCGGCTTTTTGCTGGGCCTGGGGCTGCTCCTGAAAATCGGGGTAATGCTTTATAGCTGGAACACCGGCGCGGCCGCCGAGCTGCCCGTGGGCCTGCTGGCTATCAACCTGCTGGGGCTGCTGGCCGGCGGGCTGCTGATGCGCTGGGGGCTGCGCATGCGGCGAGGCCAGGGTAGCTTCCGCAACCCCAACGCCGACGAGATACTGTAAGTTGGGCCCTGCGCCCGACCTTTGTGCCATGTCATCTCCCCTTCGCATCTCGCTGGCCAAGGCCAATGCTCCCACCGCCGCGCAACTGGCCGACCTTGGTCGCCAAACCTTTCAGGATACCTTCGGGGCCACCAACACACCGGCCGATATGGCCGCGTACCTGGCCGAAAACTTCGGCCCCGAAATTCAGCTGGCCGAGCTACAGGATAGCGGAAATACCTTCCTGCTGGCCCATATGCAGAACGAGCTGGTGGGCTACGCCAAGCTGCGCGACAACTCGCCCCTGGGCCTGCCCGAAGACCAGACCCCCGCCGGCCGCCTCGAAATCGAGCGACTCTACGTGCGCGACGACTGGCAGGGCACCGGTCTGGGGGCGGCCCTGATGCGGGGCATTCTGGCCCTGGCCGAGCAGCTGCATTGCGCGGCCGTAGTGCTGGGCGTATGGGAGAAAAACGACAAGGCCCGCGCCTTCTACCAGCGCTTCGGCTTCCGCGAAGTCGGGCAGCACGAATTTCGGTTGGGCCAGGACGTGCAGACCGACCTGATTTTGCGCAAAGGCATGGCCGGCCGCTAAAGGCCTTACATTTGGCCATGTCGATACCCGTCCGGTTGCGTTCATTGTGGGGCCGAAGCAATTGGCCTGCGCTGGTACTGTCCCTGCTGGCCATGGTGGCCTGCCAGCCCCAGCGCCCGCCCGCCGATGCCATGCTTGCGCCGCCCGTGGGCCACTACAAGGGCAGCTTCGGGCCGGCCGGTGGGCCCCAACTGCGCGCGGCCCTCGACATTCGCCACCCTCGCCCGGGCCATTACGATGCCGAGCTGACCGTGCCCGGTGCGCCCACTCTCAGCTTCGTGGCCGATACGCTGCTGCTGGCCGGCAACCAGCTCCGCCTCGTGCGGCCCGCCCGCCCCGGCCAGCAGCTGACCCTGACCCTGGACGGTGACTTCTGGCGCGGCACGCTTACCGTCGATTCTACTACGGTGCCGCTCATCCTGCTCCAGCGCGGCGTGCCCGACCCCAGCAGCTACCACGTGGCGGCCGTGCCGCAGGCCGGTGGCGCGGCCTGGCTCTTCGCCCCCGCCGATACCGATACCCCCGGGGCCGCCCTGGCCCTGCTGCCCGATGCGAATACCGCGCCCGCCGCCGCCCTCTGGGCCGATGCCCTGGCCCGGGCGGGCATCATCGTGCTGCTGCTGCCGCCACCAGCCGACTCGGCCACCACTGCCACCGAAATCCCGCGCCTGCAGGCTGCCCTGCGCCAGCTGCGCGCCACGCCCGGTGCCGATACGGCCAGCCTGGGTGCGTGGGCTTGCGGCCGCCGGGCCCAGGCACTAGCCGCCGGCCCGCGTCTGGCCTTTTTCATCGCCCAGAATGCGGTAGTGGATGCGGCAACCCGGCCGGCTCTACGCGAGTTGCGCAACCGCAAGGTGCGGGTGCTGGGCCTATACGGCGGCCCCGATGCCCTGCGTCAGGCGGCCCTGCTACGAGCCGCCGTGGGCAGCCGGCGCGGCACGCTCGTGCGCGGCTACCGCACCACCGGGGCCAGCCTGCTCACGGGGCAGGGGCTGAGCGCGCAGTTCGGCCCGGGCCTGCCCGGCGAGGTGGTGGAGTGGGTGAACGGCCGCTAGGGCCGCTGATTAACTGCTGGTACGACCCCGCGCCACCTCGTCCCGCCTGAGTAATAGCAGTTAATCAGATAAGCAACAGGCCTTTTTCGCGCAGCAGCTGCCACGCCGCCGTTTGAAGAAAGGTCTCGAATGGACCTTCCGAAGCTGGAAAAGCTGCTGCTGCGTCGCGCAACAGCACCTTCGTGTCGAGGTCCTGGCTGAGTTGGGTGAGGAGCTGGTGTAGCCAGCGGCCAGTGGCTTCGGTCGTTTTTACTTCGAAGTCCTCGGCCTGCTCATAGCAGGTGAGTACCGCGCGCGGGGCCTTTTTGCCA
>JANNDE010000382.1:0-5751 GCA_031387395.1 Hymenobacter sp.
CTGCGCAAAACGGCCCTCTACCTGCTGGCCCAGGACCCGCAACTCATCAGCCTCAAACGCAAGCGCAAACAAGCGGCCTACGACAATAACTACCTCCAGCGGCTACTGCAAAATGCCTGATATTTGATGCGGAAGCCCTAATTCCGCGAAACCAATCGGAATAGTTTTACGCACTGCACCAATCAAAATACAGTCTGCCTCATTCACTCGAATTTGCCTACCGTGCAATGCTTTCCGTCCGCTGCGCGGCTGCAACCACCATGGCCAAGCGACTACCGCAGCCGGGCCGCCAGGTACTCGGCAATCTGCACGGCGTTGGTGGCGGCGCCTTTGCGCAGGTTATCGGCCACCACCCACAGGTTCAGGGTTTTGGGCTGAGTTTCGTCGCGGCGCAGGCGGCCCACCAGCACGGCATCGCGGCCGTGGCTGTCTTTGGGCATGGGGTAGGTGTTGGTGGCGGGGTCGTCGACCAGCTCCACGCCGGGCGTGTGGGCCAGGATTTCGCGCACCTCGGCCAGGTCAAACTCCTCGGCAAACTCCACGTTGATGGACTCCGAGTGGCCGCCCATTACCGGGATACGCACGCAGGTGGCCGTGACGCGGATGCTGTCGTCGCCCATGATTTTCTTGGTCTCGTTCACCATCTTCAGCTCCTCCTTGGTGTAGCCGTTGGGCTCGAACACATCAATGTGAGGCAGCACGTTCAGGTCGATGGGGTGCGGGTAGGCGGGGTTGCTGGCGGGGCGGCCGGCGCGCTCCTCCAGCAGCTGGTCGACGGCTTTTTTGCCGGTGCCGGTCACGCTCTGGTAGGTACTCACCACGATGCGGCGCACCCGATACTTCTTGTGCAAGTCATTCAATGCCACCACCATTTGAATGTGGAGCAGTTGGGGTTGGCAATAATTTTATCGTCGGGGCCAATGGTGTCAGCGTTCAGCTCGGGCACAATCAGCTTCTTGGTGGGGTCCATGCGCCAGGCCGAGGAATTGTCGATAACCACGGTGCCCACGGCGGCGAAGCGCGGCGCGTGCTCCTTGCTCACCGAGCCGCCGGCCGAGAAGATGGCGAAGTCGGGCCGGGCCGCGATGGCGTCGTCCATGCTTATTATGGGGTGTTTTTTACCCTGATAGTCAACTTCCAATCCGACCGATTTGGCCGAGGCCACGGGCAGCAGCTCGGTGAGGGGAAACTGACGTTCGGCCAGCACTTTCAGCATCTCGGTGCCCACCAGTCCGGTGGCACCCACAACAGCAATTTTCATGGAAAAAGCAGAAAATTAAACAGGCATGCTCCTGCGCACCCATTCGCAAATGTCGGCAGGAATGGGTTACTTTAGACGCTTAAGTTGCTCTATGTTCGGCTTGAACAGCTAAGCGCCCGTCATCATCATCATCTGCCAAGACGCCAAACCTCCCCTTGAAACATTTATACCTGCTTCTCCTGCTGTTGCTGCCCACCCTGGCCCCGGCCCAGGTCGTCGATGCCTTCGTCGATGGCAACTTCACCGCCAACCCCGCCTGGACCGGCGACGCGGCCAGCTTCCAGGTCCTCACGCAGCAGCTGCAAAGCAACGGCCCCGCCACCACCGGTACCCAGCTGGCCCTGAGCACGCCCAGCCAGGCCAACACCGGCACGGTGTGGGAGTTCTGGGCCAACCTGAAACTGGCCACCAGCTCGGGTAACCTGGCCGACGTGTGGCTGCTGGCCACCCAGCCCGACCTCAAAAACCCGAGCAATACCGGCTACTTCGTGCGCCTCGGCGGCACCGACGACGAGGTGAGCCTCTTCCGCAAAGACTCGACCCGGGCCGCCGTACTCGTCATCGACGGGCTGAACGGCACGCTGGCCAGCGCCACCAACAACCTGGTGCGCGTGCGCGTGACCCGCAGCACCGCCAACCGCTGGACCCTGGAGCGCGACCTCACCGGCGGCCGCACTTTCGTGGCCGAAGCCGCCCAGCCCGTCGATGCCACCTACCAGCGCAGCGTGGCCTTCGGCGTGTCGCTGCTTTACTCGTCGGCTAACAACCGCAGCTTTTTCTTCGACGACTTTGCCGTAACCGATGCCACCGCGCCGCTGCTCGTGCGCGCCGTACCCGTCGATGCCCGACAAGTCGACCTGCTTTTTAATGAGCCGGTGAATGCGGCCAGCGCTGGCCTGCCCGCCAGCTACCGCCTGCAAAGCGGCGCGGTGCCCATCGCGGCGCAGGTTTCAGCCGGCAACCCGGCGGGCGTGCGCCTCACCTTCGGGGCCGATTTTGCGCCCCAGAGCGTGGCCGAAGCCCGCGGCGTGGCCGACCTCTACGGCAACATGGCGGCCGGACCACTCACGGCCGCTTTCTCGGCGCTGCCGGCCGCACCGGCGGTGGGCGAGCTGATTATCAGCGAGGTTTTTGCCGATGAAACCCCGCAGGTGGGCTTGCCGCTGTCCGAATACATCGAGATTTACAACCGCAGCGCCACCAAAACCCTGAGCCTGCGCGGCGTGCGCCTGGGCAAGGGCGGCAGCACTACCGTGGCCGTTTTTGCCGATACCGCCAAGCTGCTGCCCGGCCAGTACGCGGTGGTGTGCGGCAGCACGCGCACCCTGCAGTTTGCCAGTTACGGCAAGGTGTACGGCCCCACCAATTTTCCCGCGCTCAGCAACGGCGGCGACCAGCTGGTGCTGCGCGGGCGCGACGGCCGCACGCTGTTCGAAGTGAGCTACTCCGATGCCTGGTACCGCGACCCTAAAAAGAAGGACGGCGGCTGGAGCCTCGAAATCATCGACCCCAACAGCTACTGCGGCGGGGCCGAAAACTGGACTGCCAGCCTCGACCCCACCGGCGGCACGCCCGGCCGCGCCAACTCGGTGCGCGCCGCCAACGCCGACGCCCTGGCCCCCACCCTGCTCCGCGCCGTAGCCCTGAACGCCACCACCGTACGCGCCTATTTTTCCGAAAAGCTCGACAGCGCCGCCGCCGCCGCGGTGGGCCGCTACACCTTATCGCCGGCGCTGGCCGTGACGCGTGCCACGCCGGTGGGGCCCGATTTCCGGCAGGTCGACCTCACGCTGGGCGCGGCGCTCGGCCCCAGCCGCCCCAGCACCCTGGCCGTGCAAACGGCCACCGACTGCGTGGGCAACGCCAGCGGCCCGCTGCAGTCGGCCACCTTTGCCCTGCCCGAAGCGGCGGTGAGCGGCGACGTGGTGTTCAACGAAATCCTGTTCAACCCGCGCGTGGGCGGCGTGCGCTTCGTCGAGCTCCTCAATCGCAGCACCAAGTTTATCGATTTGCAGGGCTGGCAGCTGGGCAACCTCAAGCCCGATGGCAGCGTGGATAACGCTATTCTGGCTACCGGGCCGCTGGTGCTGGCCCCGGGCCTGCTGCTGGCTTTCAGCAGCAGCACGGCTACCATTACCGCCCAATACCCCACCGGCAGCGATGCCGCCAACCTGGTGCAGCTCAGTAGCCTGCCTACTTTCCCCGATGTCGGCACGGCCGTACTCGCCGACAGCCGGGGCTTTGAAATTGACCGGCTCGCCTATAGCAAAAGCCTGCATCTGAGCCTACTGAGCACGCTGGAGGGCGTGTCGCTGGAGCGCATTCGCACCAACGGGGCCAGCAACGGCAGCAACTTCCACTCGGCGGCCGGCGCGGTGGGCTACGCCACGCCCGGCCGCCCCAACTCGCAGGCCCAGGACGAAGTGGGCGGCAACCAGGAGCTGGCCATCACCCCCGACGTCTTCACGCCCGACGACGACGGCCAGCAGGATTTCGCCACCCTCAACTACCACCTCGATGCCACGGGCTACGCCGCCACCATCACCGTATACGATGCGCTGGGCCGCCTCACGCGCCACCTCGTGCGCAACGAAACCCTGCCCACTACCGGCTTCGTGCAGTGGGACGGCATCGACGACCGGGGCCACAAGGCCGCCGTGGGCTACTACATTCTGCTGGTCGAGCTGTTCCGGCCCAGCGGCGGCGAGCGGCGCGAGTTCAAGAAGACGGTGGTGCTGGGCGCACGATTTTGACGCCTTCGGCTTAATGCGGAACGCGGAATTTCGAAACCCTTTCCCGGATTCCAATTCTTCATTCCTCATTTTCCATTACGCCGAAGGCGTTAAACCCCGGCCACTGAACTCCGTCTGAAAGGGCATGAACAGCACCCAGCAACTGCAACACCTCTACTGGCGCGCCGGCTTCGGCCCGCGTCCGCAGGACGTGGCCGCCGGCCTGAGCCCGCGCAAGGCCCTGCGCCAGCTGCTCCACGATTCGGCCGGCTACGAGCCCCTCGCCGGCCCGGCCCTGAACTACACTGACCCGCAGGGCGCGGTGATGGCCGACCCCGCCGCGATGAAAAACAACCCCGTGCCCACCGGTATGGTAACCACGCCCGACCAGCCAGCTGCGCCCGGTGCGCCGGCCGCCCCGGTAGCGCCCCTGCGGCCCCGGGCGGCCTTCAGGCCCGGCGTAGCGGGCGGCGTACCCCGCCTGCGCCGGGCCGACCTCACGCCCGAGCAGCGCAAGCTGCAGAACCAGGGCCTGCGCGAGGCCTTCAGCCACATGAGCACGGCCTGGATGGACCGCATGGCCAGCTCGCCGGCCCAGCTGCGCGAGAAAATGACCCTGTTCTGGCACGGGCACTTTGCCTGCCGCGTGCGCCAGCCCGGCCCGGCCTTGCGCCTGCACAACACCACCCGGAAATATGCGCTGGGCAAATTTCCCGACCTGCTGCTGGCCGTGAGCCAGGAGCCGGCTATGCTGCAGTTCCTCAACAACCAGCAGAATCGCAAAGAGCACCCCAACGAAAACTTCGCCCGCGAGGTGATGGAGTTGTTTACGCTCGGGCGCGGCAACTATTCCGAAACCGACGTGAAGGAGGCCGCCCGCGCCTTCACCGGCTGGGGCTACGACGGGCAGGACAACTTCCGGTTCCGCGAGCGGGACCACGATGCGGGTTCGAAGACATTTCTGGGCCGCACCGGCAATTTTACGGGCGAAGACGTGCTGCGTATCATCCTGGAGCAGCCGGCCGCCGCCACGTTTCTCACTACGAAAATCTACCGCTTCTTTGTGAACGAGGTGCCCAACCCGGCTCACATCGAACCGCTGGCCACCGCCTTCCGCCGGAGCGGCTACGACATAGCCAGTTTGTTGGAGCAAATGTTCTCGGCCGACTGGTTTTACGAGCCGGCCAACGTGGGCACCCACATCAAAAGCCCCGTGGAGCTGCTGGCCGGCCTGCGCCGCACCCTGAACCTACACATCGACAACGGGCAGCCGCTGCTGGGCTACCAGCGCGCCTTGGGCCAGACGCTGTTTCAGCCGCCCAACGTGGCCGGCTGGCCCGGTGGCCGCAACTGGATTGACTCGTCGTCGCTGCTGCTGCGCCTGCAGCTGCCGGCCATTCTGTTCAAAAACGCCGAGTTCGCGGTGGCCCTGAAGCAGGACGAAAACGATATCGACCCCAACCAGACGAAGGCCCAGCGCACCGTGCGGCCCGGCGCGGGGGCCCACCTGCCCCTGGCCCCGCTGCAACAGCTGCTGGGGGCCACGCCCGCCGCCCGGCAGCCCGAAAAGCTGAGCGAGTTCCTGCTGCAAGCCCCCATCCGGCCCGAAAGCCTGCAGCTGGTGCAGCAAGCCGCCGCGCAAAAAGAGCCGGCCGAAGCGCTAAGGGCCACCTTGGTAAGCCTGCTGAGTTTGCCGGAGTACCAGCTGGCATAACGTGCAATAAAAGAACGTCATGCAGAGCGCAACGAAGCATCTTG
>JANNDE010000585.1:0-6192 GCA_031387395.1 Hymenobacter sp.
GTTTTGGTGCCGCCCGTGAAGCTGATAGCCTTGATGCCTGGATGCTCGATAATGGCCTGCCCCGCGCCCGGCCCCATGCCGTGCACGATGGTGAGCACGCCCGGCGGCAGCCCGGCCTCTATACACAGCTCGCTCAGCAGAAATGCCGTGCATGGCGTAATTTCCGAGGGCTTGGCCACCATCGTACAGCCGGCTGCCAGGGCAGGCGCAATCTTTCAGGTAAACAAATACAGCGGCAAATTCCAGGGCGAAATACAGCCCACCACGCCCAGCGGGTGCCGCACCGTGTAGTTCAGCGCCACGCCTTCCTGAAAGTGGATTTCCGAGGCGAAATGCTGCGCCGCCGTCCCGAAGAAGTGGAAATTGCTGGCGGCGCGCGGAATGTCCACGGTGCGGGCCAGACTCACGGGCTTGCCGTTGTCCTGGCTTTCGGCCTGGACCAGGCGCTCCAGGTCGCGCTCAATCAGCTCCGCGATGCGCACCAGTAGCCGGCCCCGGTCCTCGGCCGGCAGACGGCGCCAGGTGGGCAGCGCAGCTTCGGCGGCGGCTGTAGCGCGGGCCACATCTTCAGTATCGGAATCCGGCAGGTAGCTGAACACGGGGTAGCGCAAGAGTAAGAACAGAAATTCCCGTTAGGGCAATTGAGCAAGCTGTTCCTCCAAGTTTGTGGGGTCGCGTAACGGGCGCAGTTGCCCGGCGGCAATGCCCTCGGGTAAGGTGAAATCGTAGCGCCCCAGCATGTTGATGTGTTCGTGCAGCAAGGGCGAGAGCCGGGCCACATCACCCGGATCCGGCGGTTCGGCCACTGCCTGGTGTTGTTCCAAGGCTTGTTGCAGATAGCGCGTGTTCCACAGCACCAGGGCGTTGACCACGAGTCCAAGGGCGCCCAACTGGTCTTCCATGCCCTCGCGGTAGCGCTGGCGCAGTTCGCCTTTCTTGCCGTGGAAGACGGCCCGCGCCACCGCGTGCCGCCCCTCGCCCCGGTTGAGCTGGACCAGGATGCGTCGGCGGTAGGCCTCGTCCTGCACGTAGGCCAACAAATACAGTGTTTTCTCTACCCGCCCGACCTCGGCCACGGCCCGCCCCAGCCCGGAGAGCGAGCCGGCCCGCTGCAGCGTGCGCATGACGGCCGTGGCTTTGACCTTGCCCAATTTGAGCGAGCCGGCCAGGCGCAGCATGTCGTCCCAGTGGTCGGCGATGAGGCGGGCATTGACCATGTGGCGGCTCAGCTCGTTGAGCGGCCCGTAGTCCGCTTCTTTTTCCAGGCGCCAGAAGCGCTGGTCCGGCAGGTCGGCCAACCGGGGGCTGAAACGGTAGCCTAGCAGCGAAAACAGCCCAAACACCGCGTCGCTATAGCCGTGCGTATCGGCCATGATTTCCTTGGGGTCCAGGCTCGTTTGCTGTTCCAGCAGCCCGGCCAGGATGAAGAGTGAGTCGCGCAGGGTGCCGGGAATCACGATGCCGTGGAAGCCCGAGAATTGGTCGCTGGTGAAGTTGTAGTAGGTCACGCCGCGCTCCGAGCCAAAGTATTTGCGGTTCCAGCCCGCGTGAATCGTGCGCATGGGTACCACGAAGCGCATGCCATCGGCCGAGGCCACTTCCCCGCCGCCCCAGGCCTGGGCCAGGGGCAGTTGCGCCTGGGCGTCGACCAGCCGGGCGTTGGCCGCCGTCAGGGTTTCCACCCGCAGGTAGTTTTGCTGCACCCACGAGAGGTGCGGCAGCGTCAGGGCCGGCACCTCGGGCCGGGCCACGGTTTTCAGGCCGATGTTGCAGGCCTGGGCCAACAGCACGGCACAGAGGCTGAGCGGCAGGTCGGCGGCGGCCGGCTGGCCATCGGCCACGTGGGTGAAGGCGCGCGCAAAGCCGGTGAAGGCATCCACCTCCAGCAGCAGGGCCGCCAGCTCGACCTGGGGCAGGCGCTGGGTCAGCTGCGCCCGCAGCGAACGCAACTGGTCCGACTCGCCTTGGGCCGTCAGCGCGCTCAGCGCGACGTAGGGCTGCCCGTCTTGCTCGAGTACCTGCAGGGCCGCGTTGTGCGGCAAGTTCGTGCTCACCTCCGTGTAGGCCGCCAGCAGCTGCTGTTGCCAGCGGGCCAGTTCGACCTGTGGGTCGGTGGAGCGTTCCAGGGCCCGGGCCACCGAGTCGCGGACCTGCTCCCAGGCCTCGCCGCGCAGCAATTCGGCGCGCGGGTCGCCGTAGCGCTCGCTACGGCACACGAACACGTCGCGGCGCCGCAGCGCCTGGTGCAGGCGCTCGACCACGCACAGCGTGTAGGCGGGCGGATGGACAAGGCCTTTCGTGGGAAACACCCGCCGCGCCCAGCGGGGCGGCACCACCGTACGCGGGGCCGCTGCCCACTTCGGGCAGCCCCGGCCGCCGGTTTCTTGGGTCTGCAGAAAGCACCAGGCATCGAGCAGGGGCTTGGCCGCGGGCGTGCCCTCGAATACCACCCCACGCAGCAGCGCCGGCAGAAAGCGCCGCACCGTGGCGTAACGACTGCTTAGCGCCTCTACCAGCGGGTCCTCGTCACTGCGGGCCAATTCCTGCACGGCATCCGCTGCTTCCCGCAAAGCATCCGGGCCGAAGCGTTTCAGCACGTGCTGGCGTAGGTCGGCGTCCGGCACGGCCTCGTCGAGCAACAGCCGCACGGCCTGCTCCAGCACCAGGGCCGCCTGGTCCAAGTCCTTGAGCGAGCGCAGGCGCTCGCGGCGGCGGGTCGTTTCCCCGCTCAGAGCCAGCGCGGCCATCAGCCCGTCAAACAGGTCCAGGATGTCATCGGTGGCCGTGCGTTCGAGCGTTTGGGCGAACACGAGCAACGTGGCCAGGCGGCGCTCCTCGCTCATGCGCAGCAGGGTCTGGGCCCAGGCGGACTGGGCGTGCCGGGCCAGGCGCGCCAGCCGGGCTTCGGGTAAATCCTGCACGGGCACTTCGCTCACCCCCAGGGCCCGAACCTGGTTCAGGCGGCGCAGGGAGGCCACCAAAGCGGGGGCCGAAACCCGGGTGGGGGCCGTGCGCAGGACTTCCAGCGGGGTGAGGCGCTCGCCCGGCTCCACCTGCAGCAGCGCTTCCAGGGCCGCTTGCTGCGCCGGGCTCAGGCGGGCGCGTAGTTGGCGGTAAAGGTGACGGCCCGTGCGCTCACGGACCCGGGCAATCAGACGGGCCAGCACCGTGACGCCGGGCAGCACCACGCGCTGAGCCACCAAGTGGGCCGTGGCCAAATCGAAGAGCACGCTCGGCCGCACGGTGCTGGTGGCCACCTGGGCGTAGAGCCAGCGGGTGAGCCGAAAGGCTTGCCGGCCGTCAAACGAGTGGTAGTGCAGGTAGGCCTGAATCAGGGGCTGGTGCTCGTAGCCGGTGTTGAGCCGGTCCCGATACGGCCCCAACTGCTCAGCAGCCAGGCCGAGCTGGCTGGCCAGGGTCTGCACCACCACCGGGGGCACCTGCAGCGGGTCCACCAGGAAGGTGCCCAAAAAGCGCAGCGTCCCCAACTGCACGGCGCAGCCCAGGCGGGTGTGGGGCAAGCGCCGCGCCGCCAGAAACTGCTTATCGGCCGCACTCAGGTAGAAGAACCGGGTGAGCTGCTCGGGGCTGGGGTCGGCGTGGTACTGACCGTAACGCGCGGCTTGCTCGTCACTGAGAAATTCGACGGGCATACGCGGCGCTTACCGGCTGGCCGGACTGCCGCCCGTTGGAACGCCCAGGTGCGCGAGGTAGCGGTAAATGGTGGCCCGGCCCACGCCGAGCAGCTGCCCGATTTCGGCCACCGTCTTGTCCTGCTGCAGGTACAGGGTCTTGGCGGCCTGCGCTTTCGACAAGGCTTCTTTGGAAAGCCCCTTCGGCCGCCCCCCCTGCCGGCCGCGGGCGCGGGCGGCCGTCAGCCCTGCCCTGGTCCGTTCGCGGATGAGGTCGCGCTCAAACTCGGCCAGCGAGGCAAACAGGTTAAACATGAGCCGGCCCTGGGCCGTGGTCGTGTCCAGGTGGTCCTGCAAGCTGACGAAGTGGATGCCCTTATCCTGAAAACCGGTCACCAGCGTGACCAGGTCTTTGAGCGAGCGGCCCAACCGGTCGAGCTTCCAGACCACGAGCGTGTCGCCCGGCCGCAGGCGGGTCAGCAGGTGCTGCAGCGCCGGACGCTCTTTTATAGACGACACTTTTTCCTGGGCTACCTCGGCGCACCCGTAGGCCTGCAAGGCATCGGTCTGCAGGTGCAGCTGCTGGTCGGGGGTACTGACGCGGGCGTAGCCGAAAATCATAGGCGGTATTCTCAGGAAGTCAACGGGGGCAAAGATAGCGAGCCGTTGATTCGTGAGAACATCATATGAGACATTTATTGCTAGCCTCAGGAACCTTTCAAACTAGCGAGGCTACTGGGCCGAAAAAACGCCCGTATTTTGAGACACCCCCGACTCGCTGACTCGTCCTGAAAAAAGTTGACCGTTTGGTGGTAGTCCGCCTCTGAGTTGACCACTTTGGCGGTAGTCCTAAGTTAGCTCATTCGGCGCTCACTGGCGTGGACGGTTTGTAGTAGTTTTTCCATCTTCTCTCCAACGGCCCCCAACTGGCATGGGCTTGGTTGGGGCTCTGCATGTTGCAGCTCAGGTGGGGCCGTTTGTAGTTGTAGAGAAATACGGCTTGTTCCAAGTGCTGCTCCGCCTCCCGTAACGAGTAGACCGGTTGCTGGCTCAGATACTCCTGCTTGAGAATGCCGTTCACGCGCTCGGCAATGGCGTTTTCCAGCGGATCGGAGTTCTCCGTCATGCTGACCTGGATATGGAAGGGAGCCAGCGTGTCCAGGTATTCCTGGCTGCAGTACTGAATGCCCCGGTCACTGTGGTGAATTAACTGGCTCCCCGCCCGTTTACTGATCTGCCGCAGGGCCATCTCCAGGGCACGGCGCGCGTGCACCGTGGCCAGCGTGTCGGCGACGGCAAAGCCCATGATGCGGCGCGAATAGGCATCGGTCAGCAGCGAGATATACAGGCAGCCGGCCTGGGTGAACCAATAGGTGATATCGGCCACCCATACCTGGTTGGGCCGCAGCGGCGTCAGGTCCCGGATCAGGTTGGGATATTTGCGGAAACGGTGGCGGGAGAAGGTCGTCAGGGCCTTGCGGCGGCGCTTTCTGATCAGCAGGTTATGGGCTGCCAGCAGCGAAAACAGCGCATCCCGTCCCAGCTTGATGCCTTGCTGACGTAAGTCCTGCTCCAGCAGGTGGTAGAGTTTGCGGCCGCCCATCCGGCCGTGCTCCTTGCGCAACTGCGCGACCTGCTCCAACACGTAGTGCTCGCGCTCTTCGCTGCTCCACTGCCGCGTTTGGTGCTGATAAAAGGCCTGGCGGCTGAAGCCAAGTACTCCGCTGATCCGCCGCAGGCAAAAGTGCGGACAGCTTACTCGCAGGAGCTGGACTACTTGGTAGCGGACTTTTTTTCGATGCTCAGGCCCAGTTCCTGCTCGGCCACGCGAATCACGTTTTTGTAGTAGAGCACCTGCAATTCGGCTTGTTCAAGCTGTTTCTGCAACTGCTTGACCTGCCCGGTCAGCGCGTCGGCATGCTGCACCACGTGCTCGACGAGCGTGGTAGGCGGCTTTTTCAGATTGTCTTCCATGGCTTGAGTACGGGCCTGCTCTTCCTGGCGGACACGTTCCAGCCACTTGGTCACGGTCGAGCGGGTGAGCACTTGGTACTTGCTCATGGCTGACTCAATCGTATACCGACCGCAGGTAATTTCCTCGACCATCTGGCGCATTTTCAACTCGTGCGCCTGCTTGCGAAATAGAAATAAGTGTTCCATCTGACTGAGAGTGATGGTCAACCTATTTTAGGACAAGACATCGCCAGAATCCGACCCGGTGGCCCTAACGGGAATTTCTGTTCTTACTCTTGCGCTACCCCAACACCTGGCCGGTGGCGGGCTCGATGTTGGGCAGGTAGCGGCCAGCGGCCGGCGGCACCAGCTGGCCGTTGAGGTAGTTGAGAAGGTGGAGCATGGCGGGTGGGAGGGAAGCGGGTTTAAAACTACGGCTTTGGAAGGCGGCTCCGCAACGCGCCGCCCGTACCTTTGGGCCTGGCCTGACTTCGGCCAACCCAACAACATGATCCGACCTGTTTCGTGGCGTGAGCTAACGGCCATCCTGATGTTTTTTGCTCTGATTTTCGCGTGGTTCAGCTGGCCGCTGGCGGCGAGTTTTGAT
>JANNDE010000596.1:0-1200 GCA_031387395.1 Hymenobacter sp.
TGCCGGTGTTGTCGATGCTCGGGTTGTAGTTGTAGGCGCCCCGCTCCTTCGGGTAGTAGGCCATGTCGAAGGTGTACTCGTAGCCGTTGCCGGTCGAGCCCAGGTCCTTATTCGGAAACACCTCGTCGCGCTTCACCCCGCGGATGTAGTGGTTCCTCAGGTCGGCCGCGCCAATGCTGGCCGGCACGTTGGGGCCGCCGGTGTAGTAGCTCTGGTCGATGGTGTACCAGGCCAGGCGGGCGCGCTGGTAGGCGTAGGCCAGGCTCCCGGCGTTGCTGCCGGCAATGGGCAGCGGCGTGCTGCCCAGCCGCCAGGCCGGAATGCTGGCCAGCCCGCCCAGGGTGTAAGGCGTGCGCGCGTTCTCGAAGTCGTCGACGTAGCTCACGCCGTTTTCGCCGTTGCCCAGCCGCGAGCGGCCCGGCAGCAGCTTGGCAAACTCCCCGCTAAAGGCAACGGTCGAAATCTCCTTCGTCGACACAAACGGCAGCATGTCGAGGTACTTGGTCAGCACCCGGCTGTCCTTCCGGATGCTGCCATCCAGGCCCACGATGGCGTTGTTGCCGGGCTCGTCGCCCACGTTCACGCGGTTGATGCCCGGGGCCTGGTTTTCGAGCAGGTACAGGGCCGTCGCGCCCAGCGTCGCATCGTTGCTGAGGCGGTAGTCGAGGCGGGTGCCGAGCAGCCGGCGGGGCTGCACCTGCACCAGGGCGTTTTTCTCAAATTCCACCCGCAACTCGTTGGCCGAGTTCAGGTAGGCCGGGTTCAGGATTTTCACCTTGGCCTGGTCGTAAAACACCTGATAGTCGGTGCCTTCCGTGAGCAGCGTCGAGCCCGAGCGCACCCGCACCGAACCCTGCGCAATGCCAATGCCGGGCAGGTTAATCTCGTCGGAGCCCGCCCCGCCCTGGAAGCGCCCACGCAGGAAAAACTTGTCCTTCTCCTGGCGCTGCTGGGCGTCGCTCTGGGTCTGACTATACAGCTCCGAGTACACGTATTTCTGCGCCAGCAGCCGCTCGGCGGGGCCATTCACGCCGGTGGTATCGAACTGCGTGCGCAGGTAGTTGCCGAAGGGCTGCACGTTGGGGAAAATGATTTTGCCCAGCTCGGGGTCAATCGTCACGCCCGGGAAAAAGTCGAAGTTGCCGTCCGGGTTGCGGTCGTTGTTCGGGTTCACGTGGTCGAGGTTGAGCACCTCAATCA
>JANNDE010000610.1:0-3156 GCA_031387395.1 Hymenobacter sp.
GCCCGCTTCGCCCTGCGCGAGGCCCCCATCATGGAAGCCCCACTCGCCGCCCGCTACCCGATGATTAAAACCTACGCCGGCATCGGCCTCGACGATGCCACGGCCAGCGTGCGCCTCGACCTCACGCCCCGGGGCTTTCACGCCCAGGTGCTGAGCGGCACCGGGCCGGGCTTCGACATCGACCCGGTGAGTGCGACCGACACCCGGCACTGCCTGAGTTATTATCAGAAAGACGTGAAACCGACAGCGGCGACCCAGGCCGGCGCTTGCGGCTTCAAGGCCACGCCCGTTGAAGCGCAGGCCAGCGCGGCGCGGGTGGCCGCCTGGCGGGCGGCCGGCGGTGGTTCGGCGGCGCGGTCCACGGGGGCGCAGCTGCGCACCTACCGGCTGGCGCTGGCCTGCACCCCGGCGTATTCTCTGGCCAGGGGCAACACCACGGCCAGCGTGCTGGCGGCCCTGTTGGTCAATCTCAACCGGGTGGTGGGTATCTTCGAGCGGGAGCTGACCATGCGTCTGGTGCTGGTGGCCAACAACGACCGGCTCATCTTCCTCAGCGGCACCGGTCCGCAGCCTCCGGTTCCCTACAGCACCAACAACAGCACCAACGAAATGCTGGGACAGAACCAGCAGAACCTGGACCAGCTCATCGGTACCGCCAACTACGACCTGGGCCACGTCATCCACTCTGGTGGCGGCGGGGTAGCCGCTGCACCTGCATTGTGCAACTCCGTCTATAAAGCTCAGGGGGTTTCGTCGGATGATATCTACATAATTTCCCACGAGATGGGGCATCAGTTGGGGTGCTATCACACGTTCAATGCCCTGAGCACCGGCAACAACTCGTCCACCACGGCCTGGGAGCCGGGCGCAGGTATCACTATCGTATCCTACGGCGGGGGCGGTGACCCCGCCACCCACGTGCAGTCCCGACGGGAGCTTGTGTACCACACGGGCAGCTATGAGCAGGCACAGGCTACGATGGATGGTGCCGTCTGTGGCACGAATACGGCCACGGGCAACTCGGCTCCGGTGGTGACGGCCCCGGCCAGCGGCAAAACGCTGCCCGCTAACACGCCCTTCCAGCTCACGGCCACCGCCACCGACGCCAACAACGACCCGCTCACCTACTCCTGGGAGCAGCTCGACCTGGGCCCCAGCGGCGACCTGAATATGCCCCAGGTGACGGGCGAAACCCCGCCGCTGTTCCGCGTCTGGCTGCCTACCACCAGCCCCACCCGCTACTTCCCCCGCCTGAATGAGCTGGTCAACAACACCGCCCCGCTCGGCGAGCGCCTGCCCACCGTCGCGCGCGGGCTCAAATTCCGCTGCACGGCCCGCGACCTGCACAACGGGGCGTTGGGCGTGATTGGGGGCGTGGGCCTGAGCGCCCTGGTAACGCTGGACGTGAGCGCGGCGGCGGGCCCGTTCGTGGTGACGGCCCCCAACGCGGCGGGCCTGAGCTGGGCCGGCGGCAGCACCCAGACCGTAACCTGGAACGTGGCCAACACAGACAAGGCCCCGGTGAGCTGCGCCAAAGTCAACCTGCGCCTGAGCCTCGATGGCGGCCTGAGCTACCCACTCACGCTGGCTACTGGGGTGCCCAACAATGGCACGACCAGCGTCACGGTGCCCAACGCGCCCACGGCCACGGCCCGTATCATGGTGGAGGCCGCCGACAACTACTTCTTCGATATTTCTAACGTGGACTTCGCCATCACGCCCGGCCCGGGCCCGGCGATTAGCAGCTTCACGCCCGCCTTCGGACCGGTGGGCACGGTCGTCACGCTCACGGGCACGGGCTTCACCGGGGCCACGGCGGTGCGTTTCAACGGCACGGCGGCCAGTACGTTTACGGTGGTCTCGGCCACCAGCATCCGGGCCACGGTGGCGGCGGGCAGCACCTCGGGCCTGATTACGATGACCACGCCTTTGGGTAGCGTCAGCTCGGCCACGCCATTTCTGGTGGGCCCGCCGCCCACCATCAGCAGCTTCACGCCCACCAGCGGGGCAGCCAACACGAGCGTGAGCATTACGGGCACCAACTTTGGGGGCACTACGCGAGTGACGCTCAACGGCACCAACGTGGAGTCCTTCTTCCTCAATTCGGCGACCCAGCTCACGGTGTTGCTGCCCGACAATGCCACCACGGGCCCCTTTGTTGTGACCACGCCCCTGGGTACGGCCACTTCGAGCCTCTTTACCGTGCCCCTGGTGCCGGTTATCACGGAATTCACGCCCCGGCAGGGGCTGGTGGGCACGTCGGTGGTGGTCACGGGCCGCCACTTCAGCGGCGCGACGCAGGTGCGCTTCGGCGGCTTTGCCACCACGGCCTTCACGGTGAACTCGGCCACGCAGCTCACGGTGCCGGTACCAGCGGGGGCTGTGAGCGGTTCGCTAGCCATCACTACGCCTCTGGGCGTGGGGGTGTCGGGGGAGTCCTTCACGGTGCTGTCCTCGCCGGTGCTCACGGCCATGAGCCCCACCAGCGGGCCAGTGGGGGTCACCGTCACGCTCACGGGCACGGCCCTGGACCGGGTCACGGCGCTGACTCTGAACGGGGCGGCCGTGTCCGGTTTTGTGGTAGCTAATGCCACGACCATCACGTTCGTGGTACCCGCCGGAGCCAGCACGGGCCCGGTGGTAGCCGCCACGGCGGTTACGGGCACCAACGCCAGCGCGGGCACGTTCACCGTGCTGCCGCCCGCGCAGGGCGTGCTTATCACGGGCATCGTGCCGGCCAGCGCCATCACGGGGGCCACTATTCGCCTCATCGGCACGGGCTTCGGTAGGGCCACGCGGGTCGCCTTCACGGGTACCAGCAACAACACCGTGGACGGTCCCTTTACGGTGAACACCGCTGGCACCGAGCTCAGCGGCCTAAAGGTGCCCACCGGAGCCCTGACCGGGGTCCTCACCGTGACCACGCCCGCCGGCACCAGCGCGGCCAGCAGCCAGGTATTCACCCTGTGCGCGAAGCCCGCAGCGTTGGCCCAGAATGCGCGGCTAGCGCTCGGCGCGGCTGGCACGGCCACGCTCGACCCTACGACGGTGAACACGACCAGCACCGCCAACTGCGGCGTGGCGGCAGCCTCTACACTGAGCGTGGCCCCCAACACGTTCACCACCGCCGACCTCGGGCCGCCCGTGGTGGCCCGC
>JANNDE010000617.1:0-5258 GCA_031387395.1 Hymenobacter sp.
CAATAGTAGGCCCAGGATATCAACCAGTTGATGCAGGCACCGGCCCTGCACGCGCGGGTCCGTTAAATGGGCGAAGGAAGCAAAAGGGTCCATCCCCGAAACTAGTCTACCATCAGCTTACTTTTGGTGCGGAAGCCCTATCGCGGAATAATCTCTTTACGGAATGTCTCTTCTCGGACACTTCCCGGGATATAGGCAGTTTTGGCTCCCGGCCGGGGCGCGGCCGACGTGGTACTTTGGCGGGGAATAGACTCCAGTTGGGACGCCCAGTCAGGCGAACAGGAACGGGGCTTTCTTTCACTAAGCTGCGGGCTTGGGACTTCTCGATTCGGCTGTCCTCAAGACCTTGTAGGCCACCCGCCCGCTAGTTTCGCATCCCTGCTTTTAACTCCGGCCCGCATGGTACATCCCCTTTTTTTTGTTCCCGTTCTGTTGTTTCTGCTCGGGGTGGTTTCCGCCCCTGCCCAATCCCTTCGAAAGCACGTCCTGCTGCCGTCCGTACCTACCTCAAAAACGGCTGCCAAGGCGGCCAAACGGGTCTTTTATCAACTCGAGCCGCTTACCCCAACGGCCCGCGGGCTGCTGGTCCTGCTGTCGGGCCTGGGGGAGCCCGCCCGCGACGTCTTGCGCGCCACACACTTGGCGCAGGAGGCCGCGCAACGCGGCTTTGTGGTGCTGATTCCGGAACTCAACGACCGCATTAGCTTGGACACCGCCAGTGCCCGGTTCCTCGATGAGGCGATTGCCACCGTCGTGCAGCAACGCCCGGTTGTCGCTCGCCAATTAATCATCGGGGGCTTTTCGGCGGGGGGGCAACTTGCCTTTGCCTACGCGGAGGGATTGGTCCGGGACAGCACGCAACGTCCGTGGCGCGTGCGGGCGGTCTTGGGAGTAGACCCACCGTTGGAGTTGACCACGCACTGGCAAAGGGCGCAACTTCACGTGGACCAACACGACTGCACGCCCTTCCGGGTGTACGACCAAGGCACCCTGGACGTCTTGAGGCACGAGTTAGGCGGGTCGCCGTCGCAGTACCCTGGGCGCTACCTAGCGGCCTCCGCGTTCACCCGCGCCGACCCGTCCGGCGGCAACGCGCAGTGGCTGCGGCGTGTGCCCGTGCGCTTGTACAGCGAACCCGATTTGGCCTTTTGGCAAGCCACATGTCCGGTGTGCCAGCAGGAAGACATGAACGCCTACGGGGCAACCGCCCTCGTGACATGCTTGCAAAAACTTGGTAATCAACGGGTCCAATTCGTCTCTACTACGGGAAAGGGTTTTGTGGGCAAGCACCGCATGCCCCATTCGTGGAGCATTGTGGATGCCGTCGAGTGTGCGGAGTGGCTGCAACACTGCCTCGACTAGGTCGAACAGAGACGAGACACGTTATTTACATGTTGCAAACGACCGTTTAGAAGAGGGAAATCGTGCTTTTCATCTTCTAAACGGTCGTCCGTAACACGTAAAAACACGGTCGCAGAATGGACCATGCAACACCTGCTATTTATCGATTGGCGAGTCTCGCACGCAAGCGGCCCAAGCGAAGCATTTTTGTGTATTGCAGCCCCTGAACCGAATCGAAGAAAATGACTGCCTGGCTACGAGTTTTTTTGCTGTTGCTGATAATAACACTACCGGCCAGCGCGCAAATCCTGCGCGGGCGCGTGCTCGATGCCGAAACCCACCAGCCCGTCCCGAACGCGCAGGTGGGCGTGGCCGACAACCGCCTCGGTACCAGCACCAACGACTAGGGGCGCTTCGTGCTCAATATTCCGCCGGCGTATGCGCAGGCCCGACTCACGGTGGCGCTGCTGGGCTACCGCAGCCACGAGCAGGCGCTGCCCGGGCCGGAGCTGGTTGTTGAGCTGAAAATCAGCCCCGCCGCGCTGGGGGAGGTGCAGGTGACGGGCTCGGTCGAAGGCATCGTGCGCGAGGCGGTGGCGCGCATCGGGCGCAACTACCCGGCGCGGGCGACCCAGCTCACGGGCTTCTACCGCGAGTCGGACAACGACACCATCGGTCGGCCCCGCTACCTGGTGGAAGGGTTGCTGACGGTGTACAAGCCCGACTATCGCCAGTCGGCCGACGATGGCGACGTGCATATTCGGCAGGTCCGTAAAGTGGATTTGCGGCCCGCCGGGCGGGAAGTGCGCATCGACTGGGCAGGTGGGCCATTTATTGCGCAGTTCGGCGACTTTGTGCACCGGCGGGCGCAGTTTATCAGCCCGAAGCATTTCTGCGACTACACCTATCGACTGGAGCCCGCCAGCAGCTACGCTGGCCGGCCGGTGTACGTAGTGGCATTCGGGCCGCGCAATGGCAGCCGCCGGGCCGACTGCGAGGGCCGGCTCTACATCGACCAGCAGCGCTACGCCTTTCTGGGGGCCGAATGGCAGTACACGGCCGCCGGGCTGCGGCGCACTGGCCACGGAGCCAGCGCCCGGCGGCTGCGGGTGGCCTATCAGCCCTACGCCAGCCGCTGGCACCTGAAAACCGTGTGGTGGCAAACCAAAGCCCGCCTGCCCATCGGCCCACCGCTGAACTACTTCGGCGAGTTTCTGACCATGGCCATTGATACGGCCGGCCTGGTGCGGCCCGGCTACGTGAACCGGGCGCAGGAGCGCGACGTGTTTCTGCGCACTACCGTGGCTTACGACTCGGCTTTTTGGGCCGGGCAAACCACGCTGTTACCGCCGGCCGCCCTGCGCCAGGCCCTGCTCGACCAGCCGCGCCAGCAGCGGGCCGACTCGCTGTTTCGCGGCCACCGACTCGGGGCGGATTCCAGTGCCGCCGGTCCGGCCGGCCCGGCCGCGCCGAATGAGTCGGGGCTGGTGCGCTTTCTGGGGCGCTTCAGCTGCGGGGCGGCGGTGGGCACGTTTCCGCTGGCCGGGGCGGGCGACGAACTGGCGGTGGGCTACGCGCCGGCTGGCTATGGCTTCGGGCTGCGGGGTACGACCAGCGTGGCCGCGCCGGGGGCGGCGCCGACCACCAGCTTAGACTACCAGTTTGCCCTGACCAAGGCGCTGGGCCTGTGGGTAAATTCGACGCGGCTGCACGGGCAATTTGAAGGGAAAGGCTTGCAATATGGCCTGCGCTACCAGCGCAACCTGCGGCCGGGCCACCGCCCGCTCTACGGCCGCGCTGGTTTGGCCTACGCCCGCCAGACGGTGGCCCGCCCCGTGGGCACCTTCGACAACCCCGATACCGGCCTGCGCGTGGCTGGCACCCACCTCGGGGCCGACCGCCTCAGCGCCCGCCTGCAAACCCTGACGGAAGCCGTGCTGCCCACCCTCGGCCTGGGCCTGAAGCTGACCTATCAGCTGGAGTTGGTGGCCGATGCCGGCTACCTGCTGCCGCTGCGTACCCGCGCCCAACTGCAGCTGGCCGAGGAAAGCGGGTTTTTCCTCACGCGCAACTCGGCCACCATCAACCTGACCGCTGCTGACGTGGCCCTGCGCGTGAACGGCCAGCCCACCGCCACGCTGCCCTGGCAGCCGTAACACTGGCTGCTGAGCCTGGGGCTGCACTACCGGCTGCGGCCATAGCGGTTGTGGAGTGGGCTGCGTATGCAGGCTGTACCAAAACCTGTGGATGCGCGGACTCGCAGAGTCCCTCCGGGTACGACCACGCTACATTCTTTTCGCCTATGCCCGCCAAAATTCCCGCCGCCTTTTTCCAGCGCCCCGACGTGCTGACCATTGCCCGCGAGCTGCTGGGCAAGCACCTATACACGCATATTGACGGCGTAACTACTGCCGGCCGCATCGTCGAAACCGAGGCCTACCGCCACGAGGGCGACCACTCGCTCACGCTGCATTTGCAGCGCAAGCGGCAGCAGGCGCAGGGCTTGTACGTGCCCGGCGGCCACGCCTACATCTACACCGTGTACGACCGCCACGCCCTGTTCAACATCGCCTGTCACGATGCCGCGCACCCCGATACGGTGCTCATCCGGGCCATCGAGCCGCTGGTGGGTAGTGAGGAGATGCTTCGGCGACGCGGCCTTGAAAAGCTGGACCGGAACCTCACGGCCGGGCCGGGCGTGCTCACGCAGGCGCTGGGCATCACGCCGGCCCTCAGTGGCGCGCTGGTAACGGGGCCGGAAATCTGGTTTGAGGACCACGGCGAGGCGGTGGCCGAAACGGACGTGGTTGTCAGCGCCCGGGTGGGGCTGGCCTACGCGGGCGCGGAGGCCGCCGGGCTGCCGTGGCGTTTCCGGGTGCGGGATAGCAAGTGGACGAGCCCGGCGAAGTGAGAACATCTGCGCTGAAATTGTAGGGGTCGAAAAGTGCGTTCTTCAGCGTAACGCTGGTTTACGAAACGCATCCCTACGGGCTATTTCGTGGACTTTAAATCGTAGACGGGTTTCTTAAACTCGCCCGGCACCGCAGTAGCTTGTCGACCACTCGGTATCGGGCCGCTGCTAGGCACTGCTCTCAATTAGAAAAGTCTAATTAATGACCACAAAAACGTACATTAAACTGCCAGAATCGTTAGTTCCTGTCAGCTAGCGGCATCGTTAAGTTTCTGGATTTTTAGAAATAGTCCGCAAGGATGAGTCAACTTGCTTAATTGAGAACAGCTTCTAGCGGTTCTAAAGGTGCTGCTTTCGAGCGAATGAAACCAACAGTCTTCAGCAAATGTACATACATTGTACGTACATTTGCTTTCATGAACACGCGCCTGATTCGGGTGGGCAATTCCCAGGGAATTGTGCTGCCCAAGAAGCTACTGCAGCAGTACCATCTCACTGGCGAGGTCGACCTGCAGCCCACGCCCGAGGGCTTGCTCATCAAGCCGGTGGTGAAAACCCGCCGCCAGGGCTGGGACGAGCGCTTCCAGCAGGCCACTGCCCAAGGCCAAGCCCCGGAGGGCGAGTTGCTGGAGGGATTTTCGGACGAGGCCTTTGAGGAAACGGAATGGCAGTGGTAGGCGCGCAGCGTTTCGAGGTGTGGCTCGTCAACCTCGACCCGACCCAGGGCAGCGAAATCAACAAGACCCGCCCCTGCGTGGTGCTCTCCCCCGACGAGATGAACCGCTACCTGCGCACGGTCACCATTGCGGCCCTGACCAGTACCCGGCGCGACTACCCTTCCCGGGTGGATTGCACCTTCCAAGGCAAAGAGGGCCAGGTTGCGCTGGACCATATTCGCTCAGTAGACAAAACCCGCCTGGTGCGCCGCTTGGGGGCGCTATCCAAGACCACGGCGCAGGCTGTCTGTGACCGGCTACAGGAGCTGTTTCAGTACTGAGGGCTGATG
>JANNDE010000619.1:0-2898 GCA_031387395.1 Hymenobacter sp.
GTAAAGATGCTTCGTCTCTGCTTGATGCGCAGAATGCTCTGCATGACCCGACCATCCTTTTCTATTCCACTTCCCCCGCCCCTCTCCTTACCTTTGCCTCACTTATGAAAATCGGTATTTTTTTCGGGGGCACTTCGCGCGAGCGGGAAATTTCCTTCGCCGGCGGCCGCACCGTGTTTGATAACCTGGACAAGGCGCTGTTTCAGCCCGTGCCCATCTTCGTCGATAGCCTGGGGCAGTTCATTCTGCTCGACTGGCAGTTTATCTATAAAGGCACCATCCGCGACTTCTACCCGCCGGTGAGCTCGCAGCCGCCGTCGCTGCACCATTTGCAGGTGTACATCGAAAGTCTGGGCGAGCTTAGCCACGACCAAAAGTTCGAGGCCATTGCCAAGGTGGGCCGCCAGGTGCAGCCCGAGCAGCTGCCGCTGCTCATGGATTTCGCCTTCCTGGCCCTGCACGGGCCGGGCGGCGAAGACGGGGCCATTCAGGGCCTGCTGGAGTGGCTAGGGATTCCGTACTCGGGCTCCGGCATTCTGCCCTCGGCCTTCGGCATCGATAAAATCGCGCAGAAGAAGCTGCTGAAGGCCCTGGGCCAGCCCACGCCCGACTTCCGCGTCATCACGGCCGGGGAATGGGACCGCACCGACCACGCCGCCACCCTCGCCTACCTGGTGCGCGAGCTGGGCCTGCCGCTGGTGCTGAAAGCGCCCCGCCAGGGCTCCAGCATCGGCGTCAGCATTCTGAAAACCGCTGACCTCGCCCAGTTCGAGGCCGCTATCGAAAAGAGCCTGTTCCGCAAAACCCTCACGCGGGCCGACTGGCAGCGCCTGGGCACGCAGGACAAAGTGGTCTGGGTGCAGCACCTAACCGATATCCGCGAGGGCATTGGCCTGCCCGTTGTTGTCAATGAAGAATTAAGAATGAAGAATGAAGAATTGAATGGCGATAATTCCTCATTCCTCATTCCTCATTCTTCATTGAGCGAAGCGACCATCTACCACCCCGAAACCCTCCTCTACACCCTCGACCAGGCCTTCGAAACCGCCGAAACCCTCCGCCTGACCAACATGGATGGCGAAACCCAGGTGCTGGTGGAAAGCTTCGTGGCCGGCCGCGAGTTCTCGTGCATCGTGGTAGAAGACCCCGACGGCCAGCCCCTGGCTTTGCCGCCCACCGAGATTGTGAAGGGCGACGAGCTGTTCGACTACCGCTCAAAGTACCTGCCCGGCCTGGCCCGCAAAATCACGCCCATTGACCTGCCAGAGGATAAAATCCAGGAAATCCGCGAAGCCTGCGAGGAGATGTTCCGCACGTTCGGCTTCCAGGTGTATGCGCGGCTGGATGGCTTCGTGGGACACGATGGCCGGTTGTTTCTGAATGACCCGAACACGACTTCGGGCATGCTGCCAGCCTCGTTCTTTTTCCACCAGGCGGCCGAAATTGGCCTCAATCCCAGCCAGTTTCTCACCTACCTCATTCGCACGTCGCTGGCGGCCCGGCGCCGCGCCGGCCTGCGCCCCGTGAAGCTGGGGGTGCTGCTCGCCAAGCTCGACGCGGCCATCGCCGGCCGCCAGCATGAGGCCACCGAGCGCGTTCGCGTGGCGGTGATAATGGGCGGCTACTCCTCGGAGCGGCACATTTCGGTGGAGAGCGGGCGCAACATTTATGAGAAGCTGAGCTCGTCGGCCAAGTACGCGCCGGTGCCGGTGTTCCTCACCGGCTCGGCCCGGGAGCACCGGCTGTACGTGCTGCCCGTGAACGTGATGCTGAAGGACAATGCCGACGACATCCGCGAAAAAATTGAGCACGCCGAGGCCGGTGAGGCCCCGCATCCCATTCTGGCCCGCATCCGGCAGGAGGCCAGCCAGATTACCAGCACCTACGCCGGGCAGGCGCTGGCCCAGCCGCGCCGCCTCTCGTTCGAAGAATTGGCCGGCATGGTGGATGAAGTCTTCATCGCCCTGCACGGCCGGCCCGGCGAGGACGGCGCCTTACAGCAGGAGCTGGAGAAATTTGGCTTGCCCTACAACGGCTCGGGCGTGGCCAGCAGCAGCGTCACCATCAACAAGTTCGAAACCAACCAGCGCCTGCGCGAAGCCGGCCTGCTAGTGGCCAGGCACCGCATGGCCAATAAGCTGGAGTGGCAGGCCGACGCCGAAAGCTTCTACCGCACGCTCGAAACGCAGTTCCCCTACCCCTTCATCGCCAAGCCCGCCGACGACGGCTGCTCCTCGGCGGTGAAAAAAATCAAGAACCGCGCGGAGCTGGAAGCCTTCAGCCAGCTGATTTTCCGCACCGACGAAGACCTGATGGCCGGCCCGGCCACGGTACTGAGCCTGGGCTTCAAGGAGGAATTCCCGCGCAAGGAGGCCTTCCTGGCCGAAACCCTCATCAGCCGCGACGGGGCCGCGCACTTCCTCGAAGTCACGGGCGGCCTGCTCACTTCCTATGATGAGGACGGCCTGCTCGACATCGAAGTATTCGAGGCCAGCGAGGCCCTGGCCAACGGCGAAGTGCTGAGCCTGGAAGAGAAATTTCTGGCCGGCGAAGGCCAGAACATCACCCCTGCCCGCTACGACGCGGACCCGGTGGAGCGCCAGCGCATCTCGAACGAGGTGAAGGCCGTGCTGCGCCGCGTGGCCGAAGTGCTCGATATTCAAGGCTACGCCCGCATCGATGCCTTCGTGCGGGTGCGCCAGGAGGGCGAGGTCGAGGTGCTCATCATCGAAGTAAACTCGCTGCCGGGCATGACGCCCGCCACCTGCATTTTCCACCAGACGGCGCTGGCCGGCTACACGCCGTATCAGTTCATCGACCGGATTCTGGAGTTCGGCAAGGCCCGGGCAGCAAAAGCCGTGGCGCAATAATACCGCCAAAAAATACGTCATGCAGAGC
>JANNDE010000620.1:0-5043 GCA_031387395.1 Hymenobacter sp.
TTTTTGCGGCCCACCAGGGCGCAGATTTTTGTGGTACCAATGTCGAGCCCAACGACGATTTTGTCTTGTTGCATAGGATGCGGTGCTGGCAAGCAGTGAAGAAGCAGTGGGTTGGGAATGAATTTTCTGGACCTAACGGTCTATTTTTCAGATAATTGCTATTCGCAAATAATCTGATTTTGGTATTCGACGTTTACGCGGTGATAAGTATCCCACCCCAAAACTGACGGAATTTGACGGTAAAATACCATGAGCTTGGCGAATTTTTCCGAAATATTTTCGGGGAGCCCGAATTCGATACGTTGGTCGCCCACTTGCTGCGTGAACGACAGCTTGCCGCCGGGCTCAATAAACACCTCCGAGACCTGCGCTTTCCAGAATTCATGCTCATCCACGTAGCGCAAAAATTCCAGGTAGCGCCGCCCGGTGCTGTCCTGGAAAAATCCACTTGGCAGGCTACCGCCGCCGGGCCGGGCCACGGTGGCCACGCGAGCCGTGAACAGCGGCGAAAGCGGCAGGGCGCGCCCTTCGGCGTCGACGTAGGTATCGAGGCGGGTGTCGGGGTGCGTGAGGCGGGCAATGGGGCGGTTCTGGCGCACATCGGCGTGCAGGTTGCCGGCGAGGTCGCGGTACACCTGAGCCTCCCGCACGAAAGCGTGCGCTTTCAGGCGGGCTTCGAGCACCCGCAGGCGCGGCCCTTCGGGCTGCGTGCCGATGACGGGCTCCTTGCCCCCCTTGGTGAGCAGCGCCGTGACGCCGCGCTCGGAAATGAAATAATTATCAAACTCGTTGGCAATGTTCACCTTCACGGCATCAACCGCGCGGTTGGCCTGGCGCACGGCGGCGAACGCGCCCAGCGCGCCCAGCACCAGCAGGCAGGCGGCGGCTACGAGTAAGTTTCTAACGGTGCGTTCCAAAAGCAGGAGATGAGGGCGTGGGGGTAGGCGAGTATGAGTTATTTGGGGCAAGCGAGGTAAGCGACTGTCATGCAGAGCGCAGCGAAGCATCTTGCCCGCCACCACTAATTCTTTTTGATTGCGTTGTGCGGTAAAGATGCTTCGCTGCGCTCTGCATGACGGCTTTTAGTAAGCGGCTTTCCACCGTTCCATTAGTATTCGTTTCAGCTGCGGCACCAGCGTGTCAATGTCCCCCGCTCCTACCGTGGCCAGCACGTCGAAGGACGTGTCGGTTTGGGCGGCGGCCAAGGCTTGAGCTTTGGTCACGAGGGCTTTGGTGGGAGAAGTGATGTAAGCCAGGAGCATTTCGGAGTTCACGCCGGGTAACGGCTGCTCCCGGGCGGGGTAAATATCCAACAAAAACACCTCATCTGCAATACTTAAGCTTTGGGAAAAGCCTTGGGCAAAGTCGCGGGTGCGCGTGAACAGGTGAGGCTGGAAAATCACGCGCAGGCGCTTGGTTGGGTAGAGCGCCCGCACGGAACGCAAAAAGGCTTCGATTTCGCGCGGATGGTGCGCGTAATCATCTAAGTAAACGTTTTCGGGCGTGGTTACCACGAACTCGAAGCGGCGCTTGACGCCCCGGTAGGCGGCCACGGCGGCGCGCAGCGGCTCCTCGCCTATTCCCTGCAGCTGCGCCGCGGCGGCCGCGGCCAGCATGTTTTCGACGTTGTGGTAGCCGGGCACCGCAAGTTCCAGGCCAGATACGGTGCCTTCGGAGCGGTGCAGGTCGAAATGAAAGCGGTGGCCCTCGGCGGCGATGTTGGCAGCGAACAGCTCGGGCCCCTGCTCGGGCGAGAGGCCGTAGCGGATGACGCGGGTGCCGGGCGGCACGGCGGCGGCCACGCTGGCATCGGCGGTGTGGTTGAGGAGCAGCGTGCCACCGGGCTTAATCTGAGCCACGAACTGACGGAACGACGCAATGAGGGCCGCCTGGTTGCCGTAGATATCGAGGTGGTCGGCATCGGTGCTGGTCACGATGGCCACGTCCGGGAACAGAGTCAGGAAGCTGCGGTCGTACTCGTCGGCTTCGACCACGATGGGCGCTTCGGGCGTGGCGGACAGCAGCAGGTTGCTGCCCAGATTAACGGAAATGCCACCCAGGAATGCTCCGGCGTCGAGGCCGGCGTGGTGCAGCAGATGGGCCACCATGCTGCTGGTGGTGGTTTTGCCGTGGGTGCCGGCCACCGCGATAGTGTAGCGGCCCTGCGTGAGCACGCCCAGCACCTGGCTGCGCTTGCGGATATCGTAGCCTTCGGCTCGCAGCCAGGCCCACTCCAGGCTATCGGCCGGGATGGCGGGCGTGAGGACGACCAGCGTTTGGGCGTGGTTGGCGCGAATTTCGGCCGGAATATTCTCAACCGCGTCGGCGTAGTGCACGGCGATGCCTTCGGCGGTGAGGGCCTGGGTGAGGGGCGTTTCGGTTTTGTCGTAGCCGCTCACCTGGTGGCCGTTGGCGCGGAACCAGCGGGCCAGGGCCGACATGCCGATGCCGCCGATGCCGAGAAAGAAAACGTAGGGAAACTGCTTCAATTTTCAGTTAAAAGTTAAAAGTTGAGAGTTAAAAATTGAATTCAGGAATCGTTAGAAGTTTTTCACTTTTAACTCTCAACTTTTAACTCTTTTCACCAGCTTTAATAACTCGTCCACAATCGTCACGGTCGCATCGGGGCGGGCCAACTCGCGGACGCGGCTGCTCAGCTGCTGCTGGCGCTCGGGGTCGGCGAGCAGGCGGAGGGCTTCGTCGTAGAGGCGTTCGGGGGCGTGCTCGTCGGTGATGAGCACGGCCGCGCCTTTGCTGACCAGGGCCAGCGCGTTTTTGGTCTGGTGGTCTTCGGCCACGTTGGGCGAGGGCACCAGTATACTGGCTTTGCCGGTGAGGCAAAGCTCGGACACCGACAGCGCCCCGGCGCGGCTGATGACGACATCGGCGGCGGCGTAGGCCAGATCCATGCGCTGGATAAACTCCAGGGCGTGGAGGCCGGCGGCCTGGTCGGCCTGCTGGCGGGCTTCGGGAAAATAAAGCTTGCCGGTTTGCCAGAGCAGCTGAATGCCGGCTTCGCGCAGGTGCGGCAGGGCGGCAGCCGTGGCCTGGTTGAGGGTGCGCGCGCCGAGGCTGCCGCCCACGACCAGCAGGGTTTTCTTGCTGGGGTCGAGGCCGAAAAAATGCAAGGCTTCGGCACGTTGGCCAAGAGCAATTTCGGTGCGAACGGGGTTGCCGGTGAGCACGAGCTTGTCGGCGGGGAAAAACTTCTCCATGCCCTCGTAGGCCACGCAGATGCGGTTCACGCGCCTGGCCAGCAGCTTGTTCACGAGGCCGGCATAGGAGTTTTGTTCCTGAATGAGCGAGGGGATGGCGCGGGAGGTGGCAGCCAGCAGCACCGGAGCCGAGGCGTAGCCCCCCACTCCTACCACGGCATCGGGCCGGAATTCCTCAATGAGCTTGCCGGCCTTGCGCACGGAGCGGAACACGCGCACCGGAAACAGCAGGTTCTGGGGCGTGAGGCGGCGCTGCAGGCCGGTGATGTCGAGGCCCACGATGTTGTAGCCGGCTTCGGGCACGCGGGTCATTTCCATCCGGCCGTTGGCCCCGACGAAGAGGATTTCGGCGTTGGGCAGGCGGCGGCGCAGCTCGTTGGCAATGGCCACGGCCGGGAAAATGTGCCCGCCCGTACCGCCGCCGGAAATGATAAAACGAAGTGGGGAGTTGGTCATGAATAACTGACCGTCGGGAAGTCGGACGGTCGGTGAGAGAGTTAATGACAAGTAGTCGGAACGTCATGCTTCGCTGCGCTCTGCATGACGTTCTTTTTTGTTCGTTGCCAAAGACTTATCAGTAGCTAACCGATACTTTCGGAATCCGCGCCGTGTCTTCCGGCTCGCCGGTCATCGGGCGGACTTCGCGCTCGCCGCGGCTCACGGCCAGGATGATGCCGATGCTGATGCCGGTGAAGATAAGCGAGGTGCCGCCCATGCTCAGCAGCGGCAGCGGCAGGCCGGTGATGGGGCCCAGGCCCACGGCCACGCCCATATTCACCAGCGCCTGCAGCACGAGGCTGAAACTCAGCCCCGCCGAAAGCAGTCCGCCGAACGCGCCGTAGCTGTTCATCACCGTTTTCAGCCCCCGATAGAGAAAGGCGAGGTAAAGGAACAGCACCACCGCGCCGCCCAGCAGGCCGTATTCTTCGATGATGACGGCGTAGATGAAGTCGGAATACGGGTGCGGCAGGATGTTGCGCTCGGTACTTTTGCCGGGGCCTTTGCCCACGATGCCGCCCGTGGCAATGGCAATGTAGCTGTGCTCAAGCTGAAAGGGCGTTTTCTTGGTCTTGTCGGTGAAGTTGGTGACGCGCGACACCACCGTGCCCAGGCGCTGGCCGGCGGCCAGGCCAGCCCCGCCCAGCACCACGAAAATACCCACCATCACGGCCATGTGCTTGAGCGGCACGCGCCCGATGAACATCAGCAGCATGCAGGTGGCGAACAGCAGCAGCGCCGTGGAGGCATTACTCAGAATGATGAGGCTGCAGATGGTGCCCACCCACAGCATCACCGGGAGCATGGTGGTTTTGAAGTCGTCGAGATGCTGCTGGCGGCGGCTGAGCATGCTGGCCAGGTGCGAAATCAGGGCCAGCTTGGCCAGGTCGGAGGGCTGGAAGGTCTGATTAATCACCGGGATGGTCATCCAGCGCGACGCGCCGTTGGTTTCGCCACCCATGAAAAACGTGAACAGCAGCAGCGGCACGCTCAGCAGCAGCGCATACAGCGACAGGCGCGAGTAGTGCCGGTAGTCGATGCGATGCGCCAGCCACATAAAGCCCAGCCCCATTAAAATCAAGCTCGTGTGCTTGAAGAGGAAGGCTTCGGTGTTGCCGTTCATCTTTTTATACGCCAGCGTGCCGGTGGCCGAATACACCACGGCAATGCTGATGAAGGAAAACAGCAGCACGATGGCCCACAGAATGGGGTCGCCCTTGAGGTTGCGTTGCAGCCAGTCTTTCATGACAATGGGTGAATGAGTGAATGAGTGATTGTTGGGCAATGAGCTAATTAGAACGTCATGCAGAGCGCAGCGAAGCATCTTTAC
>JANNDE010000627.1:0-1181 GCA_031387395.1 Hymenobacter sp.
TGTGGCCGGCGTCGCGGAAGGTGAGCGTGAGTAGGCCTTCGAGCAGGGTGACGGGAGCGTCGTAGGCCACGCTTTCCACCAGGGGCAGCATTTTTTCGACATCGGCCCGGGTGTAGAGCGGTTCGGCCGGGTGGTGCTTGGAGTAGCCTTTTTTGTTGGCGTAGGCGGCTTCTTCTTCCTGGAGCTTGGCCGAGTCGAGGAGCATGATGCTGAGCAGGTCGGCCGTGGCCTCGGTGCAGAGAATGCGGCCCCGGAAGCCGTCTTTCACCAGCTTGGGCAGGTAGCCGCTATGGTCGATGTGGGCGTGGGTGAGGATGACCATTTCCACATCGGCCGCGTTGAGCGGCAGGGGTTCGCGGTTGCGCAGGCGCAACTCTTTCAGCCCCTGAAACAGGCCGCAGTCGATGAGCATCTGGTGGTGGGCGGCGGGGCCGCCATCGAGCGTGAGCAGGTATTTGGAACCGGTGACGCAGTGGGCGGCGCCCAGAAATTGCAGGGTAACATTCATAGAATTAGCCGAAGAGCAGATTGATGGAAAGCCTGCTACAAGGGTACGGCAACCCCACTGCCGGGGCTTTGACGAAAGTCATCCCATGGGCCTGACTTTGGACAAGGGGAGTGCTACCGGGGGGGCAGTCCTTTGCACCAGGCCGGGCCGGCATTCCACCGCCCAGCCGCCGGCATTTCTTTTCCTCTCTTAAGCCCCTCCATCATGGCCCCAGACGCATTCATCCTGTTTTTCCGGGAACTGACCAACGACAACGTGGCCCTGGTGGGCGGCAAAAATGCCTCGCTCGGGGAGATGTTCAACAAGCTCAACGACCAGGGCATCAGCGTACCGGATGGTTACGCCACCACGGCCGCGGCCTACGGGTTGTTTCTGGACGAAAACGGGCTGCGTGGGCCGCTGACCGAGCTGCTGGCGAGCCTCGACACCCAGGAGTTCACCAACCTGCCGGAAGTGGGCACCCGCGCCCGGTCGCTCGTGCACGGGGCCACCATGCCCGTGGCGGTGGCCCGGGCCATCACGGACGCCTACCATACGCTGTGCGCCGAATACCCCACCGAAATTCAAGTGGCCGTGCGCAGCAGCGCCACGGCCGAGGATTTGCCCACGGCCAGCTTCGCGGGGCAGCACGACTCGTTTCTGAACGTGCGGGGCGCGCAGGCGGTGGTCGAGG
>JANNDE010000631.1:0-4379 GCA_031387395.1 Hymenobacter sp.
CCGCCATTTACGTGCAGTAGTGAGATTGTTTACAGAAAAATTCATGTTCCAAATTTAAGGGCAGTTTATTGAAAATTTTGGAATTCACTTACCTCGCAACAAGTCTATTATATCAAGTCTCATAAGAGGTGTCGCAAGTGAGGTAGCATTGGCGAAACTTTTAAAAGAAATTTAAGATGGCAAGGCATAAAGCAATAATCACAACTTACAGCTTTAAAAAGCTTCAAGTTCCATCAGAAAACGAGTTCAATTCCTTTAGAAGCTGTTTGAGTTAATTTTGCTGGATGCTTACTTCCACCATTTTGAATCGAAAGACTTATAGTTCAGACCTTTGCATACGAGACTGGCAGCGACTGGAGCCGCTGCTGGTGGTGAAACGGCGCAGCAAGTGGCCGCTGGTGGAAATCGTCAACGCCATTTTGTACGTGCTTAAAAACGGGTGCGTCTGGCGGGACGTACCGGGCGATTTGCCGCCCTGGGGCACGGCGTACTGGTATTTTGACAAGTGGGAAACCGACGGCACCTGGGCGCGAGTGAGCACCTGTTTGACGGTGAGCAGCCGGGAGCACGCCAAAAAAAGCCTGTCCCACAGCCGTGATAATCGACACGCAAAGTGTCAAAAACACGACCACCGCGACCGGGGCGACCGTAGGCTTCGACGCGGGCAAGCTGGTCAAGGGCCGTAAACGTCTGGTAATCACCGATACGCTGGGCCACGTGCTGGCCAGCCGGGTGCTGCCCGCCAATGCCGTGGATGGGGCCGCCGCCATCGCCTTTTGGGACGAGGTGGCCCCCACACACGAGTTGCTGGGCCAGGTGCAGGTCGTGTTCGTGGACAGTTCATTCAACGGCGTTTTTCGCGAACACCTGGCTCGGCGCTACGGCATCCGGGTCGAAAAACCAGCGCACGTGCTGGTGCGCAAAACGAACTTTTGCATCCACGCCTGGCGCTGGATTGTCGAGCGCACCTTCGCCTGGCTCGACATGAATCGGCGCTTGTCGAAAGAGTACGACCGAACGTTGCGCCACGCAAACGCCTGGATTACAATAGTTAATATTCGCAGAATATGGAAATTCTGCTAACTCAAACAGCTTCTTAAGCAAATTTTTCAGTCGAACCCGATTATAATTTAGCACCCAAGCTAAGTTTTTGGCAGGAGTTTGCGTTCATAAAATGGTTGCTGATAATACTTATTTTCAGCGGATTGCTAAGCACAACCTGGGAACCTTTTGGCATCATTGCATGTGTAGCTCTGCTATTTTTGGTTTTCGGATTAATAGGCGGTGTTGGTGCATCAATGGCTAACTACCAAAGCTTCTTAAACACCAAGAACAAATACTACAACTCACTCCGTGACACGATAAAGAGCTCAAATAATTATGATGAATTTAAGCATAAAGCTGCGCATTTGTAAGTTTTTTTAACATATATTTACAAATACAACTCGACTTTCTAAATTATTCCAATGCAGTATTACTCGGACTATTCAAGGACTTATGTCCAATCAATGTGTGACGCATTAAACGAAGGCGGATTCACGACTCTTGATGAAAATCTTCCGTTTGTACCTGAAAACCTCTCAAGCATCACTGAATTGCTTGAAGATTATGCCGTGTATTCTGCATCAAAATTCAATTACCTAAATCAAAAAGGGCTAATAAATACTGGCAGATGTCCTTACACAGGAGAAAGCATCGGTCAAACAGACAAAAATTACACTTACTTCGGCAGAAGCGTTTTTGTATCAAATAGTGGGCTTATTATAATGCTGCGGGAAAGCGCCGCTGCATTCGAAAAGATAATGGGATATCCCAAACCAACCAAACCAATAAAGGGAGGTGGTTGCTACATTGCTTCTGTATGCTATGGAGATGCTTATGCTCCAGAAGTGGTAAGTTTGCGAATATTCAGGGACCTTTATCTTATGCGAAAACCAATGGGAAGACTCTTTGTAAAAATTTATTATTTTACTTCTCCTACAATTGCCGATATTTTGGGCAGATTCCCAATGCTAAATAATTTTGTAAAACAGCGAATAATGAATAACATTATTAGTCGTATTACCAAGCTTTAAAACCATCGCTTTCATATAATAGACTTGTTCCCGAATAGGAAATGGTTGAAATTTTTCGTCGCTTTTAGCAACCGAAAGGTCATTTTCGCTTGACCAAGCCAGTATCCTTTGATTCTTTGAACAGCCCCTGTTTCAAGCACCAAATACGGCTTGGAAAACAACCGATTTCTTATTGAGGAACAAGTCTAATTTATATCGCTACTTAAAAAACGATGTCTGCGGGTCAATCCGTTTAATTATATTCGTGTATTATGTCACTCCAAGATGTCCCAAGCTTCGGCAGTGGCTTTGGGCGCGGCTAACGTATCGCTACTAGCTCCTATCGTATCTGGGGCGCTGGGCGGCGCGTACTTTTGCGGCATAAAAACGCTAGAATGCTGCTCACTGGGCCAGATTATCAACGTCTTGTTTGAGGTCAACGGGTAGTACCGGCGGAATAGGTGGGAGTGATAACACTGAAATCGATAAATCAAAAGAGATTGGCCTAAAACAGCCAACCTCTTTTGATTTATTCGCCCATCATGTCTTTCATAAACTCTTCATCATCACGCAAAATCTTATCTAAGTCCATTGAACCTTTAGCTTTTACTAACTCATCAAAATTTCTGATTGCTATTTCGTAATACTGGCTTGAGGCCTCAAATCTGATTTCAGCGTAAAACCCTAATTCTTCGACTAATTGCTGATTTATAAACTCAGATGGCATGCAAACAGCATCATCAACAAATGACGTGTAGAGGCTGTAATTTTTATAATCATTAATCTTAGTGATTTCTCCCTGCTGTTTAATAACATTTAGAATCAGCGTTTTGCTTAATTCACGGTTATCGATAGTACGGGCAATGTTTAAATCAATACCTGTTGCGCGTTTTGTCTTAGTTTTATGGTCTCTAAATTCTTTTAAAAATGCACTTTGCTCAGCTTCGTCCTCAATGTTCCCAAAGAGTAAAAAACCAAAAGTCATTGATGCCTTTCCAATTTCTTCAATAGACAACTGATAAAGAGTAAATGCCCTGGCAAACCTTTTATGCTCTTTCAGAAGCTTTGCTTCATCAACCAGTTGTCCTGCGTTCTCCACTGCTTTACGAACAACCTCTAGTAGAATTTCCTTTGTAAACTTCATTACGGTTGTATTTTTATTGATTACCTGATTCAAACGTGAAACAGACCGTGAATATGACGGTTTAAAACTCAATTAGTGCCCGGGTTGGCTCGAATTTAGGCGAAGGCATGGTATTCGCCCAAGCGGGCCAGTCGGGCGCGGCGGCGCGACGCGGCCCGCTTCGGCAGCGGCGGTGGGGGCGGCTGGTTTCTATGCGGCTTCCTTGGCTTGCGCTTGGTGAACCACCCGCGAATTCCGGGGCAGCGAAGCAATAGCTACGGCCAATTCATAAGGGCGGTTGAAGGTTTCCTGCGATACCTGGAAGTAGCTGGCGAGGCGACGGATAACCTCCTTTGATAGGCCGCGACGCCGGTTCAGGATATCGGAAACGGCACCTTTGCTGAGGCCCAGCACGGCTACCAGGTCTTTGGCCAGCAGGTTGCGGCCGGCCATGAGGGAACGTAGCAGCTCAATGGGGTCGGCATCGGGGAGCGTGGCGTGTGTCTGGTCCCAGGTTTCGATGAGCAGCGTGAGTAGGTCGATTTCCTCCTGGGTGGCAGCGGTGGGGTTGGGTGCGGCTACCAGGGCTTCTAGCTGGGTGCAATAGGACTGGTATTGCGGCTCGGTTTTGATGACGGTGTACTTCAGCGTTTCCATGAGCTTGGGCTAATATAGATTGACGGTGTATTGCTGGTTTTTGGCGCAGAGCTTGTCGTATTCGGCGTGCGTGCCAAGCCAGCAGACGAACAAATGCACCTGCCACTCGCCAAACGCATAGCTGGCAATCAGCCGGTAGTTATTGCCCCCGATATCAAACACGACGCGGTTGCTGCCGTTGCCCAGCAAGTCGGCTGTACCGAAGGTTTGCTGGATGTCGGCGGGCGTGTTCCAGTCGGCATATTTCACGGCCGTGAGCCAGAGTGCGAAAGCGGCGCGACCGCAGGCGTGGCGGGCGGCGAAGTCTTCCACGGTTTGCCGTTTGATGAGGTGGACTTTCATAGAGGTACACCAAAGCTACGCAGCAAGTTCGCATTATGCGAACAAAGCTTAAAGGTCCCACGCGGGCCCGCCGGGCGCGGCGGCGCGACGCAGACCGCTTCGGCGGCGGCGGTGGGAACACGCGAGCCTATCGTATCAGCATCGTCTTTAATCTAGGACTTACGCAGAAGGCCAGTTTTCAAGCCCCAGCGGGGTCGTACCCG
>JANNDE010000391.1:0-10903 GCA_031387395.1 Hymenobacter sp.
CGCGTGACGCTGGAGGAAATGGAGCCTTATACCTAACCCCACCCCCGGCCCCCGCCGCTTGATGCGCGGAATCCGGTGGGGTGGGGTGCCAGCCGCGAGTTCCTGAAATCCTTGTCCCCCCCTCCCCACCGGGGAGGGGCCGGGGGTGGGGTTATGCGTAAGGCTCCATTTCCTCCAGCGTCACGCGGGGCTCCACGCCTTCGAGGATGGGCGACTCGTTTTCGTCGCGAATCAGCTTGTTATCCCCAGCCAGGGTGCCGAAGAAGTAGTACAGGCCGGGGATGATGATGACCCCGAACACGGTGCCGAACAGCATGCCGCCCAGCGCCGAGCTACCGATGGTCCGGTTGCCGATAGCCCCCGCGCCGGTAGCTACCACCAGCGGAATCAGGCCGGCGATGAAGGCGAACGAGGTCATCAGAATAGGGCGGAAACGCACTTTAGCGCCTTCAATGGCCGCATCGCGGACGGACATGCCTTCCTCGTGTTTCAGGGCCGCGAATTCGACGATAAGTACCGCGTTTTTACCTAGCAGACCCACAAGCATCACGAGGCCCACCTGGGCGTAGATGTCGTTGGCCAGGCCCGTGAGCTTGATGAACAGGAACGACCCGAACACGCCCGCCACCAGCGAGAAAATAACGGCCAGCGGCAGCAGGAAGCTTTCGTACTGTGCGGCCAGCACCAGGTACACGAACACCAGCACGACCAGGAAAATCACGGTCGATTCGTTGCCCCGGCCCACTTCATCTTTCGACAGCCCGCCCCAGTCGATGTCGTAGCCGTGGGGCAGGCCCTTGGCTACTTCCTGCACCGCTTTCAGGGCCTCGCCCGAGCTGTAACCGGCGGCGGCCCCGCCCCGGATGGAGGCGGTGGTGTACATGTTATAGCGGTTGATTTCGTTGGCCCCCTGCGACTTCACGATTTTCATGAAAGCCGAGAATGGCACCATTTCGCCCTTGTCGTTCTTGGCCCACATGTTCAGAATGTCCTCCGGCAGCTTGCGGTATTCGGGCGAAGCCTGCACGTACACCTTGAAAAAGCGCTGGTATTTGATGAAGCCCAGCTCGTACGTCGAGCCCACCATAATGCTGAGCGTGTTCATGGCGTTGCCGATGCTCACGCCCTTTTGCATGGCCAGCTCGTTGTCAATCTTCAGTTCGTACTGCGGATAATCGGCTGAGAAGAAGGTGAACAGGCCCGCCAGCTCCGGCCGCTTTCTCAGCTTGCCCATGAACTCCTCGTTCACTTTTTCCAGCGCCTTGTAGTCGCCCGAGTTGGTTTTATCAAGCAATTGCAGCTGGAAACCACCCGCCGCGCCGTAGCCCGGCACGGCCGGCGGCTCGAAGAATTCGATGGTCGCGCCCGGAATCTGCTTGGCCTTTTTTTCCAGGTTTTCGATAATGTCGGCGATGGATTCCTTGCGTTCCGACCACGGCTTGAGGTCGAGTAGCAGGGTGCCGGCGTTCGAGCCGCGACCTTCGGTCAGTACCTCGTAGCCCGCCAGCGAGGAGATGTTGGCCACGCCGGGAATGTCCTTGGCCAGTTCGCGCAGGTGCTGCGATACAGCATTGGTTTGCTCCAGCGTGGTGCCGGGCGGCGTCTGCACGATGGCGTAAATCAGGCCCTGGTCTTCGCTCGGAATAAAGCCGGCCGGCAGCTTCGCCGTGATGGCCCAGATGCCCAGCCCGAAGGCCAGCAGCATCCCGAAGGTGATAATGCGGTTGGCCACAATGCGCTGCAGCAGGCCGGTATAGGCGCTGGTCAGCCGCTCAAAGCCGCGATTGAACCAGTCGAAAAAGCGCTGCAACGGCGTTTGCTTCTTGGGCTGGCCGTGGTGGTTCTTCAGAATCATGGCGCAGAGCACCGGCGTCAGCGTGAGCGCCACGATGCCCGAAATCACGATGGCCGTGGCCATGGTAATGGAGAACTGACGGTAGAAAATGCCCACCGGGCCGCTCATGAACGATACCGGGATGAACACGGCCGTCATCATGATAGTGATGCCGATGATGGCCCCGCTGATTTCGCCCACTACCTGTCGCACCGCATTGTAGGGCGACAGATGCTGCTCCTCCATCTTGGCGTGCACGGCCTCAATCACCACAATGGCGTTATCGACCACGATACCAATCGAAAGCACCAGCGCAAACAGCGTAATCATGTTGATGGTGAGGCCGAAAGCCTGCATCGCCATGAACGACCCCACCAGCGACACCGGCACGGCCAGCGCGGGTATCAGGGTCGAGCGCCAGTCGCCCAGGAACAGGAATACCACCAGCGCCACCAGAATAAAGGCGTCGCGCAGGGTGTGAATCACGTTCTCAATCGAGGCGTCGAGAAAGTTCGACACGTCGTAGGTGATTTTGTAGTCCATGCCCGGCGGGAAGGTTTTCTTCAGCTCGTCCAGCTTGACTTTCACCTCCTTAATCACGTCCGAAGCGTTCGAGCCGTAGGTCTGCTTCAGCACGATGGCCGCCGACGGGTACTGGTTCAGGTTGGAGTAGATGTCGTAGAATTCCGAGCCCAGCTCCACGTTGGCCACGTCCTTCAGGTGCAGGCTTTCCCCGTTGGGGTTGGCCTTGAGAATGACGTTCCGGTACTGCTCCACGTCGCTAAAGCGGCCCTGGTAACTCAGCACGTACTCCAAGGACTGCGCCTGCCCGCCATCGGAGCGGCCAATACGGCCCGGCGAGCCAATCACGCTCTGTTCGCCCAGCGCCTTCATCACGTCATCGACGGAGATGTTGTAGGCCCGCATCCGGTCGGGCTTGAGCCACACGCGCATGGCGTACTGCCGGCTGCCCAGGATGCTGGCCCGGCCAATGCCGCCGAGGCGCTGCAGCTCGGGTATCATGTTCACGCCGGCGTAGTTGAACAGGTATTTCATGTCCGTGTTCTTGTCTTTTGAGTACAAGTTCACGTACATCAGCATGTTGGGCACCACGCGGTTTACAATCACGCCCTTGCGCTGCACCAGCTCGGGGAGGCGGTTGAGCACCTGCGCGATGCGGGTGTTCACGTTCACCACGGCCTGGTCGGGGTCGGTGCCCAGGTTGAAGACAATCTGAATGTTGGCCTCGCCGGCGCTCACGGCATCGGAAGTCATGTACTTCATGCCCGGCACGCCGTTCACCGCCTGCTCCAGCGGAATCAGCACCGATTCGGTGAGCACCTTGGCGCTGGCCCCGGGGTAGGCCGCGCTCACCATCACCAGCGGCGGCGAAATCTCCGGAAACTGCGACGTCGGCAATTTCATAATGGCCAGCCCGCCCATCAGCAGGATGACAACCGAAATAACAATGGCAAATACTGGCCTACGAATGAATTTACTAAACATATTCTGGCTGGTTATTTATTTAGGAAGGAGCATCGTGCTGGCGTTCACCTCACCCCCTGACCCCCTCTCCCATGGAGAGGGGACACCGGTCTTGCATCAGATGAGAATCGTCAGGCTCCCCTCTCCGCGGGAGAGGGGCCGGGGGTGAGGTTTCGCGGGACTGCGCCCGATGGGAATACCTACTCGCTGTACACCTTCAAATTGGAAAGCACCGATTCCGGAGCCCGGTAGCTATAGCTCACCTTGTCGCCGTCTTTCACCTTGCGCAGGCCTTCCAGTAGAATGCGGTCAGTGGCTTTGATGCCGGATTTGATGACGTACAAGTCGGGCATTTCGGAGGCGATGCCCACCTCGCGCTGGTGAACCACGTTGCCCTTATCCACCACGAAAACGTACTTCTTCTCCAGAATCTCGAACGTGGCTTTCTGCGGGATAATGAGGGCGTTTTTCAGCGGCACGGTCATGAGCACGCTGCCAGTTTCGCCGTTGCGCAGCAGCGCGTCGGGGTTGGGGAAGGTGGCGCGGAAGGCGATGTTGCCGGTTTCGTTATTGAAATCAGCCTCAATGGTTTGCACGATGCCGGTCTGGTCGAATACCTCGTTGTTGGCCAACCGCAGCTTCACGTGGGCCGCCTTGTCGCTGGCTTTGGCGTGTTCCTTATAGGCCAGGTATTCGGCCTCGGGCACGTTGTAGTACACCCACATTTTGCTGTTGTCGGAGAGCGTGGTCAGCAAGTCGCCCTCGTCTACGAGGCTGCCCAGGCGGCCCTGGAAGTGGTCCATGATGCCGCCGAACGGGGCCTTCACCGTCGTGAATTGCAGGTGCGTCTGGGCCAGCGATACGTCGGCGTTGGCCTTGTCGTACTTGGCCTGCGCCAGCGCCAATTCGCTGCTGGATACGATGTTCTTATCGGCCAGCTTCCGGGTATTCTGATATTCCATTTGCACGTAGTGCGCCTCGGCCTGCGACTTCTTCAGCTCGGCCTGGTAGATGGTGGGCTTAATCTGAAACATGGTTTGCCCCGCCGAAACGTGCTGCCCCTCGTCCACGAAAATCTTCTCCAAGTAGCCCTTTTCCAGCGCCCGCAACTCGATGCGTTGGTAGGAATGCACCTGCGCCACGTACTCCTTGGTGATGGTGGTGTCCTTCTGCAAAGGGCTGGTGGCGACCAGCTTAATTTGTTCTTCAACTTCCTTCTTCTCTTCCTTGCAGCTGGTGGTGTAGAACAAAACGCCGCAGCTCAGCAGCATGAACACTCTTTTCATAAAAACCATGGGTAACGTGACAGGCGGGTGGTATTGCATAGGATTGGTCATTCAGGGAAATGCGCTGAGCGGCTAGCTCAACCCGCAATGCGTTGGGGGAGCCGGCTGCCCGGCGGCGAATCGGGCAGTAGGGCCGGGCCGTGGCCCGTCGGCAGTCCAAGAGAAATTCGGGGCCTGCCACCCAAAATTCATCGGGGCCAGAGTCGCCAGTTTGGGCTTATTCATACTTCGCGGCAGGCTTCGCTCAAACAGCAGAACGCCCCTGGCCAACCGGCAAACCTGCCGGGACCAAACCAAGCCAAAAGCGCGCATCGAAGGGTGGGAGGTGCGAAGCAACGCAGCTTGTGTCGTGGATTGACAGTACAAACTTGCCCCCGCCGGCATGAAGCGGAAATGAAGGCTTCCCGGCGTGCTTTTAATTTTCCCGCCTGCATCTGTCGCGTCCAGAGGTACTTTTGGGCTCGGGGGCGGGGCGGGTTGGTGAAGAAAGTGAAGCCTTTCTTGCTACCTTTAATTCATCCAGCCCGCATAGTCATGACGATAAGTAAGCAAGCAATTATCGACTTAGCTCTCACGGTGCTCCGCAACTTGAGTTGCTTTTTTACCTATAAATCATGAAAATACTCACCATTAGCATCCCAGATGCGCTTGATTTGGATAATCGGGACATCGCAATGATAGTTTCGACTCGTCTTTACGAGCAAGGCAAGCTCTCGCTGGGTCAGGCGGCAGAAGTAGCGGGTTTGACGAAGTGGGCTTTTGCCGAATTATTAGGTAGTTATGTCGTGTCTATATTCAATTCTCCGGCATCTAATTTAGCCAGTGATATAGCGAATGCCTGGAGCCATTATTTCGGAGACCAGTTGCTTCATCGTGCTGACGAAGATTGGCGCGCTCGAACTGCTGCATCAGGTTTATGGGCAGGTGGTGACAACACCGGATATTGCGGTGGAATATGGCGAGACGCTGCCCGAATGGGTAAATGTTGTGGCGGTGAAAGACAAAACCCGGCAACAGCTTCTGGAGATGCAGATTGACAAAGGCGAATCCAGTGCCATTGCGTTGGCGCTTGAAACGCAGGACTGCACCATTATTCTGGACGATTACAAAGCCCGTAAAATCGCGGAGCGGCTTGGATTGAATCTGACCGGGACGATTGGCGTAATCATTAAAGCCAAGCTGCGCGGGGTAATTCCATCGGTCAAGCCGTTGCTTAACCAGATTAATCAAACGAATTTCCGGTTGTTGCCAGAGCTTGAATCGTTGGCTTTGAAAGCCGCTGGGGAATCTGATTGAGTATTTGCATCCTAATTCAACGGAGCGGTAAAGATGCTTCGGCTTCACCCATCCGAATCAGCAAAATCACAATTTGTGGTAGTATAAATATTATTGATACGATAATCATGGTGAAAGTTGTAGTGGGAATTCTAATTGGATTTGCAATCTCAGGTTGTAACCGTCACTTGTTGACTGAGAATGAATTGAAGTCAAAACAAGAATATGTGAGTATTGCTAAAGCATTGGAGAATCCGGAAGATGTTTACAGTCTGAATTTGCACATGCCTGACTCACTCTCAAAAGATATTTTGAAATTGAGACGGCTTAATGAGCTGGACATCTTCAAGCCCAACTTCATTTCATTGCCAAAATTTATTGGCCGTTTCAAAAACTTGCAGACTCTCATTGTCCTAGATGCAAAAATCAAAATTATTCCATCTGAAATATGTGAACTAAAAAAGTTGAAGATACTAAGGATTTGGAATTCTGGGCTCACTGAATTGCCTAATCAAATCGATAAGCTAAAGAACCTGGAAGCTCTCGAGCTTTTTGCCAATGACATTAAACAATTGCCTCAAAGTGTCACTAGACTAAGGCAGTTGAAAGAAATTGGACTTGATAGTAATAAAAATCTTGACTTTTATGATTCATTTGGAAAGCTTGCACAACTTCCAAAATTAAATTATCTTAACATCAACTATTTTCCTCTTGATACTTTGCCAAGGAATATTATTGCGCTCAAAAATCTCCAAACTATCACATTATGGAATAATTCGAGTGGTCGACTAAATATTAAGGATATGATAGAAAAATTGTCGAAACTTCAAAAGCTTAAGAAACTGGACTTGTCAGGTAATCCGGTTGACAAAAAATTAAAAATATATTATGTTGAAATGATTGAAAAACAGCATGTTGGTTGTGAAGTGATTTGGAATAGCTATTAATAATCACTGTGCTCACGAAGGGGGCGGTTGCTAAGGCACAACGAATAGTTTCTTAGCTAACACTCAGCTTTACAACATAAAAACGCCCCGCAACGAATTCGTTACGGGGCGTTTCTTTTGAGGCACTAGCTACTTCCGCACCTCACGGGGCGGAAGCACTGGCGGGCGGTATTACGCCTGGGCCAGGTCGAAGCGGCCGAGGTTCATCACCTTGGCCCACACGGCTACGAAGTCCTTCACGAATTTCTTTTTCGAATCTTCGCAGGCGTACACTTCGGCCAGGGCGCGCAGCTCGGAGTTCGAGCCGAAAATCAGGTCGACGCGGGTGCCGGTCCATTTTACCTGGCCGGTTTTGCGGTCGCGGCCGTTGAAGGCGTTTTGCGCATCCGACGTGCCGGCCCAGGTGGTGTTCAGGTCGAGCAGGTTCAGGAAGTAGTCGTTGGTGAGCGCACCGGGGTTGCTGGTGAACACGCCGTGGTTTGCGGCATCGAAGTTAATGTTGATGGCGCGCAGGCCACCGAACAACACGGTCAACTCAGGGGCGGTCAGAGTCAGGAGTTGGGCTTTGTCAATCAGTAGCTCTTCAGCGGCGGCGCGGTGGTGCGTCTTCAGGTAGTTGCGGAAGCCATCGGCGGCCGGCTCCAGGGCGGCGAACGATACCACGTCGGTCTGCTCCTGGGTGGCATCGGCGCGGCCGGGGGTGAAGGGCACCGTCACGTCGTGGCCGGCATTCTTGGCGGCCTGCTCGATGCCGACCACGCCGGCCAGCACGATGAGGTCGGCCATTGAAACCTGCTTGCCGCCGGTTTGGGCGCTGTTGAAGTCCTGCTGGATGCCGCCGAGCTTGTTCAGCACGGTCGACAGCTGCGCCGGGTTGTTCACCTCCCAGTAGCGCTGCGGGGCCAGGCGCAGGCGGCCGCCATCGGTGCCGCCACGCTTGTCGGAGCCCCGGTAGGTGGAGGCCGCCGCCCAGCCGGTGGACACCAGCTGCTGCACCGTGAGGCCGGAATCGGCGATTTTGCCTTTCAGCGCGGCCACGTCCTGGTCGTCAATGGCCTGGTAGGTAATGGCGGGGGTGGGGTCCTGCCAGAGCAGTTCCTCGGTGGGCACCTCGGGGCCGAGGTAGCGCTCCTTGGGGCCCATGTCGCGGTGCGTCAGCTTGAACCAGGCACGGGCGAAGGCATCGGTAAACTCGTCGGGGTGCTGCTGGAAGCGGCGCGAAATTACCTCATACAGCGGGTCGGCGCGCAGGGCGATGTCCGTCGTGAGCATGAAGGGAGCGTGGGTTACGGCCGGGTCGTGGGCATCGGGGATGGTGCCGGCACCGCCGCCGTTCACGGGGCGCCACTGGTGCGCGCCGGCGGGGCTCTTGGTCAGCTCCCACTCGTAGCCGAACAGGAAGTTGAAGTAGTCGTTGCTCCACTTGGCGGGCGTGCTCGTCCAGGCGCCTTCGAGGCCGCTGGTGATGGTGTGCTCCGAGTGGCCCTTGCCGTAGCTGCTGCGCCAGCCCTGGCCCAGCTCTTCAAGGCTGGCCCCGGCGGGCTCGCGGCCCACGAATTTGGCGGGGTCGGCCGCGCCGTGGGTTTTGCCGAAGGTGTGGCCGCCGGCAATCAGGGCCACGGTTTCTTCGTCGTTCATGGCCATGCGGCCGAAGGTTTCGCGGATGTCGCGGGCCGAGCGAATCGGGTCGGGCTCCCCGTTGGGGCCTTCGGGATTCACGTAGATGAGGCCCATCTGCACGGCGGCCAGCGGGTTTTCCAGCTGCCGGTCGTCCACGTAACGCTTGTCGCCGAGCCACTCGGTTTCGGGGCCCCAGTACACGTCTTCCTGGGGCTCCCAGGTATCGACGCGGCCGCCGCCGAAGCCGAAGGGCTTGAAATCCATCGACTCCAGGGCGCAGTTGCCGGCCAGAATCATGAGGTCGGCCCAGGATATTTTCTTGCCGTACTTCTGCTTGATGGGCCACAGCAGGAGCCGGGCTTTGTCGAGGTTGGCGTTGTCGGGCCAGCTGTTGAGGGGGGCGAAGCGCTGCGCGCCCGCGCCGCTACCACCGCGGCCGTCGGCAATGCGGTAGGTGCCGGCGCTGTGCCAGGCCATCCGAATGAAGAACGGGCCGTAGTGACCGTAGTCGGCCGGCCACCAGTCCTGCGAGTTAGTCATCAGCGCGAACAGGTCCTGCTTCACGGCGTTCAGGTCGAGCTTGTTGAACTCCTCGGCGTAGTTGAAGTCCTTGTCCATGGGGTCGACAAGGGGCGAGTGCTGGCGCAGGATGCTCAGCTTGAGCATGTTGGGCCACCACTCGCGGTTGGTGCGGCCACCCCCGGCCGTCTGCTTCACCGCGCCGCTGCTGAAGGGGCATTGGGCGGCGGGCGTGTTCAGGTCGTAGAGAATGGAGTTTTCCGGGGGGAGGTTATGCAGATTGGCGCTCATGTTGAAAGTGTTTTGTGTCGCCCCGGTTAGGGACGGGATGAATTAAAAGGGTTGCGGACTCAATTGGTAAGCAGTTAGAGCTGCTCAGAAAGGCCCGTGGCCAGCAGCTTTACACAAAGCTAATCCACGCAGATGCATAACCAAAATCGATTTTATTTATAACTTTATAATCAAAACCTATATCAAGGCTTCCGCTATCTGCTATGAACCTTCAACAACTCGGCTACCTCGTGGCGCTGGATACGCACCGCCAGTTCGGCCTGGCCGCCGAAAAAAGCTACGTGAGCCAGCCCGCGCTAAGCGTGCAGGTGCAAAAACTGGAAGAGGAGCTGGGCGTGCTGCTCTTCGACCGCACCCAGCGGAAAGTGGAGCCCACGGCCATCGGGACCCAGGTAATTGCCCAGGCCCGCCGCGTATTGCGCGAAGCCCAGCAGCTGCGCGAGTTGGTGGAAGTAGCCAAAGGCGAGGTCGTGGGCGACCTGCGCCTGGGCGTCATCTCCACGCTGGCCCCGTACCTGGTGCCCCGCTTCCTGGTGGGCCTCACCACGGCCTACCCCAACTTGCGCGCCCACATCGAGGAACTGCGCTCGGAAGAAATCATGCTGCGCCTCAAAGACTACCGCCTGGATGTGGGCCTACTGGTTACCCCGCTCGACGACCGGCTGTTGCACGAGTTTCCCCTGCTGGACGAGCCTTTCCTGCTGCTGGCCTCCGAGAGCCACCAGTTGGCCGCTCAGGATACTGTATCCCCCGCCGACCTCGCCAGCCCCGGCCTGTGGCTGATGCAGGAGGGCCACTGCTTCCGCAACCAGGTCCTGAACCTGTGCGGCCGGACCGCCTCCACCGGGGCCATTGCCTACGAAAGCGGCTCCATCGAAACGCTAAAGGAATTGGTGCGCCACCACCACGGCTACACGCTGGTACCCGAGCTGGCCGTGTTGGACGAAGTCGACACCAACCCGCTCCTCAAGCGCTTCGTAGCCCCGGCCCCGGTGCGCGAGGTGAGCCTGGTAGTGCATCATAGCTTCGTACGAACGACGTTGCTCACCGCGTTGCGGGAGTTGATTCTGGCCAGCGTGCCCGCCCGGCTGCGCGCGGGCAAGGCCGGGGAGAAAATCCGCTGGCGGTGATGGTGGAATGAGAAAAGGTGCTCAGTGTCAGATTGAATTGGTGTCGGGAAAGAGTGGCGAACAGCAAAAATCGGTCTGGCAATTGGACTCAGCTATTTGCTCGAAAAGCTGTGAATTTAGTGGTAACCGGTCAGCATACAGTTTCACTCAACGATGGTATTTGCCCATACCATCTGGTGGTTCCCTGATATGGGGTTTGCCGGAGCGTTAAACTTCCAGAAGGAGCTCGCTGCGCAAACGCGTCAAAGCCGTTTTCGGCAATGCGGTGGCTCAGTTGTGACAAGCAGTATTCGCGCTTGTATGGTGAAAGGCGGCAGTGCTTTTTCGCTACATCTACTTCAGGTGACTCCAAAGCAGTTTCAGGTAGTTTCAACGCCAGCCAGTGGTTTTACACCACACAGCAATTACACGCTCATAACCGAATCGGGCCGTTATAATCTTTACCCGATTCCTGAGAAACGGAGTATTGATTATCTGATGTTACGCGGCTTGGTGGCGATGGCACGGGGCCGTGCC
>JANNDE010000393.1:0-10601 GCA_031387395.1 Hymenobacter sp.
GCATGACGTTCTTTTTCCCTAATCTTCTTCCGCCCAAAACCAAACCCCTCTGAGGCACAAGCCGCGAGCGAGTGCCGGGTAAAGCGTAGCTTTCGGCCCGTCGCGCTATCTTCACCCAAAAATTTACCTGCCCGTGGCCTCCTCCCAACAGCTTGCGCAACTCGACCGCCTCGAGCGGCAGATGACCACCTTAGTGGCTGCCTATCAGCAATTGCGCGAGGACCTGGCCGATGCCAACACCACCGTGCAGCAGCTCAGGGGCGACCTGCGCGAGAAGGACCGACAACTCAAGGAGCGCCAAAACCAGGAAAATATTGTTAAACTTGTACACACCATAGCTGGGGAACCCACCCACGCCAACGAATTAAAACTGCGCCTCAACGAATACATCCGCGAACTGGATAAGTGTCTTGCCTATTTGAGAGACTAAACCGAACGACCCTCACCCCACTGCCTTAACTTTCGCCCTATGAGCGAACTAGCCATCAAAATCCGAATTGCTGACCGGGACTATCCCATGCGCGTTGACGTGCAGGATGAGGAACGGCTGCGCTTAGCCGGCCGCCTGTTGGGCGACAAGCTGCGCGAATTCCGGGAAGGCTACGGCATTCAGGATAAACAGGACCTGCTGGCCATGATTGCCTTGGCCACCATGGCCGACCAATTGAAAGTGAGCAAGGAAAAGGATGGCACCGATGCGGCGCTAACCGAACGGCTAGCTCGTTTCGACGAGCTACTATCCGGCGTGGTGCTGGCGAGTTGAGTGGCTGGTTAGTAGCAAGTAATTAGTAGCAAGCAGTAAGAAACTGACGCACTGATTAGAAAATGGGACAATAAGTCCTGTTACCTGCTACTGAAATCTCACTACTTACACGCAGCACCCACACACTCGTTGGCCCGGCTGGGCGGCGCGGCAATCGGCCGCTTCCGCCCGAGCCCGGGCAAAATCGTTCTACCCGGTTATGGTTTTTCACCCATCCAAAAACCATAAGCTATATGACCCCTTTAATAATGTACTGCCTGCTGGCAGCGGTGGTCGCCCTCGTGGCGGGCATCCTGGTAGGCAGGCAGTTGGCCGGCAAAGCCCGGCTCGACCACGAGGGCGAGGCCACGGCCCGCGCCCAGCAAATCCTCCGCGACGCGGAGGAGAAAGGTACCCGCCTTCGCGATGAGAAAATCAAGCAGGCCGACGAGCGCCTCGAGCAGAGCAAGAATAAGTTCAAGACGCTGCGCAACGAGTTCGACCAGGAGAGCCGCCGCCTGAAAACCGAGCTGGAAGGCGAGCTGACCCAGCGCCGCCAGGGCGTGGTGGAGCAGGAACAGAGCATTAAGATGCTCACCGAAACCACCCAGCGCCAGCTCGAGCAGCTGCAGAAGAAAGAGGTGGAGTTGGAGCGCCAGCGCGAGAAGAACCAGACTGACACCCAGCAGCTGCGCGACAAGCTCGACAGCCAGGCCGAAAAGCGCCGCACGGACCACGAAGAAACCATGGCCGAGCTGGAAGAGAAGCAGCGCGAGGCCGACGAGCAGCTGCACTCGGTGCAGCGCCAGCTCGAAACCATTGCCAACCTGACCGCCGCCGAGGCCCGCGAGCAGCTGGTGGAAAGCCTCAAGAACGAGGCCCAGATTCAGGCCAGCTCCTTCGTGAAGGACACCGTGGCCCAGGCCAAGCTCACCGCCACCAAGGACGCCAAGAAGATTGTGCTCGAAACCATTCAGCGCACCGCTTCGGAGCACGCCATCGAGAACTGCGTGTCGATTTTCAACATTGAAAGCGACGACGTGAAGGGCAAAATCATTGGCCGCGAGGGCCGCAACATCCGCGCGCTGGAAGCCGCGACGGGCGTGGAAATCATCGTGGACGACACGCCGGAGGCCATCATCATCTCGGGATTCGACCCAGTACGGCGCGAAATCGCCCGCCTCTCGCTGCACCTGCTGGTGAAGGACGGCCGCATTCACCCGGCCCGCGTGGAGGAGATTGTGGCGAAGACCCGCAAAAATATCGAGGAGGAAATCGTCGAGATTGGCGAGAAAACCATCATCGACCTGGGTATTCATGGCCTGCACCCCGAGCTGATTAAGATGGTGGGGCGCATGCGTTTCCGCTCGTCGTACGGCCAGAACTTGCTGCAGCACAGCCGCGAAGTAGCCAACCTCTGCGCCACCATGGCCGCCGAGATGGGCCTCGACGTGAAGAAAGCCAAGCGCGCCGGCCTGCTCCACGACATTGGTAAGGTGAGCACCGAGGAGCCCGAGCTGCCCCACGCCATTCTGGGCATGGAGATGGCCAAGAAGTGGAAAGAGCATCCCGACGTAGTAAACGCCATCGGGGCCCACCACGACGAGATTGAGATGACGGCCATGATTTCACCCCTGGTGCAGGCTTGCGACGCCATTTCGGGCTCGCGCCCCGGTGCCCGCCGCGAGATGATGGAAAGCTACATCAAGCGCCTGAAGCAGCTGGAAGAAACCGCCAACGGCTTCAAAGGCGTGAACCAGTGCTTCGCCATCCAGGCCGGCCGCGAGCTGCGCGTGATGGTGGACGCTGAGAACGTGACCGACGAGCGCGCCGCCGAGCTGAGCTTCGAGATTTCGCAGAAAATCGAGAAGGAGATGCAGTACCCTGGCCAGATTAAAATCACCGTAATTCGGGAGATGCGCGCCGTGGCGTATGCCAAGTAACGACTGAACGACGCAGGCGGGCGGCTTTTCGCCGCCCGCCCGGTAGCCGCCTGGCGTCCGTTCAATGGCCGCACGACACCCACGAAACTTATTTTTCTATGCAACGAGCGGATGGTACCAACCATCCGCTCGTTGTTTTTCTATCCGAGCCAAGCCCCATACGGCAGGCCCCGAATGTGTGCGGGGTCGAGCGCCCGCTGGACCTCTTGCCGAAATTGCCTTGCATCAGGGGGCCGCCTGCTGACCCCGCGCCCACCCGAAACCGAAAATGCCGCCCCTCCCCTGCCCACCGACACCAACCGGGTGGATTGCCCAGCTGGCGCGCCTGAACGGGCCAATTACCGTATTCAGTCCGCGCGAGGCGTTGCGCATTATTGGGTACGATACGCGGGACTTGCCGGCGGCCATTCGGGCGTTCAAGCTGCACTTTATTCAGCAGGACGTGGGCGCGCCGCTGACCGAAGCCGACCTACGGATTCTGTACAATCTGTACCAGAAGTACCTGTAACCGGCCCGGCACTAGTAACTTTAGCCTATTATGGGGCCCGGCGGCGGGAGTAGCGCCAACCGGGGGTTTTAAATCAGCAGTATGTTAGAAATTTCTCAACGGGGACGGGCCATGCCTATTTCGCCGTTTCGCAAGCTGGCACCGTACGCCGATATGGCGCACCAGCAAGGTAAAATCGTATATCCGCTCAACATCGGGCAGCCCGATATTGAGACGCCGCCCGCCGCGCTCGATGCCGTGCGCAACGCCGACATCCGGGTGCTGGGCTACAGCCACGGCGCGGGCACCGAGAGCTACCGCCGCAAGCTGGCCGCCTACTACCAGCGCGCCGGCCTGCCCGTAGTGATGGAGGATATTATCGTGACCACGGGCGGCAGCGAAGCCATCCTGTTCGCGATGCTTACCTGCCTGAACCCCGGCGATGAAATCGTCATTCAGGAGCCTTTTTACGGTACCTACACGGCATTTGCCATTGCGGCGGGCGTGCACATCGTGCCCGTGACGGCGCGCATTGAGGACAACTTTGCCCTGCCGCCGCTGGCCGATTTCGAGCGGGCCATCACGCCGCGCACCAGGGCCATTCTCATCTGCAACCCCAGCAACCCCACCGGCTACGTGTACAGCCGCACCGAGCTCGAAAGCATGCTGGCGCTGTGCAAAGCCCATAAGCTGTACCTGATTTCGGACGAGGCCTACCGCGAATTCTGCTACGATGCGCCCTACGTGAGCGCGCTGGAGCTGGCCGGGGCCGAGCCCAACGTGGTGGTGGTGGACACCATTTCGAAGCGTTATAGCGCCTGCGGAGCCCGAGTGGGCGCGCTGGTGACGCTGAACAAGGAAGTGTACGCGGCGGCCTTTCGCTTCGCCCAGATGCGGGTGAGCCCCCCCGGCCTGGGCATGCTGCTGGCCGAAGCCGCCGCCGAGCTGCCCGAGTCGTATTTCGATTCCAGCAAGGCCGAGTACCTCGCCCGGCGCGACCTCACGGTGGCCCGCCTGCAGGCCATGCCGAGTGTAGTGTGCCCACGCCCCGGCGGCGCGTTCTACGTACTGGCCCATTTGCCGGTAGATGACACCGAAAAATTTGGCCAGTGGCTCCTGGAATCCTTTTCCTACCACAACCAGACCCTGATACTCTCGCCCGCCAACGGCTTTTACCAGACGCCAGGCCTGGGCCGCCAGGAAGTGCGCATCGCCTACGTCATCAACCGGACCGACCTGAGCGCGGCGTTCGACTGCCTGGAGCATGCCCTGCGCCAATATCCCGGCCGCGTTGAACGGCAGCCGGCCGCCACCGTAGAAGCCGTTGCCCTGCCGACCTAACCGTCTTATTATTTCCCTCCATTTTCCGCCAATGACGCCGACCACCGCCCCTCCCGCCACCCAGGCTCCTACCAAAGACTACCGCGCGCCGCTGCGCTTCTGGCACTGGGGAAACTCCGCGCTCATCACCTTTCAGCTGGCTACCATCCTGTTTCTGAAGGTAATTGTGAGCGCGCGCTCGGCCGTGCCGGAGTTTCTGCACGACCTCGACCAGCAGCACGTGGCCCTGACGGCTAAGCAGGCCAATTCCTTCGCCCACATCATCGGCGACCGCATCTGGGCCTGGCACATCTACGCCGGCTGGGGGCTGGTGGCCTTGTGGGGGCTGCGCCTCATTATCCAGCTCACGGGCCCGTCGGAGCTGCACTTCTCAGCGCGGCTGCTGGAAGTTTTGCGTCGCTACCGTCTGGCGCCGCCCGCCGAGAAGGGCAAGGCCGGCAAAATTCTGTTTGCCAAAACTACGTACGCGCTGTTTTACCTTTTCATCACCATCATGGTGCTGACCGGCGTGATTATGATTTACGAGGATGTATCCTGGCTGCAGGGCATCCACCATCTGGCCGAGGAAACCCACAACGTGACCATGTACCTGATTATCGGCTTCCTCGTGCTGCACGTAGCGGGCGTGGTGTGGGCCGAAAGCACGGAAGACCACGGCCTGATTTCGCGCATGGTGGGCGGTGAGGCCCCCAATGGCAAGAAGGCATAGCCCGAAGTGACCGGGTCACCTCACCCCCGGCCCCCTCTCCCGCGGAGAGGGGGAGCCTGACGCCATTCCTCACAAAAAAAGCCTTCGCTACGCAGCGAAGGCTTTTTTGCTTTAACCAGTAATTGCCAGAAATCCGCCATGGCTCCCCCTCTCCGCGGGAGAGGGGGCCGGGGGGTGAGGTGAGGCCTATTGCCCGGTGCTACCGGGCTTCTGCTCCAGCTTCTGCATAGGGCTGGTGGCTTTGGCGGCCTGCATGGGGTTGGCCGGGGCCTGCTGCTGCTGCTGCTGAAACAGCTCGAAGCGCGAGGCGGCGGGCTGGCGCGGGAAGGCGTTGTTGCTCAAATCGGTGTCGGCCGTTTGCTGGAAGGGGTCGATGACGAAACTGATGACGGGCTTCTTGGTGACGATGACCCTGGTGACCTGGGCGTTGTTCTTGCGCCAGATTTCGGCCGGGATAGTCTGGATTTCCTGAGTGTTGTCGGCGTAGGTCAGTTGCAGCACCACGGGCATCACCAGGCCGCCCACGTTGCGCAGGCTTAGCTCGTAGAAGTTGCTCTGCGAGTCGCTCAGCCGCTGCTGCTGCTCGGACGTGAGGGTGCCGAGCATGGTGGTGTAGCGCTGCTGGTCGGCGGGCGTCACGGCCAGGGGGTCGTAGTTGTTGTAGAAATCCTTCAGCTCGGGCTTCTCATCCACCAGCGTTTTGGCGATGTCGGTGGCGTTGCGCTGGGCCGTGATGGACTGCGGCGCGGCGGCCTTCTGCTGCTGCAGGCGAGCATTTTCGACCTGCGGGTTGCGGGTGCTGGCGTTGTAGGATTTCACCGACTCCAGGGCAATATCGGTATGCTCGGTGGTGTAGAACCAGCCGCGCCAGAACCAGTCGAGGTCCACCGCCGAGGCGTCCTCCATGGTCCGGAACAGGTCGGCGGGCGTGGGGTGCTTGTAGGCCCAGCGCTGGGCGTAGGTTTTGAAGGCGTAGTCGAACAGCTCGCGGCCCATCACCGTTTCGCGCAGGATGTTGAGGGCCGTGGCGGGCTTGCCATAGGCATTGTTACCGAACTGCAGGGCCGACTCCGAGTTCGTCATAATCGGCGACTGCAGGTTGCTGCCCGTGGCCATATAGGCCGCGATATTGCGGGGCTCGCCGCGGCGGCTGGGGTAGTTGCGCTCCCACTCCTGCTCGGCCAGAAACTCCACGAAGGAGTTCAGGCCCTCATCCATCCACGACCACTGCCGCTCGTCGGAGTTGATAATCATGGGGAAGAAGTTGTGGCCCACTTCGTGGATAATCACCGAAATCATCCCGTATTTCACCTGCGCCGAGTAGGTGCCGTCCTTCTCGGGCCGGCCGCCGTTGAAGCACAGCATCGGGTACTCCATGCCGCCCACCGGGCCGTGCACCGAAATGGCCACCGGGTAGGCGTACGGAATGGTGTATTTCGAGTAGGTTTTGATGGTGTGGGCCACCACCTGCGTCGAGTACTGGCCCCAGAGCGGGTTGCCTTCCTTGGGGTAATAGCTCATGCACATCACGGGCTGGTCGTCCTGCTTAATCTGCATGGCATCCCAGATGAACTTGCGCGAGCTGGCCCAGGCAAAGTCGCGCACGTTTTTGGCGGCAAACGTCCAGGTTTTGGTGTCGGTGGCGCGGCTGGCTTCGTTCTTCACGGCCTCATCCTGGCTCACGATGAGCACGGGCTTGGTAGCCGATTTGGCCTGTTCCCAGCGCTTCATTTGCGCGCCGGTGAGCACCTGGGCGGCGTTTTGCAGCGTGCCGGTGGCCCCCACGATGTGGTCGGCGGGCGCGGTGATGCTCACCTTATAGTCGCCAAAGGGCAGCGTGAACTCGCCGTTGCCCAGAAACTGCTTGTGCTGCCAGCCCTGATTGTCGGAGTACACGGCCATGCGGGGGTAGAACTGGGCCATCTCGTAGAGGTAGTTCTTATCGTCGGCGAAGTATTCGAAGCCGCTGCGGCCGTTTATTTTCGACTGGTCGGTGATGTTGTAGTGCCACTTCACCTGGAACGACACGGCCTGGCGCGGCAGCAGCGGCGTGGGCAGGTCCACGCGCATCATCGTGTTGTTCGTCACGGTGTGCAGGGCGCGGCCGTCCTTGCCGGTCACGGCCTCGATTTTGAAGCCGCCATCGAAATCCGACATCATACCCTCCATCGCCTGGAACGACATCCTGTCCTGCAGCTGGCCCACCTGCGTGGCGTTGGCGATGGAGTTTTTCTCGAAGATATTCTGGTCGAGCTGCACCCAGAGGTAGGGCAGCGCATCGGGCGAGAGGTTGGTGTAGGTGATGGTTTCGCGGCCGGTGAGGGCCTGCTTGGCATCATCGAGCGTGACTTTGATGTCGTAGTCGGCACGCTGCTGCCAGTAGTCGTTGCCAGGCGCGCCGCTGGCGGTGCGGTAGGAGTTGGGCGTGGGCAGCATCGTTTCGAGCTGCGCGAATTTGTCGGTGCCCGAGTTGGTGGTCTGGGCCACGGCGGGCCGCTGCCCGGCCACGGCCAGCACCAGACCGGCGAATAAGAGACGACGCATAGAAAAACCGTAAGTGGAAAAAAATCAGAAAAAGCGAAAGCTGAGAAAGTCGCTAAAGTTACGTCGGGGTTGCGTGGGGACTACTACGGCCAGAGCTGTTGCAGCAGCAGCAGCAGCAGCGCGGCAATGCCCAGGGCCGCGCCGCTGGTCGTCAGCAGCCAGTCGCGTCGCGCCACGCGCAGGCGGCCCAGCAGCACCGCCCCAACCAGCAGAATGGCCGATACAATGAGGATTTGACCCAATTCCACGCCCACGTTGAAGGCCAGCAGCTCCTCAATCGGCCGGCTGTTCGGCCCGAGCAGCACCCGCAGGTAGTTCGAAAACCCCAGCCCGTGAACCAGCCCGAAACCCAGGGCCAGGGCGTTGGGGGCGGCGGCCAGCACCGGGGCCGGACGCTGCCGCAACGAGGGACGCGGCGCGGCGGCGCGGGCCGCGCGCAGGTTCAGCAAAGCAGTGAGCAGGATGGTAACCGGAATCAATGCCTCAACAACTGCCGGCTTGAACGCCACTACGCCCAGCGTGGCCAGGGCCAGCGTGAGCGAGTGGCCCACCGTGAAGCTCGTGACCAGCGCCAGCACGCGCCGCCAGTCGCGCAGCACGTAGGGCGCGCACAAGGCCAGCAGAAACGTGAGGTGGTCGGCGGCCCGCGGCGTGCAGATGTGCAGAAAGCCGAGCTGTAGGTAAGTCTGAAAGACGGAAGCCATGCGGCAAAGCTAGAAGCCAGCCGACGGCGGACAATCATCTACGTCCGGGTCGCGCCCCCAGGGCCAGCCTTCGCGGTAGCCGATGTTGCCATTAGCTCCGCCTCCGGCCGCCACCCCGGGCAGCGCAAGTAGCAACAGTGTCTTCAGGTGCCACCCCGCTCCCACCCCACGCGCCCCGCCGCCGGGGCGGCCGCGGCCGGGGTAGCGGACGTTTCGGCAGGCGTGCCCTGGTGCAAGGGTAATGCCTTGCAACGCCTGCCGGCACAAGCCAAGCAGCACCCTTTTTTCACAGGCAGGCGTTATCTTGCTTTATTCTTAACTCGATATTCCGCCATGTCACCCGTCTCACCCGTTCAGCCTACCCGGCTCAATCCCATTCAAGTCAGCCTGCTGCACATGTTTGAGCGCGGCATGAGCGAGGAAGAAACCCTGGAGTTGAAACGGCTCATGGTCAAATCGTACCTGGAGATTATGCGCCGCGAAGCGGGCCGCATCGATGAGGAACGGGGCTACACCGCCGAGGATTACGAGCGAATGCTGAACGAGCCGTCCTAATGCGGCGGGCGGTTATCGATACCCATTGCCTGGTGGCTTCCGTCGGCCCCAACAGTCCGTTTCGGGCGCTGTATGACTTGTTCGCCGCCGAGGCTTTTGAGTGGGTAATCAGCAACGAAATCCTGACGGAATACGATGAAATACTCACGCGGCGCTACTCGCCGCTCACCGCTGCCGCCGTGCTCAATGTGCTGGCCTTCGCGCCCAACACGCACCGGCAGGAAGCCTACTACAAATGGCAGCTCATCACCGAAGACCCCGACGACAATAAATTTGTGGATGTAGCCATCGCGGCCAGTGCTGATTTTCTGGTCACCAACGACCAGCACTTTCAGCTACTACAGCAACTGCCGTTTCCACGGGTACCGGTTGTTAGCTTTCAAACATTCCTCGCCTCCATTTGAAGTAAAAGGCCCCGCCAGCACGACGCTGATGGGGTCTTTTACTGTTTCAATTCCCCCCGCCCCGCCGCCGTAGCGGCCGCGACGGCAGTAGCGAAAGTTTCGGCGAGGCGTGCGCTAGAGCGTCAGCGGCTGCACCATTTTGTAGCCCTTTGGCGTTAACTTGCTACTGCACCAACTGCCTTACTGCCATGTCTCCCACTGTTCCCTTCCAGCCCACCAAGCTCAATAGCTTACAAATTAGTCTGCTTCGCTTGTTTGAGCGCGGCATGAGCGACGAGGACACCATTGAGCTACGCCGCGTCATCGTGGCCCACCTCTCCCAAAAGATGCTGGCCGAAGTAGAACGCATTGACGACGAGCGTGGCTATACCGCCGAAGACTACGAGCGGATGCTTAACGCGCCATCCTGATGCGCCGGGCAGTTATCGACACCAATTGCTTGCTGGCTTCCCTCAATCGTAACAGCCCGTTCCATCGCCTATACGAGCTATTTGTTAGCGAAGCATTTAAGTGGATACTCAGCAATGAAATACTGACGGAATACGAGGAGATACTCGCCCAGTATTACTCCGCAGCCACCGCCCAGCGCGTAACCGAGATTCTGATAAATGCTCCCAACACCTCATTTCAGGAAGCCTACTACAAATGGCAACTGGTTGAAGCCGACCCGGACGACAATAAATACGTGGACGTCGCCATCGCTGCCAACGCCGATTACCTGGTCACCAACGACCGCCACTTTGAGGCCCTCAGGCAGCTGGAGTTTCCCCGGGTGCCCATTATTAGCTTGCAGGAGTTTCTAGGCACCTTTCGATAAGTTGGTTTCAAAATAGAAAAGTCCCGCCAGTTGTGTACTGACGAGACTTTTTGTTTCAATTCCCGCCCCGCCGCCGTGGCCGTAGCGGCTGGGGTAGCAGGAGTTACCCAACCAGCAACTGCTGTGCCTCCGTAGGACTGATAACCAATAACTCCCCAGCCTTAAATCCTTTCGGGTCGCCGGTGACAATAGCAACCAAGTTCGGCACATTCAGCGCGGCGAAGTATTGCATCGCGTCCTCCACGTCGGCAAATTCGGAATTGAGTGCGGCCTGCACCACTCCCTCATCCACGGCCAGCACGCGCACCAACCGCGCCAGTTTGCGCAACGCCTCCCGCGCCGGTTGAGCCCCGAA
>JANNDE010000679.1:0-20579 GCA_031387395.1 Hymenobacter sp.
CAAACCCAAATCTAACCCCAGTGCCTCATAGTGCGGTTAATCTGAGTGTATACCAATTTAACTTGTCAATTCAACTAACCAATACAGTACAGCATTGTGAACTATTTTTAGCATTCGCTCGCCAGCCATGCCCAACGCCCCCCGCCTGTTCGGCATTCGCCACCACGGCCCCGGCAGCGCCGCCAGCTTCGTGGCCGCCCTCGATGCTTTCCGGCCCGATATCGTGCTGCTCGAGTGCCCCGCTGATGCGGAAACGGCCCTCGCCACCGCCAGGTTTGTAATTCAATTCGTTGCCCGTAGCCACTGAAACCTGTTTTGCAAACATGCTATTACCCTTTGAAAACGGTTTTCCCATCGCCGAGCTCATCCTCCCCTGGGGCTCTACCCTACTCGATGTAGCCGCCCACACCACGGGCCGGGAATGGCACCGGGTGGAAGGCGAGCCCAGTTTACGCGGCGCTTGTCGGTCAGTCTTCGGCGTAGCTGCCACGGAGTGCTATTTGCGGGCACCGGCCCAGAACAAGCCCATACTACGGGTGCATTACCAGTTGGCCCCCACGCCGCCACACCTTAGCGGCGCGGCTACCCTGGCGCACTGGCTTGCCCCGCTGAATGCCCTGCTCGGGCCGCCCGACGCGCCGGCAGCCAGTACCGAACAGCTGCGGCCGGAGCGCGGGGCCTTGCTGTTCCGGGCCACGTGGCCACAGCGCTGGCAGCATGTTTCGATGCTGGTGTACCGGGCCATCCAGCCCGAAACCGGCGGGCCAACAGCTACGCTGGCGCTGGAATGGCAAGATGTACTGACGGCGGCCCAGCCCTACCTGATGGCGCACCAAGCCCAGGAGACCCTACTGAATGCCGCCGCAAACCGGCCGCTGGCCCCACAGCTATTCGAGCTCAAAGAAGCCCAGCTCCGTCAAGGCCCTCACCCGACGGTTGACCTGACCGCGTCCGAAATCCTGTTTCGACAGGCACAGTGGGCGTTACATCATAACGGAATGTACCAGACGCCCCATGTGCTTGGTAGACAGCTAGGCGAGCGGCAGGCAGCCCTGTGGCCGACGGACGCACCGGGGCCGTGGGCCCTTTCTACAAAATGGAGCACCGTGCTGCTGCCAACCCGGGGCCCGGGGCCGCGCATCAGCCTGGTCGTCACCCACCCGGGAAAAGGGCCCGGATTCCGCTCGCTGCAAGTAGGCGAGCTGGTGCTTTATGACGCATATCAATCATCCGTTTTAACGCAGCTGGCGGCGGCGCTGGAATTGTGGGGAAACGCCACGGTGGTCCTTTTCGAGGGTGCTGATTACTGAAACGCCCACGTTGCACCGCCGGTGGTTGGCCCATTATTGGTTGAGCTTGCCGTTGTTCGCTTTTTTACCGCCCCGGCTCATTGATGTGTATGCTACCGCGTATTTTCGGCTCGCCATCCCTCGCCGCAGGCACTTCCCGGCTGCGTCCTTTCCAGATTTATCCTCATGCTGCTACACCGCCTCACCGATTCCATTTTTGAAATCACCGATTTTTTTTCGCCTGACGAATGCAGCAAGCTGATTGCCCGCAGCGAGCAGCTCGGGTACGCCGAAGCGGGCGTGGCCACCAGCGTAGGAGCGCAGCTCATCAGAGGCATACGCAACAATTTCAGGTTGGAGTATACGGATGCAGAATTAGCCCATGCGCTCTGGCTGCGCACGCAACCGTTTGTGCCCGCCGAGCCCGACGGAGCGCCTGCTGTTGGCTTGCACGAGCAGTTCCGTTTCTATCGCTACGACGTGGGCGAGCGATTCAACAAGCACAAGGATGGCCGCATTCGCCTTGCTGATGCGGTAGCCAGCCGCTGGACTTTTCTACTCTACCTAAATGATGATTTCGCGGGTGGTGAAACCGAATTCGAAGAAATTACCATCACGCCTCAGCGCGGCGCAGCCCTGTGCTTCCGGCACGAGTTGCGCCACAAAGGCTGCTCCGTAACCCAAGGCCGCAAATACGTTTTGCGCACCGACGTGCTCTACCGCGGCGAATAGGCCTTCCTCTCTTACTTACCATGCCCACCGACCTCCGCCTGTTCGGCATTCGCCACCACGGCCCTGGCAGCGCCGCCAGCCTCGTGGCCGCCCTCGAAGCCTTCCGGCCCGATATCGTGCTACTGGAGTGCCCCGCCGATGCCGAAGCGGCCCTGGCCACGGCCACCCACCCGGAGCTAGTGCCACCGGTGGCCCTGCTGGTGTATAACCCGAAGCAGCAAGGGCAGGCCTCGTTTCTGCCGTTTGCCGAGTTCTCGCCGGAGTGGCAGGCCGTGCACTGGTGCGCAAGAAATGAGGCGCATGTGCGGTGCATGGATTTGCCGATGTCGTTGCGGTTTGGGATGCGCGATGCGGTGGCGGAGTTGACGCCCTCCGCGCCGACCTCACCCCCTGCCCCCCTCTCCAAAAAAGAGAGGGAACCGGTTATTGAAAACGATTCCGCCGGGAGTAAGTCCGGTGCCCCCTCTCTTTTGGAGAGGGGGTCAGGGGGTGAGGCGCACGCGGAGGGCGAAATCGTGGAAACCGACCCCGTCGCCTACATCGCCCGCCTGGCCGGCTACACCGACTCAGAGCAGTGGTGGGAAACCCACCTCGAACACGCGCCCGGCAACGCCGACACCTTCGCCGTGGTGCTGGAGCTGATGACGGCGCTGCGCGAGGAATTACACCGCCCCGAAACCGCGGAGACCCTACTGCGCGAGGCTTTTATGCGCGAAACCCTGCGGGCCACCCTCGCCCAGGGCTATCCGCGCGTGGCCGTAGTATGCGGGGCTTGGCACGCGCCCGTGCTGCGGGCCGAGCTGCTCAAAAAAGAAGACAAGGCGCGGCTGAAAGGTCTGAAAAAAGTCGCCACCGAAACCACCTGGATTCCGTGGACCTACGAGCGGCTGTCGTTCAGCTCGGGCTACGGGGCGGGCGTGCTCTCGCCGGCCTGGTACGAGCTGCTGTTTGCCCAACCGAGGGCCGAAGTCCTGATCCACTGGATGGTGCGCGCCACCCGCCTACTGCGCGGGCAGGACGTGGATGCGTCCTCGGCCCACGCCATTGAGGGTGTGCGGCTGGCGGCGGCGCTGGCCGCCATGCGCGGGCTGGCGCTGCCGGGCATCGACGAGCTGCAGGAAGCCGCCGTGGCCATCCTGGGGGGCGGCTATGCCGAGCCGCTGGCGCTGGTGCAGAAGGAGCTGGTGATTGGGGTGAAGCTGGGCGAGGTGCCCGCCGGCCTGCCCGCCACGCCCTTGCAGCAGGATTTAGCGCAGCAGCAAAAGTCGCTGCGCCTCAAGCCAGAAGCCACGCCCAAACCACTCGACCTCGACCTGCGCCAGCCCGCCCAGCTCGAACGCAGCCACCTGCTGCACCGCCTGCGCCTGCTCGACATCAACTGGGGCGAGCCCGAGGAAGTGGTCGGCACCCGCGGCACCTTCCACGAAATCTGGACGCTGGAATGGGAGCCCGAAATGGCGCTGGCCGTGATTGAGGCCGGCCGCTGGGGCAACACCGTGCTGGCCGCCGCCGCCGCCCGCGCCACGGCCCGCGCCGCCGAAGCCACCAGCTTAGAAGCCGTGAGCACGCTGCTGGAAGAGGCTTTGCGCGCCGACCTCGGCCCGGCCATTCCGGTGCTGGTGGCGCGGCTCGAAACCATCGGGGCCGGCACGCGCGATGTGACCCACCTGCTGGCCGCCCTGCCCCCGCTGGCCCAGGTGCTGCGCTACGGCAATGTGCGCCGCACCGACACCCGGCAGGTGGCCCAGGTAGTGCAGCAGCTGGTGCCGCGCCTGTGCATCGGCCTGCCCGCCGCCTGCGCGGGGCTGGATTATGCCGCGGCCCGGTTGCTTCTGAAGCGCCTTGAAGCTGCCCACCAGGCCATCCGGCTGCTGCAAAACGATGCCCACGAAGCCGACTGGTACGCCGCCCTGGCCGCTGTGCAGCGACACGCCGCCACCAACGGCCTGCTGGCCGGCACCGCCGCCCGCCTGCTTTTCGACGCCCAACAGGCCGATGCCGCCGCCACGGCCGTCACCCTCGGCCTGGCCCTGGCCCCCGCCCAGCCCACCGACTACGCCACCGCCTGGATTGAAGGATTCCTGCGCGGCTCGGGCCTGCTGCTCATCCATCACCGCGAGTTGTTCGACCTGCTCGATACCTGGCTGGGCGAGCTCAAAGAGGATACGTTCCGCGAAATCGTACCGCTGCTGCGCCGGGCCTTCACCGATTTCTCGCTGCCCGAGCGCCGGCAGATTCTGGAGATTGCGAATACAGATGCGGCCGTTGCTGCCACGCCGGAAACGGCGGATTTCGATTGGGAGCGCGGGGCGCGGGTGCTGCCGGGGCTACGCGAGCTGCTGGGTGGGTAAGTTGTTTACTTATTATGTCAACTCTTGACCGTCATGCTGAGCGCAGTCGAAGCATCACTACCGCACAACTAATTCCTTTCGATTGGATTCACTCTTCGCGGTAGAAATGCTTCGACTACGCTCAGCATGACGGTCTAAACCAATGTAACCACATCCATGCCCCCTACTCAAACTCGCTGGAAACTCGTGCTCGGCAGCGCCGCCGACGCGGCCAACGCCGTACCCATGCCGCCCGACTACGGCCGGATGGATGACGTGCTCACTGCCCTCTACGACGGCGACCAGAGCGAGCGCAAGGCCGGCCTGGGCGGCTCGGCGCCCCGCGTGAGCCGCTGGCTGGGCGACATTCGGACGTATTTCCCGACTGAAGTGGTGGCCATCATGCAGCAGGATGCCATGTCGCGCCTGGGCCTGAACCAGCTGCTGCTGGAGCCCGAAATCCTGCGCACGGTGCAGGCCGACGTGCACCTCGTGGGCACGCTCATGTCGCTGAGCCGGGTGATGCCGCAGAAGGCTAAAGCCACCGCCCGTGAAGTCATTACCAAAGTGGTGCGTGAGCTGGAAAAGAAGCTGAGCAACCCGCTGCGGCAAGCGGTGCAAGGCGCATTGAGCCGGGCCGTGCGCAACCCGCGGCCCCGCTACCACGAAATTGACTGGGGCGCGACCATCAAGGCCAACCTCAAGCACTATCAGGCGGCGCACAAAACCATTATTCCGGAGCGGCTGGTGGGTTTCGGCCGGCGCGGGCAGGCGCTGAAGGAAATCGTGCTCTGCGTGGACCAGAGCGGCTCGATGGCCTCATCGGTGGTGTACGCGGGCGTATTTGGGGCGGTGCTGGCTTCGCTGAAAGCCGTGAAAACGCACATGGTGGTTTTCGATACGGCCGTGGTGAACCTGAGCGAAAACCTGCACGACCCGGTCGATTTGCTCTTCGGCGTGCAGCTGGGCGGCGGTACCGATATCAACCTGGTCCTCACCTACTGCCAGCAGCTGATTACGCGCCCGACGGATACCATTCTCGTCCTCATCACCGACCTCTACGAAGGCGGCAACGAAGCGGAAATGATACAGCGCGCCGCCGCTCTCAAAGCCGCCGGCGTGAACATCATGGTGCTGCTGGCCCTAAGCGACGACGGCGCTCCGAGCTTCGACCGCCGCATGGCCGGGCAGCTGGCAGCGCTGGACATCCCCAGCTTCGCCTGCACGCCGGCGAAGTTTCCGGAGCTGATGGCGAAGGCCATTCAGGGGCAAAAGCTGGAGGTGTAGCAGCGTGGAATCGCAGCGCCCGCGCTATTGGAGAGCCGTACCTTTAGCCGGGTGCACGATGCGCCGGGAGTTCACCGGGGCACAAAAAAAGGCCGCTCCGGTTATGGGAGCGGCCCGATTGGCTGTCGGCCGACGAGGAGAAATGGTAATTAAGATTTAGCCGGCGTGTAGGGAAATTTGCGCGATGCGTTGCGCATCAGCGCGTTCACCATGCTTTCGGGCGAGCTGCCCACCGAGCCGGCGGCCACGAAATCGTATTTCCAGAGCAGCTTGCCGGCACTGGCTTCGTGAATATCGACGGTGATGTTGGCTTGGTTGGTGGCCCCCCAGGCCCCAACCAGCAAGCCCACCGCTACGGCCGCGCCGTCGCTCATGGGCTTGGTGGTGCGCACGCTGGTCGTCAAGATAGCATCTACGCCCAGCACTTTGGCCAGCTCCTGCGGTGAGAGGGTGCGCATGTCCTCGTCGCTGAGGTTGGCTTTGCGCAGCAGGGAATTAGTCAGCGCCACGTCCTGAAAATCGACCGTGTACTGCGACTGCTGCTTGCGGCGCAGCAGCCACGCGTAGATGCGGGCTTGAAAATCGAGCGAGGTTTGCTGCTGGAGGGTGCGCATCTGTTCGGCGGTCGTGTTGCGGGCCTGGTTGGGCCGCATGCCAATGGTGACGCTGGCCGGCAGAATAGCCACCACCTTGTGGGTGGGCGCGTAGGTACGGAAGTCGTTGGCGAGGTAGATGCTGGGGCCACAGGCGGTACAGAGCAGCGCCAGAAAAAGCATGGCTGACATACTTAGGGTACGAATATTCATACGTAAAAAAAGGAAAGGGTTAAAGAAATAAGGACCGACAGTTTGCCAGCAAAGTTAGGCGCTGCCCACAGGCAATACCACCCTATTTCAGCATCCGGCAGTTCTTTTTTTTACTCCGCCACCACGTTGTTTTTTTATGGGCTGGATTTCCCCAAAAAGCCACTCGACCCAGCTGGCAAGGGCGGAAGTCCCGGCAAACGCATTCGGCATCCTTATCTGAGCGCCAAAGGGCCGGGCAAATTCTCCTCTCACGCGGGGCCTGAGAAACCGCTTTGGAGGTGTCGGCAGCTACATTTCCCATGCTGCCTGCGACCTTTACCGGGCAATGCCCGCAGCAAGTGCCAGCCAGCCCAGTCCGGGCTTACCAGCCGAAATGGTGCGGGCAACTTAAGAATAATTTAGAAGCTGATGAAACTCACCCGATATTGGTTTGAATTTGCGGTTTCTTCTGAACCACAATTTCCTCGTCGTTTCGGAGTCACAGCTTGAACCTAGGATGATGCATTAGCCATCATACGTGATGCAATATCTGTTTGGAATCAGCTTGAGTGGGTGTAATTCAAAATTACGTCGGCCCTTTTCATGAGTCATCGGTACTGGCCGCTGAAGTCCGCTGAGGGCATCAGACACTGGCTCGGATTTCTGCTTGAAGGTGGCAGCGCGTATTTTTGAATTACTCCCGCTTGGGTTGACCCAAAACAGTAACGACGTTGATATTCAAACGCTCGACCCTAACCACTTGCTGCCCAATATGGTAAACTACTCCGCAAGAGGAATCTGGTTTCCCAAAGGCCACCAATAATTCTTGTTCGACTATTTCTTCGTCTTCGTTGTTATCCTTGCTCAACGAACCCAACCCGCTTTCTTTTGTCCGATACCATCCCCCCTTTCGCCCCCGTCGACCCCTACGCCATCGAAAAAGAGCTGCGCCAGGTGCAGGCCCTCATGAAGCTGGAGCAGCAGGAAGACCTGGTGCAGTTCAAGCTTAAAAACGCCAAGGCCAGCATCTCAGAGCGGCAGCAGCGCGGCCTCACCTGGTACCCCGTCACCATCACGCAGGAGGACATTGGCTTCGGCGGCAAGGTGGTGCTGGAGCTGGAGCGGCCCGCCGGCCAAGCCGGGCTGCACCTGTTTCAGGTGGGCAAAAATGCCGCGCTGTTTGGCAACGTGCCCGGCCGCTCGGCCACCGACCGGCCCACGCTCAACGGTGTCATCATCAGCGTGCGACGCAACAAGCTGCGGCTCGCTACCACCAAGGAAGACCTGCCCGATTGGGTGACCGAGGGCAATAAAATGGGCATCGACCTCACATTTGATGAGGTGAGCTACCGCGAGATGGACTACGCCCTGGACAAGGTGATGGGTGCCTATGGCGACCGCCTGGCCGACCTGCGCGACATCCTGCTGGGGGCCAAAGAAGCCCGTTTCCGCGAGGAGAAAGCCACCGACCTCTTCTACCCCAGCCCGCTCAACGAGTCGCAGCTGGCCGCCGTGAAACACGTTTTGGCGGCCAAGGACGTGGCCATTATCCACGGCCCGCCCGGCACCGGCAAAACCACCACGCTGGTGCAGGCCATTCTGGAAACCATCCGGCGCGAGCGGCGCGTGCTTGTCTGCGCGCCGAGCAACACGGCCGTCGATTTGCTCACCGAGAAGCTGGCCGAGCGCGGCGTGAACGTCATTCGCATGGGCAACCCCTCACGGGTTTCTGACCTGCTGTTGGAGCATACCCTGGATGCCCAGGTGATGAACCACAAGAGTTACAACGAGATGCGCTCGATGCGCCAGACGGCCGACCAGTACCGCGAAACTGCCAGCAAGCACGTCCGGAACTTCGGCTACGAGGAGCAGCAGCAGCGCCGGATGCTGAAGGAGGAAGCCCGCATGCTGTTTCAGCAGGCCGATGATTTGGAGCGCTACATCACCGAGGATTTGCTCGAATCGGTGCAGGTGATAACCTGCACGCTGGTGGGGGCCAGCAACCGCAACATTCGCCACCTGACGTATGAAACGGTGTTTATCGACGAAGCCGCCCAGGCCCTGGAGCCGGGCTGCTGGATTCCGATTGCCAAGGGCCAGCGCGTGATTCTGGCCGGCGACCACCACCAACTGCCACCCACCGTGAAGAGCGACAAAGCCGGCGCGTTGCGCGAAACGCTGTTCGAGAAAGCCATCAAGCGCCAGCCGGCCACGGCCCGAATGCTCACGGTGCAATACCGCATGCACGAGCAAATCATGCAGTTCAGCTCCGACCAGTTCTACGACGGCCAGCTGGTGGCCTACGACACCGTGCGGCACGCTGGCCTCGACGCCTACGACCTACGCTTCGCCCCCGACCTGCCCGTGGAATTCCTCGATACGGCCGGCTTCGGCTTCCAGGAAATCACCATCCCCGAAAGCCGCTCCACCGCCAACCCCGAAGAAGCCGACCTGCTCCTCAAGCGCCTCGCGCAGCTGCTGGAACCCTACGACCCCGCCGACCACGAGGAAGACCCGCTCAGCATCGGCGTTATCGCTCCCTACCGCGCCCAAATCAACTATCTGAAGGATGCCATTGAGGAAAACGACGAGCTCAGCGGCTTCATGCTGCACCGCCAGCTCAGCGTGGGCACCGTGGATTCGTTCCAGGGCCAGGAGCGCGACATCATCGCCATCACCCTCACCCGCAGCAACAACCACGGCGAAATCGGCTTCCTGAGCGACATCCGCCGCATGAACGTGGGCATGACCCGGGCGCGCAAAAAACTACTCCTCGTCGGCGACTCTTCCACGCTGAGCGCTCACCCGTTTTTCAAGGCGCTGATTGAGTACGTGGAGAGCGTGGGCGGGTATCGCACGGCCTGGGAGCTGCAGGATTGAGGAGGCTGTCAGCCTCACTCCCTGCCCCCTCTCCAAAAAAGAGGGGGGTCAGGGGGAGAGGTTGATGCCCGCGCCACTAAGGCAGGTCGATAACCGACATCGTATGCGGAGCGTCCGATGTCGTATTAGCGAAGTGCTTCACCGGGTGGTCGAAGTCGGAGATATAGAGGCGCTTACCCTTCAGCAGCACTTCGGCGGGCTGGTCGAGCTTGCCGCCGGCACCGTCCGTATCGGGGTTCTGGGCCAGGGTGGTCACTTTGTTGCCGTTGCGCAGGTCTACGATTTCAATGGCGTTTTCGCGCGAGTTGCACAGGTACAGCTTATCGGTAGCGCGGTCGATAATGAGGCCATCCACGCACGGAATCGGCTTGCCGCTCAGCGCCAGGGTTTCCTGTTTGGCGAGGCTGCCATCGGGGCTCAGCGCCACTTTATACAGCTTGCCATCGCCGAAGCTGCCGGTGTAGAAGTTGCCCTTGCTGTCGTAGTCGAGGCCGTCGGCCCCGTTGTCGACGCCGGTTTCATTCACGGTAGTCGTGAACATGGCCAGCACGTGCGGGTCCTTGGTTCTGGGTTTGAGGTGCACGGTGCCCTTGTTCAGCTCGGCCAGCGAGAATTTCATGATGGCGCTACCCTTGTCGTTGTCGGACAGGTCCCACTGGCTGTCGGTCACGTAAATGGCGTTGCCTTTCCAAACCACCGCGTTGGCCAGCGCGAAGTGGTCGACGGCCGTGGTGATGGCCCCGGGCTTGCCGTTTTTCATGGTCACCTTCATCAGGCGCGACTTGAAATCCTTGCTGTTTTCGTACTGGTTTTCGGCGTAGTACAGGTTGCCATCGGGGCCGAAGGCCAGGTCCATGGGTGCGGCTTTTTTGGTGGTGGGCTCCACGGGCAGGTTGGTGGCGAAGGGCTTGATGGTGATGCCGTCAAGCTCCATCAACACTGCCGGCTGGCTGTTATCGGCCAGGTTGGGCACTGAGAGGACGAGGTGACCATTAGGAGCCAGCGCCAGGCCGTCGGGGGTGTTGTGGGCGTCGTCGAGAGTGAAGAGCAGCTTGGGGCTGCCGATAGTCGGGACAGTGCCGGCCGGCAGCCCCATCGTATCGGCCGGGGCGGCCGACGCGGTGGTGGCCGAATCGGTTTTCACCACGGCTTCCTTGCTCACGGCTTCGTCCTGGGTAGTAGGTGGGTTCGACTGGCAGGCCGCCAGCAGCGTGCCGCCAACGAGCAGTGGAAATAGCTTGCACATGGGTTTTAGTGAAGAAAGCATGGGTTTGAAAGGGCCTCAGCAGGCTTGAACGGGCTGATTGCTAACGGCTGCCCGGACCAGGGGTTACGTTGTTGGCCCGGCTCCGCTTCGGCTAACCACTACCGTGGCCAGCCTTTTCCACTGGCCCTGCGTGCCTATCTTGCCGAAAATTTTTCTCACCACCTTCCAAATCCGACGGCCGCCGCAACCGGCCCGACCTCCCTGCTCATGGCTGCAATCAGCGATAAAAAAGTCGTCACCATCACCTACGACCTCAGCGTGACCGACGAAAACCAGGAAAAAGTATTGGTGGAGTCGGCTGAAGCCGACACGCCCATGGTGTTCCTGTTTGGCCACAGCGGCCTGCCCGAAGAGTTTGAAACCCAGCTCGACGGCAAAAACGCCGGCGACTCGTTCGAGTTCAGCCTCACCCCCGAGCAGGCCTACGGCGAATACGACGAGCAGGCACTGGTCGAAATCCCCAAAGAAGTGTTCCTCATCGACGGCAAGCTGGACGAGGAGATGCTGCAGCCCGGCAACTTCCTGCCCATGGCCGACAACGAAGGAAACCACATGCAGGCCAAGGTTATCAGCATCGGCGACACGGCCGTGCAGATGGACTTCAACCACCCCCTGGCCGGCATGATGATGCACTTCACCGGCAAGGTGGAGGAGGTGCGCGAAGCCACCGCCGAGGAGCTGGCCCACGGCCACGTGCACGGCGAAGGCGGCCACCAGCACTAGCCGCCCTCAGCTACCGCAAATTTCCAAAGCGCGGGAGTGGCTTGCCAATGGCAGGCCGCTCCCGTTGATTTTGGCGCGGATGGCCGCCGCGGGTCGTAGGTTTACGGCAGTGCTTTCGCCGAATTCCATTCCACCCGCTTATGACTTCCGTTTCGATAATTGGTGCCGTGGCCGCCCTGCTTACCACCGTGGCCTACGTGCCCCAGGCCTACAAAACCATCAAAACGCGGTCGACGGCCAGCCTGTCGCTGCCCACCTACGTCATGCTGTTTCTGGGCACCTGCCTGTGGGAGGCCTATGGGCTGCTGCTCGGCGACTGGTCCATCATTTTCACCAACCTGGTGTGCGGCCTGCTGGGCAGTGTCATCCTCTATCTCAAGCTGATTGAGAAGCCCGGCACCGAGGCGGAAGCAGTGACGCGACAGCCGTAGCCTAACCCACCAACCGCCACTTTATCCATATTATACTCCCTTCCGAAGCTATTCCGACCCGGCTAGCAGCGCCGCTACGTGCTGCTGAAGTTGCGGAAAAAATGCCCGGAAGTCGGCCTCGTACGCGGCGTAGTTAGCCAGCAGCTCCGTCGCCGCCGTTTCCATGCCCGAGCCGGCCGAGGCGCGCCGGCTGAGGCCCCCGAGCGCGCGGCCAATGCCTTCGGTTTCGGCGTAGCCCAGCAGCCAGTTGTGCCGCACCATGTAAGCCAGCATCTGCTGCACGCGGAGCGGCATTTCGGCCTCCCGGGCATGGAGCAGGGCGTAGACGCGCCGGGCAAAATCGGGCAGGCTTTCGGGCGAGAATTCGGCGAAGTGGCGGGCCAGGAAATGGTCGAGAAACATATCCGAAATCACGCCGGCGTACTTGCCGTAGCCGGCCGCGCGCAGGCACTGCGTGCTACGCCGCACCACGGGGTGCTGGTCGGTAAACGTGTCGATGGCCCGGTGCAAGCGGATACCGGCCTGCACGGCCGGCGGGTAGTTTTCGAGCTGGCGGCCGGGCACCGAGTCGGCGATGAAGTTGCCCACGAGCACGTCGGCATAATGGGTCGCCTGGGTTGGGCCGGAGAGCAGCAGATGGGCCAGAAAATTCATTGGAATGGGCAAGGTACGGTGTTCGGTGGGTAATTATTCAACCCCGGCCGGGTGGCAGCCGTAAGCAAATACGCCGCCGGCCCGAATGGGTGGCGGCGTATTCTTTCACCGCCCCAACTTACTTTCCCATGTCTGATAAGTCGCCCGTAACCCACGACCTGAGTCAACTGTTCGAAAAAATCAAGGAAGTCCGCATGGCCATGCTCACCACCACCGACGAGCACGGCAGCCTGCACAGCCGCCCCATGGCCACCATCAAGCCCGGCAAAGACCAGGCCCTGTACTTCCTCACCGATGGCAACTCGGCCAAGGTGTTTGAGGTAAAAAAAGACAGCCAGGTAAACGTCAGCTATTCCGACCCGGGCAGCAACGTGTACGCCTCCGTATCGGGCAAGGCCAATGCCTACCGCGACCAGGCCCAAATCGACGAGCTGTGGAGCGAGCCCATGCGCGGCTGGTTCCCTAAGGGCAAAGATGACCCCACCATTACCATCCTGAAAGTGAGCATCGACAAGGGCGAGTACTGGGATTCGCCCAGCAGCCTGCTGGTGCAGGCCTATGCCTACGTGCGCGCCGTGGTAACCGGCGAGCCCAGCAAAGACGACGACGTGAACCAGCACGCCCAGGTGCAGCCCAGGTAGGCGCGCCGCCACTTCATTTTGCAAGGCCGGAAGCAATTCCGGCCTTTTTTTGTTGCCTGAAACCGGCCGGTCGCCGGCTTTCCCCTCCCGCATGCCGCATACTACCCTCACCGTGTTCACGCTGCTGCCCGGCCACCGTCGCTGGGGCCTCGCCCAGATGGGCACCTCGCCCCGCCCGCTGCGACGGGTGGCGGGCCTTCGTTTTTTTAAGCTGCTGGGTAGCGGTGCGGCCAATGGCTTTGGCCTCTGGCCCAACCTCGACCGCTACGGCTTCATGGCCGTGTGGGACGATGCGGCGGCGGCGGCGGCTTTCTTCGCGCATCATGCATTGTGGGCCACCTACCGCGCCCGCAGCGCCGAGCACTGGACCCTGGCCCTGGCCCCCATCAAAGCCCAGGGCCTGTGGGATGGGCAGAAGCCCTTCGATTATACGCCGGAAACGCCGGCCCCGGCACCCGACGCGCCCATGGCCGTGCTCACGCGGGCCAGCATCCGCTGGCGCAAAACGCCGCGCTTCTGGCAGTTTGTGGAGCCCACCAGCGCGGCCCTGGCCCACGCGGCAGGCGTGCGGGCGGCCATTGGCCTGGGCGAGCTGCCGGTGGTGCGCCAGGCCACGTTCAGCGTGTGGGAATCGGCCCGGGCCATGCAGGAATATGCCTATAAGGACGCCAAGCACCGGGAAGTCATCGTCCTCACGCGCCGCGAGAAATGGTACGCCGAAGAGCTGTTCGCGCGCTTCCAGGTGCTGAGCAGCGAGGGCACCCTGGACGGCCGCAACCCGCTGGCCGGCCTGCTAACGGACACCGGCACATCGGATTAAGAATGCGGCATGCCCAGGACAATAGATGGGGGTTAGAGCGGTTTCCGAGCTGAAAACAGAATTAAAAATGATAAATTAAAAATATTCAACGTGTTGATTTACAAATTTTTAATTTATCATTTTTAATTTTTAATTCACCCATGACATGTGCGTTAACCCCGAAACCGCGCTAGTCGTGCAGATTGTAGCGCAAAAGCCAGGCCCGGGCATCGGTCGTGAGCGTGGGGTGCGGGTCGGTCTCGACTTGTACCCCGGCGGGCCGGCTGACGGGCTGCGCCGTGGGCCGCGCAAACCAGGTCACGTCGCCGGGCGTGGCTCCGGGTGGCGTTAGCACTTCGTCGCGCCCCGCGCCGGGATACAGCCGCACGGCAATTTCCGCGGGTAGGGCTCCGCGCAATTCAAAAATGTCGTTGCCACCGAGGCCGTACAAATCCAGCGTTTTAGTAGTGGGCATGCTGAAGCGACGGTCCACCACCAGGCTATCGGGGTGGCCGGGGCGGCGGGCCAGCAGGCGCACGCGCACCCCGCCCGCCGCGGCTTTACTCACGACAAAGTGCTCGGCCCGGTCGGTGCCAATCAGCCAGGCATCCTGGTTGAGCAACTCGTAGTAGCGCCGGGCCACGGCGGGCAGCTGCTCGCGCCGGGCGCGCAGCATGGGCACGAGCCGGGAGGCAATGGCGGCCCGGGTTTCGGGTGGGCCCAGGGCAAAAGCACGGTGCAGCACGTCATCATTCAGCGCCGTCCGCATCGAGTCGGCCACCTGCCGGAAGGCGGCCGGGCTAAGGCTGGTGAGCAGGGTGCGGTCGAGGGCGCGGGCGGTAATCGTGAGGCCGTCAATGTTTTCGAGGCGAATAGGGCCCCGAAACGTTTGGTACTTGGGGGCGAACCACGACACCAGCCGGGTAATCAGGCCATCGTCGAAGAGAAAAAACGCCTGGTCACGGTCGCGCGGCACGGGGCGGTAGGCCACGCGGCCAGGTTGCGGGAAGCCGGCCCAGCGCCACTGGTCTTCGCGGCGGCTCCAGTCGCCCACCAGCAGGTCGAGCAGGCGGGCGCGCAGGTAGGCGCGGGCGGACACGTGGCAGCTGGGGTTGCGGCGCAGCGCGGCCAGCATGTGGGCCGAGTTCACGACGTGGGGCGAGTGGCCGAAGCTGGCCACCGGGCGCTGGTCGCCATCGGGGCGCTCCTCGAACAGGTATAGGGCGTTGGCGTATTCGGCTTGGAACTTTCCCAGCCCGGGGTCGGCCCCCACGTACACCAGGCGCGGGTTGGCGTGCAACATGCCAGCGGCCTCGGCCAGGTAGGCCGCGGGGTAGGCACCATAGGGCTGGGTGGCACTGGTCTGGTCCTTGAGCAAGCCGCGCAGCAGGTTTTTTTTCCAGCCCGGGCTCAGGGCGGCGCTCATGTCTTTATCGACGGAGCGCAGCACGTACTCGCGGCCATCGGGGGCGCGCAGGCGTAGGGCGTGGCTTTGGTAGCTGCCGCCGGCCTGCAGCGGCACCACGCCGCCAGGCACGGCCGTGGCCAGGCGCAGCACCGGCACGGTAACCGGCGTAGCCCACCAGGCGCGGTAATGCTGGCCAAAAAAGGCCCGCCACACGGCGCCGCGGGCATATTGCGGCCCGGGGGCCACGCGCACCGAAGCCGAGTCGGCGGCCCACACCGCAGGTGCCGGGCCAGCCGATGGACCGGCGCAGCCGCCGAGAACCAGCGCCCCCAGCAGGCCCAGGCCGGCTCGCATCTGCGCATGCTTTCGACGTACTTCCGGCATAAAAGGCCTTTCTCAGCTAAGTCCGCGAATAAATACAGCTAGCAACCCGGGGCGGCCCACCTTTACGGCAAAGCTGCGTTAAAGGCTCATTCCCGCCGCCGCGTTTTTTCTACGGATGCCTCTCTTCTATCTTTTTACAGGCCGATGCCAGTGGCTGCTGCTCGCCGCGCTGGCCGGCCTGGGCCTGTTGGGCAGCAGCTGCGCCCGTCGCCATTATTTCCAGCCCGATGCCCGCGTGGGCACCGGCAGCGCCCAGCCCCTGCCCGCCACCGCCGACTCGGTGCAGGCCACGGCCGGCCGCCACTACAACCGTCATTCTGGCTTCTACCGCCTGTTTTTGGGCCGGCACTACCGCCGGGTGTGGGCCGCTCCGGTCACGGTGCCGGTGCTCAGCCTGGCTACCGCGGCCCCCGGAGGCCTGCGCCCGGGCAAGGCCGGTGGCGGCTACCAGAGCATCAGCATGACGCTTGAGGGCCGCGAAGGCCGCGCATACGCTTTGCGCGCCCTCGACAAGGAGCCCAGCAAAACCCTGCCCAAAGTCATTCGCCCCACCTTCGTGCTGAACGTGGTGCGCGATGCCACTTCGGCCGCCATTCCCTACGGCGCGCTCACGGTGCCGCCGCTGGCCCAGGCGGCCGGCGTGCCCCACGCCTGCCCGCGCCTGGTATACGTGCGCCAGGATGAAACCGGCCTGGGTGCGTCGTCCGAGCGGTTTCAGGGCAAGCTGGCGCTACTCGAAGAGAAGTATACCGCCCTGGCCTCGCGCACGCCCGACGTGGCGGGCGCAGCCAGTTTCAACGGCGGCGAAGCCATGCTCAACCAAGTGTACCGCCACGCCGCGCACTATATCGACCAGCCGGCATTCCTGCGGGCGCGCCTGCTCGACGTGTGGCTCGGCGACTGGGACCGGCACGAGGGCCAGTGGCAATGGGCCGAGTTCCGCGAGGCTGGCGGCCGCGTGCGCTACCTGGGCATTCCGAAGGACCGCGACCAGGTATACTTCCGGTTCGACGATGGCCTGATTCCCTGGCTGGCGGCCCGGCGCTTCATCGCCCCGCAGTTCCAGACTTTTCGCAATGCCTACAACAACATTGGCGGCCTGGTGTATCAGGCGCAGTTTATCGACCAGCGCGGCCTATCAGCCCTGACGCGGGCCGATTTTCGGCGCACCGCCCTTGAGTTGCAGCGCCGCCTGCCCGACTCGGTTATCGAGCGGGCGATGCACCGCCTGCCGGCCAGGGTGCTTGCCCTCGAAGGTTCCCGGCTGGGCAACGCCCTCAAGGCCCGCCGCGAAACCCTGCCGCAGGCGGCCGATGCCTACTACCTCACCCTGGCCCGCGCGCCCACCCTCGGCGGCACTGCCGGGGCCGAGCGGTTTGTGGTGCGGCGCTATTCCGACTCGACCACCGTGCGCGTGTATTCGGCGGTGCTGGGCCACCTGGCCGGCCACGACTCGCTCCGGTTTCAGCGCACCTACTACCGCGCCGAAACTAACTTGCTGACCCTTGATGGCCTCGGTGGCGACGATGTTTTCGACGTGAGCACGACCGCCACCCGCCGGCCCATGCGCGTGCGGCTGTACGGCGGCGCGGGCCACGACCGGCTCCTGCTGGCCGGCACCAGCCGCCGCCTGGCCCGCTACGACGAAGCCGCCGACCTGACCGCCGCTGGTGCGCACCGCCCCAGCCGGCCGCGCAAGAAACGCCGCGTCTACGACCGCCTCAACGACGACTAGGAGAGTTAAAGGTGGAGAGTTAAAAGTTAAAATACAGATTTCATAGCTTTTAACTCTTCACTTTTAATTTTTTCAGAAACTGTACACCAAACCCAAAACCGCTCTAGACGCGACCACGGCCCGACATTTGCCGTTTCGTGGAGTAGCTGACGGAGAGCAGCAACCCGCGCATTTAACATTCAGCCGACTTTCCTGCCCAGGCCGAATTCTGGCTACAAGCAGCAACCCAATCTTTTTCTTTTTACCCGCCTATTCGCTTGCGTACTATTTCCCTCCTGCTGGCCCCCGCGGCCGGGCTGCTGCTGATTTCGGGCTGCGTACGCAAGCAGTTCTTCCAGGCCGATGCGCGCCCGGATGGCGCGCCTCCCCTCGCGGCCACCGCCGATAGCGTGCGGGGCGCGACGGCCGGCCGCCAGTATGCCCGCCACGGCGGCCTCTACCAGGCGCTGGTGGGCCGCCACCACCGCCGTAGCTGGGCCGCCCCGGTAGCAGTGCCGGTGCTGCAGCTGACCAGTGCGCGCCCCGGGGGCCTGCAGCCCGGCAAAGTGGGCGGGGGCTTTAATAGCACCAGCCTGGGCCTGACGGCACCCGATGGCCAGGCCTACGTTATTCGCACCGTCGATAAGGACCCCATCCGGGCTACTCCGGTGGCGGTGCGGGGCACGTTTCTGGTGAATGTGCTGCGCGATAACGTGTCTTCTACGAACCCTTACGCGGCGCTGGTGGTGCCGCCGCTGGCCACCGCGCTGGGCGTGCCCCACTCCTCGCCGCAGCTGTTTTACGTGCGGCCCGGAGACCCGGCTTTTCAGTCCGACTCGCTCCGGCACTTTCGCGGGCAGCTGGCCTACCTCGAAGAAAAAGTGGCCCAGGACCCCGGGCTCCCGCTTCCGGCGGCGGTGGAGAACAGCGGCAAAGCCTTTGGCAGTGTGTTCGCCAGCCCCGCCCGCCGGTTCGACCAGCCCGCCCTGCTGCGCGCACGCCTGTTCGATGGCTGGGTGGGCGACTGGGACCGTCACGCCGGCCAGTGGAGCTGGGCCGTGGACGCCCCCACCACGGCCGGCTACGCCCTGGTGCGCCCCCTGCCCAAAGACCGTGACATGGTGTTCTACCGGCTCGACGACGGCCTGCTGGGCTGGCTGATTGGGCACGTTGCGATTCGACACTGGGTCAGCTTCGGGCCGCGCTATAAAAACCCGGTGGCTCAGCTTTCCAACGGCGAATACCTCGACCGCCGCGCCCTGAACAAGCTGACCCGCGCCCAGTTCCGGGCCGCCGCGCTCGATATGCAGCGCCGCCTGCCCGACTCGCTGCTGCAACGTGCCCTGCACCGGCTGCCGGCCGCCGCCTACGCCATCGAAGGTGCCCGCACCCTGGTGGCCCTGCAGGCCCGCCGCGCGGCCCTGCCCACCCTGGCCGAAGCATTTTACCGGGAGCTGGCCCGCCAACCGCGCATCGCGGGCACCAACGAAGCCGAGCGGTTCGAAATCTACCGCTACGCCGATTCTACGGTAGTCGTGGTATTTCCGGCTCAGGGCGCGGCCGTACTTTACCACCGGGCCTTCGTGCCGGCCGAAACCCGCCGCATTCAGCTCGAAGGGCTGGGTGGCGACGACGTGTTTACCGTGGAAACCCACGGCCCGGCGGCCCGCCGCCAGCCCACCATCCGCATCCACGGCGGCCCGGGTACCGACGCGCTGCGCCAGCCGGCAAGCGGTATCCGCTTCGAGCAGGGCCGCGTGCCAGCCGGGCGGGCCTTCGATAAGCTGCCGGAAGAATAGAAATGATGGCTTAAAGAAGGATAGCCAGCACCCTTTACTGAAACGTCATGCTGAGCGTAGTCGAAGCATGACGTTCTCTTGTTATCCGCTGAAGTGCTACTAACCCGCCAGCATCTGCAATACCAGCCGCTCCACGGGCGAGAGCAGGTCGCCGGACGTGGCGTCGGCATCGTGCTGGCGCAGGAACTCCACCAGCTGGCCCGATTTGAACAGCTCTACCACCTGCGGGTGGATGTAGTATTTCGAGCACACGGTGGGCGTATTGCCCAGGCTGGTCGCCACTTCTTTCACGGCTCGCCTGACAACCTTTTCGGGGGCCAGGTCGGGCTCGTCGCGCAGCACGGCTTCGAGGTAGCTGGCCATCTTCACGGTGCCGCCCCAGGTGCGGAAGTCCTTGGCCGACAAGGCCAGGCCGGTGTGGCGGTGCAGGTACTCGTTCACGTCGCCCGATTCGAGGGCGTGGCGCTGCCCGTCTTTCGAGTAGTACTGAAACAGGTGCTGGCCAGGAATTTCCTTGCACTTGCGCACCAGCCGGGCCAGGCGGGCATCGTGCACCGTCACGTCGTGCGGCACGCCCTTCTTGCCGATAAAGGCGAAGTTCACGTCGCCCCCGTGCACGTTCACATGGTCATCGTGGAGGGTGGTGAGGCCGTAGCTGGCCTTTTTGCCGCCCTTGTTCTTCGCGTATTCCTTGTTGCCGACCCGGATAAACGACTGGTCCATGAGCGTAATCACCAGCGCCACCACCTTGTCGTGGTCGAGCGCCGGGCGGGCCAGGTCTTTTTTCAGCTGCCCGCGCAGAGGCTCCAGCTTCTCGCCGAAAGTGCGCAGGCGCGAAAACTTAGTGAGGCTGCGCACTTCGTCCCAGGCCGGATGGTAGCGGTACTGCTTGCGGCCCAGGCTGTCGTGGCCCGTCACCTGCAGGTGCGTGGTGGCCGAGGGCGAAATCCACACCTGAGTCCAGGCCGGCGGAATTACGAAGCTACCGATGCGGTCCAGCGTCCTGGCATCGGCAATTTTCTGGCCGTGCGCATCGTAATAGGCGAATTTACCAGCCCGGGTGGCCTTGCGCGTGAGGCCGGGGCACTGGTCGGTGGCGTAGCGCAGGCCGGCCATTTCGGCCTGGCGGGCGGGGTCTTTGTAGAGAATGTGGGCTTCTTCCTGCGGCGGCAGGGCCTTTTTGCGGGTTTTGGGGCGGGCAGCGGTGGTGGGCATGGGTAGCAGTATGAACGCCGGGAATTCAAGCGTCGGCATTCTACGAAAAAAGTCGGTGCGGGGCTGGGCTGTAGCGTGGACTCTGCGAGTCCGCGCTTGGGCGAACGTTCGGTCGGGCGCGGACTCGCAGAGTCCACGCTACAGCCCAGCCCCGCACCGACTTTTTTCGTAGAATGCCGACGCTTGAATTCCCGGCGTTCATACTGCTACCCATGCCCACCACCGCTGCCCGCCCCAAAAC
>JANNDE010000710.1:0-4429 GCA_031387395.1 Hymenobacter sp.
GGCGTGCCGCTGGCCTGGTAGCGCACGAAGCGGCCGTTGCTGCTGAAGCAGGGCGAAATGGCCACGAAAATGGTGTGGTCGCGCGGGTCGATGGCGAAGCCCGAGAAGTCGCGCCGCAGAAACGGCGTGGCGGGCAGGGCCGCGGCGCTGGTGCTCATCTGGTACTCGGCCCCACCGAAGCTGTAGTACAGCTGGTCTTTGGCCGGGCTGGTGCGCAGCTGGCCGGGGCTGTCGGTAGCCGGGAACGAGAGCTTGAGCTGCGTGGCCGGGCTGGCCGGGTTGAAGCGCACCAGCGTACCGTTCGACACGCGCGTGGCCGTGTAAGGCGGCACCGAGAGGTAGGTTACGAAGCCTGAGCACAGCACCCACACGTTGCCGTCCTTATCGGCCACCATGCTGCCGGGCCCATCGGCCACCGTGATGGTGCTGCTGAGCGTGCCGGTGGCTTCGTCAATCACCGAAATGGTGTTGTCGAGGCTGTTGGGCACGTATATTTTGCCGCCCAGGGCCAGCAGCTGCTCGGGGTTGCGGCCCACCGTTACGCGGCTGCTCACGGTGTTGGTGCTCAGGTCGAGAATGGTGAGCACGCCGGGCAGGTAGCCGGTGAAGGACCCGCGCCATTCCGTAACGTAGCCGCGCGTGGCCGAAGTCGAGGTGAAGTAGCGCGGCTGGGTGAGCCCGGCAATGGTGCCGGCCGTTTTGAAGTCGGCCAGGCTCACCACCTCAATCTTATTGGAAGCATTGACCACGATATAGCCCTTGCCACTCTGCACGCCCATGCTCTGCACCACATCGCCGAGCTTGGCCCCGCCGTTGGCGCTGCCGAAGGCATCTACGGTCAGGGTTTTGGCGGTACGGTCGAACACGCTCACCGCGCCGTCGCCGGCTCCAAACTGGCCCTCGCTCAGCACGTACACGCTGGTGGCAAGCGGCGCGGGCGCCACAATAACTTCTTTTTTAGGGTCGCAGGCAGCGAGCAGCACCAGAGCCGCAAATCCCAGGGGAGTCAGGTTTTTCATCATTGAAAAAGGATAAATTAGCGCCGGCCGCAGCCGGCAGAAGTGAGGTAAGGAATGGAAAAGCAGTATCAGAAGTCGACCCGCAGGCTGCCGCCTACGCTGCGGGGCGGGGCCGGCCGGCCGGGGTAGCTTTCGTAGGCCTGGCCGAGCAGGTTATTGGCCTGGGCCAGCAACAGCAGCCGCGTGCCGGCCGGGCCGGGCAGCGTGCGGCCCAGCGTGGCTCCCAGCAGCACGGTGCCGGGCAAATACGTATCGCCCGAGGCATTGGTGTAGCGAAAGCTACTGAACACCAGCGTGCTGCTGGCCAGCCAGCCGCGCCAGCGGTGGTCGGTACCAAAGCTGGCTTGGTGCCGGGGCACAAAAGCCAACTGCACGCCCACGGGGTCGGGGTCGTCGGGCGCGCCTTGGGTTTTGCGGGTGTCGGTGAGGTGGTAGGCCAGCTGCGCGCTACCGGTGTAGCTGCCCCGGCGCAGGCGCAGCGCCGTACTTATTTCGAGGCCCTGGCTGCGCACGCGGCGCAGGTTGCGCGGGCTCCAGATGCCGGTGCGGGCGCTGGGCAACCACTGCACCCAGTCGTCCACCTCCTGCCGGAAGGCCGTGAGGCCAGTTTCGAGCGTAGTACCGCCCGGCCCCGCCAGCCGGTGGCGCAGGCCCGCTTCGTAGCCGAAACCCGACTCGGGCCGCAGGTCGGGGTTGCCGCCCGGCCGCCAGTACCGCTCGTTGAGGGTGGGGGCGCGGTAGCTGCGGGCCGCGCTGGCTCTGAAAGTGAGTAAATGAGTAAATGAGTAAGTGCGTAGTTGAGGAATAGCTTGATTCCCTGCTTCCGAAGCGGCGGCTGAATCGGCCGGGGAAGCCGTTGCTACGCCGGGCAGCAAGTCCCACTCCAGGCCCACGGTGGGCGTGAGGGGGGCCAGGCCGGCGGGCAGGGCAGCCTGCCGCAGGTTGGCCGAGAGGCGCACGGCCGGGCGGGGGTCGTAGCGCAGCAGGGCGAAGGCGGCGGCGCGGTTTTCGGCTATCGGTACCGCACCGTAGCCGTCGACCAGCGCCACGAAGTGCTGGGCTTCGGCTCCCAAGCGCAGGCTGCCGCGCGTGCCCAGGGCGGCGGTGTGCTCGGCCTGGGCCTGGGTGGTGCGCACCCGCGAGTTGCTGGCCGCGCCGCCATCGCGGTAGTTCAGCACGTCGTCGAACCAGGCGGCGCGGCCGCTCCACTGGCCGCGAGCGGCGGTGTGGCGGTAGCCCAACGTGAGGCGGCGGCTCTGGTCGCGCTCGCGGGCCTGGCCGCCGGTGATTCCCGTGCCGGACTGGATTTCGCGGTCGGTATCAGTCAGCCAAGCGGCAGCGGTGAGCTCGCCGGCCCGGCCCACGCGCCAGGCCAGGTCGGGGCTGAAGCTCCACTGGTGGCGCAGGGCGGCGTTTTGCAAGGTGTAGCGCACGGGGCCCCGCGCCTCCGGCACCACGTAGGAGTAGTTATTCTGGGCCTCGCGGTAGCTAGCCGCCACCCGCACGGCCAGCGCCGCCGAGGCCGCCTGCACTTCGAAGTTGCTGCCAAACCAGCCAAAGCTGCCGGCATCGAGCTGCACGCTGCCACGGGGCCCCGCGCGCCAGTCGGGGGCGGCATCGAGCAGGATGGCCCCGCCCACGGCTCCGCTGCCGTAGAGCGCCGCCGCCGGCCCGGGCTGAATGCTGACGCGGGTGCTGGCCCCGACGGGCAGGAGCGCAAAATCGGTCTGGCCCAGGGTGGGAAGCATGATGTTCAGCCCGTTCCAGAGCACGGCCGTGTGCTGGGCCGAGGTGCCCCGCAAGGCAATGGTGGCCAGCTGGCCCGGGCCATAGTACTTGAGGGCCAGCGGCGTGCGCGCCTGTAGCACCTCGGCCAGGCTGCTACCGCGGTACTGGGCCAGCACCGCCGAATCGAGCACGGTGCGGGTGCTGCCCACGGCAAACCGCTCGGGACCCACGGCGCGCACGCGCACCTCGCCCAGGCGGTGCGGCCGCCGGCTCAGGCGGGCCGAGTCGGCGGGCGCGGAGCCGGCGGGGCTGGCCGGGGCCTGCGCCCACGCGCCGCCCGCAGCCGGCAAAGCCAGCAGCGCACCAGTCAGCAACCGGCGAAAAAAGGAATTAGCACGCAACCGAATCAAATTCTCAGTGAAGAAAATTCGATTCAAAATCTGCCCGCAAGCCCCTTCAAAGCGAAGAAGCCGGCTGCCAGACTGAGGCCGAAAAACAGGGGTAAGGTGGCCGCCCGGGGGCGGCCGCTGCTCTCTTTCTCCATCCGTCCTCCGCGAATGCTGAACCTGTGAACGCCCGGGCAGGTCTCCTGGCTTGCTTCGCCGAGCGGGCCGCCTTCCCAGTTTTCGGTTGCTAATCAACCGGTAACCAGTGGCTTGTATGGCCCGCCCCGATATGAAGCGTACAGTTGCGGGGACAGCTCCGGCCTTGAACCGGATTCCCTTTTCAGCCGCGCCCCGTGATGGGGGTCTGGCACCTTGGCGGGGCAAAGGTAAGGCTGTAGCGCGGACTCTGCGAGTCCGCGCCCGTTCGGCCGGTCCTGTTCAGGCGATGCGCGGACTCGCAGAGTCCACGCTACAGGGCTACCGCCGCAATGTAAGGCCCACAAAGTATTCGTGGTCGGTGAGGCGGTTCAGGGCCAGATGGGTGCCAAAATCGAGCTGAAAGTTGGAATTGACTTTGATAAGCGGGGCGATATTTACCGACGACAGCCATCGGCGCTGCTCGGTGTTCCACTGGGCCACGCCCTCGGTCAGCAAGCCCAGGTGCTTGGTGAAATCGTATTCGAAGGCCAGCGAGGGCACCATGTTGAGATAGCGCTGCGTGGCCTCGCGGTCGTAATCGACTTCGGCCGCCACCTGGGCTTCGAGGTTGAGGTCGTCGGTTAGCTCCACGTCGATGGGCAGCACCACCCCGTATTCCACGGCCCCATCGCCGACCAGGCCGCCGGTGGGCAGGCGGGCGTAGCCAATCACAGCCATGGCGAACCGGCCCAGCTGGTCGTCGCCTACGAAGTTGTGCTTGAGGCGCACCGTCACGTCGCCGAAGCCGGCGTGGCGCTCGGCACCTTCGGTCGGGTCGGTGGGTTTCCGCTTGGAAATACTGTAGAACGGCACTTCGAGCTGCAGGTCGGTGCGGCGGCCCAGGCCCAGCTTCAGGGTGGAGTAGGCGGCGTGCCACTCGCGGCGCTGGTCGGCGGTGCCCGAGCCGCTGTTGATGAGGCGCAAGGCATCCATTTCAAGCTGAAAATGCCCGGCATCGACGGTAAACGGGCTTTCGGTGACGCCCGGGCGGTCGGGCTGCAACTCGCGCAGGCGGTTGCGCGGCACCGGCTTGCGCCAGCTGAAATGGGCCGAGTCGTAGGGAGAGGTTTTGGCGGGCGCCTGCGCACTTGCCCACAA
>JANNDE010000715.1:0-2390 GCA_031387395.1 Hymenobacter sp.
CATGACTTTCGAGCTGAAAATATTGGGGTCGGCCTCGGCTACCCCCACCGTGGGGCGCCACCCCACGGCGCAGGTACTCACGGCGGGTGCTTCGAACTACCTGATTGACTGCGGCGAAGGCACCCAGTGGCAGATGCTGGAGTACCGGGTGCGCCCCCACCACCTGCGGGCCATTTTTATCTCGCACCTGCACGGCGACCATTACTTTGGGCTGTTTGGGCTGCTGGGCACCATGCACCTGCAAGGGCGCACCCAACCGCTGGCCATCATCGGCCCGCCCGGCCTTGATGAGGTGCTGGTGACGCAGAGCCGGGTATCGGGCGTGCAAATCGGGTTTCAGCTGGAATTTACGGTCGTCGACACGGAGGCCCATGCGCTGGTTTATGAGGATGCCAACCTGCGCGTGCACTCGCTGCCCATGCGCCACCGCGTGCCCTGCGCCGGCTACCTGTTCGAAGAGCAGCCCCGCCGCGCCAACCTCCTGAAGGAGAAGCTGCCAGCCGGCCTCACGCCCGCCCAGCTGGCCCGCCTGGCCCAGGGCGACGACCTACCGCCCGACGAGCAGCAACCCGGCCTGCGCCACGCCGACGTGGCCGGCCTCGCTCCTACCCCGCGCCGCTACGCCTTCTTCTCCGATACCCTTTACACGCCGGCCCTGGCCCCGCTCATTGCCGGGGCCGACCTGCTCTACCACGAAGCCACCTTCCTGGACGAGCTGCGCGAGCGCGCCGCCCAAACCCACCACAGCACCGCCCGCCAGGCGGCCCTGCTGGCCCAGGCGGCCGGCGTGAAGCAGCTGCTATTGGGCCATTTCTCGAGCCGCTACAAGGCCCTGGAGCCGCTGCTGCACGAGGCCCGGCCGGTGTTCACCAATACCGCGCTGGCCCTGGAAGGGTTGATAGTAGCCCTGTAGGAACGCGCCATGGCGCGTTCGGCGGCAGACAGACACGTTCCGGCGGCAGACATGCGCGTTCGGCGGCAGACAGACACGTTCCGGCGGCACTGCCCCATTATTTACTTATCAACCGCGACCAGCCGCTGAACGCGCCATGGCGTGCTCCTACGATGAACAACTACGCGCACAAAAAACAGCAGCTCTACCTCGTTCTCAGCGGGATTTTCCTGGTGAATGCCCTGCTGGCCGAAATCATCGGCGTCAAGATTTTTTCGGCCGGTAAGCTGATGGGGCTGCCCGGTAGCCTCACGGCGGGCGTGCTCATCTGGCCGGTCGTTTTCGTGACCACGGACATCATCAACGAGTATTTCGGCAAGGCCGGGGTGCTGCGCATCAGCTACCTCACGGTGGTGCTCATCCTGTTTGCGTTCGGGGTTATCTACCTCACCACCAAGCTTCCGCCGGCCGATTTCTGGCTCGATGTGAATAAGACCGATAACCTCGGCCGTCCCTTCAACATTGACTTCGCCTACCAGAGCATTTTCCGGCAGGGGCTGGGTATTATCACGGGGTCGATTGTGGCCTTTGGCGTGGGGCAGGTGCTGGATGCCACCATTTTCGCGGCTATTCGCCGGGCCACGGGCGGACGCTACATCTGGCTGCGCGCCACGGGCTCGACGCTGGTTTCGCAACTGGTCGATTCGTTTGTGGTGCTGTACGTGGCGTTTTACGTGTTCGGCAACTGGACGATGGACCAGGTGCTGAGCGTAGCCAACACCAACTACTGGTACAAGTTTGCGGCGGCCATTCTGCTCACGCCGGTGCTGTACCTGGCCCACTTTCTGATTGACAGATATTTAGGCCAGGAAGAAACGGTTGAGTTGCAGGAAGAAGCAGTGGAGAACGTGAGTGTGTAACTTTTTTTCGCTCGTCTGCCTTTCAGCGCCATGCGAATACTCCATTTCCTGCTGGCGGCCGGCGTTTTACTGCCCGCCGCTGCCCGCGCCCAGTTCAACTTTGCGCCCGGCACCTACCAACTCGCCAACGGCTCGAAAGGCGAGGCCTCGCTGAAGCTGACGCTGGCCGAAAACGGCAGCCCGGCCATGATGATAGGCGTAAAAAACGGCCAGGAGCGCAAGTTCCGCGCCGCCGAAGTCACGGCTTTCACCGTCAATAACCATCGGTTTGTGCGGGTGAATGACTTTCGCTTCCTTAGCGGCACCGATGCTGATTTCAAGGAGCCCGCGCTGCTCGAAATCCTCGAAACCGGGCCGGTGGAGCTGTTCTACTACCACTACCAGGTGGAGATGGGCACCAATTTCAAGGCCCACGTGAAGCTGCCGGTGCTGCGCAAAGCCGGCACGAGTACGTTCTTTGCGTACAGCCCGGGCCGCACGCCGGGGTTCGACGCGAAACTCGCGCCCGGCGGCTTCGTGGCAGCCCTGTTTCCGGCCGACCCGGTGCTGCAGCGCCAGTTTGCTACCAATGCCGTGAG
>JANNDE010000729.1:0-1332 GCA_031387395.1 Hymenobacter sp.
AAAACCCTGCCCGCCAACACGCCCTTCCGCCTCACGGCCGCCGCCACCGACGCCAACGGCGACCCCCTCACCTACTCCTGGGAAGAAATTGACCGGGGCCCCGCCGGCAGCCTGAGCCTGCCCCAGGTGACGGGCGAAACCCCACCCCTGTTCCGCTCCTGGCTGCCCACCACCAGCCCCACCCGCTACTTTCCCCGCCTGAACGAGCTGGTGGATAACAAACTCGCGCTCGGCGAGCGCCTGCCCACCGTCACGCGCAAGCTGCGCTTCCGCTGCACCGCCCGCGACCTGCACAGCGGCCCGGCCGGCGTGGTGGGCGGCATCACGTCCAGCGACTCGCTGAACCTGCGCGTGAGCACGGCCGCCGGCCCCTTCGTGGTGACGGCCCCCACCGCGACCGGCACCAGCTGGGCCGGCAATTCAACCCAGACCGTGACTTGGAACGTGGCCAACACCACGGCCGCCCCCGTCAGCTGCGCCAATGTCAACCTGCGTCTGAGCCTCGATGGCGGCCTGAGCTATCCCACGGTGCTGGTCACGGGCATCAATAACAATGGCATGGCCAGCGTGACCGTGCCCAACGTGGCCACCACCACGGCCCGCGTCATGGTCGAAGCCGCCGACAACTACTTCTTCGCCATCTCCGGCGCCAACTTCGCCATCACCCCCGGCCCCGGCCCCACCATCACCAGCTTCACGCCCGCCGTGGGGCCGGTGGGTACGAAAGTGACCCTCACCGGCGCCAACCTGAGCGGAGCCCTGGAAGTGCGCCTCAACGGCACGCCGGCCCCCATCACTGGCACGCCCACGGCCACGAGCCTGACCGTCACGGTGGGCGCGGGCAGCACCTCGGGGCTGATTACGGTGCGCACGCCGGCCGGCACGGTGAGTTCGGCCACCCCGTTCCGGGTGGGCAGCCCGCCCACTATCACCGGCTTCACGCCCACCCGCGGACTGGTCTCTGCGGAGGTCCGGCTCACGGGCACCAACTTCCTGGGCACTACCCAGCTGACGCTCAATAACGTAGCCGTGCCCGCGACCAACTTCTCGGTCAACTCGGACACCCAGCTAACGTTCGCCGTACCGGACGGGGCCACCACGGGCCTGCTGGCCGTGACCACGTCCTTCGGCACGACCACCTCCACCGGCGAATTCATCGTGCCCATGTTGCCGGTCATTACCTCGTTCACCCCCACTACGGGGCCGGTGAGCCCCAAGACGGTGGTGCTCACCGGCCCGCATTTCACCGGCGCCCCGCCGGGGGGGGTCGGGGGCGGGGTCGCCAAGCCGGTCACGGGGGGCTCAGTCACGCAGCGCACCGTCGCGGTGCCG
>JANNDE010000730.1:0-5054 GCA_031387395.1 Hymenobacter sp.
GTCGGCCGAGAGGGTGGTTTTGCCCGTACCCGAGAGGCCGAAGAAGATGGCGGTGTCGCCGGCTTCGCCCACATTGGCCGAGCAGTGCATCGGCAGGGTGTTGTGCTCGTGGGGCAACAGGTAGTTCAGCACGCCAAAAATGCCTTTTTTCATCTCGCCGGCGTAGCCCGTGCCGCCAATCAGAATCATCTTCTTGGTGAAGTTGATGATGGCGAAGTTGGGCTGGCGGGTGCCGTCCACGGCGGGGTCGGCCTCGAAGCCGGGGGCGCAGATGATGCTGAAGTCGGGCGTCCAGGTGGTGTCCGCGCCTTCGGTGGGGCGCAGGAACATGTTGTAGCAAAACAGGTTGTGCCAGGCCTGCTCGTTCACCACGCGCAGCTTCAGCTGGTAGTCGGGGTTGGCCCCGGCGTAGGCTTCGCGCACGTAAATGTCCTTGTCGGCCAGGTAAGCCACCATTTTGGCGTGCAGCTGGTCGAACTTATCGGCATCGAACGGAATGTTGATATCGCCCCACCACACGCTGTTTTCGGTGCTGGCATCCTTCACCACGAACCGGTCTTTGGGCGAGCGACCGGTGAATTTGCCGGTGTCGGCCATCAGGGCCCCGGTGTCGGTGAGGTGGCCTTCGCCGTTGCGCAGCGCGTGCTCAATGAGCTCGGCCGGCGTTAAATTAAGATGAACGGTAGCGGTTTCGGTGAAGCCCAGGGGCTGCAAACGATTCCGGACATCGGCGGCATTGGTGGGAGCAGTGGACATGGCTAGGAAAGTATTGGGTGGGAGTTCTCGCAATCGAGGATACAAAGGTAGAATCGGGAGGCCGGTCGGTAGTGAAACAATTCGTTCCTTTACTGGGACAAATCAAACATGCCCCCAGACGCTGGCCCGGTATGCAGTCCGCAATCGCCTTCTCAGGGCGGTGCGGGGCTTTACCGGTAAAAAGCCGCATACGAAACCCGGGGTTTCAGGTTTGCTTTGTCCTGATTTTATTCTTCGCCATGCCCACGCACATTGCTCGCTACCACGGCCTCTACGGCGATGACAAGGCCGAACTCTCGCACGATTACCTGCAGAGCCAGCTCATCGCCCCGCGCCCCCGCGCCACCGACTGGGGGCTCAAGCCCCACCTGCACGAAAACCTGTTTCAACTCTTCTTCCTCGAAGCGGGCCGCGCCGCCTTCGAGGCGCCCGAGCCGGTGGCCCTGCGCACGCCCTGCCTGGTCATCATCCCGGCCAACACGGTGCATGGCTTCACGTTCAGCCCGCAGGTGCGCGGGCGTACGCTCACGCTCTCCGAAGCCCTGCTCGATACGATTCTGCAGGCTACGCCCGGCGTGCTGGTCGAACTGAACTCGCTGCACATCCTGTCGGAGTTCATTACCGAAGTCACGTTCGGCGATTTGCTCGATTTGGAGATGCAGATTCACCAGGAAATTCACGCCGAGCTGCCCGGTAAACAGCTCGCGCTGAATGGCTTTTTCAAGCTGCTGTTCGTGAAAATATTCCGCCTGCTGCACCACAACCGCCGCAAGCAGGAAAGCCCCAACCGTGCCCTGCACTACTACCGCGAGTTCCAGAAAGCCATCGCGCGCACGCCCGATTTCGGCCGCAAAATTTCGGACTACGCGCAGGAGTTGAAAATTACGCAGGTGCACCTCAACCGCATTTGCCAGGCCGTGAAGGGCAAAACCGCCCAGCAGATTGTGCAGGCCCATACCATCCGGCGCGCCCACAACTTCCTGCTGTACACCTCGCTCTCGGTGGCCGAAATCGCCTATGAGCTGCAGTTCGTCGACCCGGGCTATTTCACCCGGTTCTTTCGCAAGCAAACCGGGCTGGCCCCCGCCGCCTACCGCGCCAAGGCCTACCGCAGCGAAGCCGGCGGCAAGGATGTAGCGCGGACTTTGTAGTCCGCGACCCGCACCGTTGTAATGATTACCGGTGCGAGCCGCAGACTGCAAAGTCCGCGCTACGTCCCGAATCTTTCCTAGATTTACCGTGCCCGTATTGGACAAAGCCCATACTACAAGCATTTTTTCTTCTCTTTCACTTCCATTTTTAATCAGCTAATATGCAAGTTGCCACCGCTTCAAGCGCGCAAATTCCAAACGTAAAACAGGGTCATCCTCCGGGACTGTACCTGCTGTTCTTCACCGAAATGTGGGAGCGATTCAGCTATTATGGCATGCGGGGCCTGCTGATGCTCTATCTGTCGAAAACAGCCCTTGAAGGCGGTTTGGGTATTCCCGAGGCCAGCGCTTCGCTGATTTACGGGTACTTCACCGGGTTTGTGTACCTCACGCCCATCCTTGGGGGCTGGCTGGCCGATAAATACATTGGGCAGCGGCGAGCTATTCTGATGGGCGGCCTTACGATGGCCGTCGGGCAGTTTTTCCTGTATATGCAGCCGGTGCTGTCTAAGGAAGGGGCCTTTTTCGGTTTGCCTTGGCCCACGGTGCTGGGCTTGTTGCTCCTGATTCTGGGCAACGGCTTTTTTAAGCCCAATATTTCGACCATTGTGGGCAAGCTGTATGCGCAGGGCGACCCCCGCCGCGATGCGGCTTTCACGATTTTCTACATGGGCATCAACACGGGGGCATTTTTGGCTCCTTTACTGTGCGGGTACTTAGCCGAAGATTTATTTGCGACTAAAACGGTGGTTAACGGCGTGGTTCAGGTGGCCAGCTACGGTTTTCGCTACGGCTTTTTAGCGGCGGGCATTGGAATGCTGCTGGGGCAGCTCGGGTTCAACCTGCTGGGCAAGCGCCTGCTGGGCGACGTTGGCATGTATCCCGAATCCCAGAACGAGGACAAGACGATTGCCAAAGCGCCGCTCACCAAAGAAGAAACCGACCGCATGGCCGTTATCTTCATTATCACGCTGTTTGTGGTGTTTTTCTGGGCTGGGTTCGAGCAGGCGGGCTCGTCACTCACCCTCTACACCGATAAGTACATCAACCGGGAAGTCGCGGGCTTTCTAATCCCCACTTCCTGGTTTCAATCGGTTAATGCCGGTTTCATCGTGTTGCTGGGGGCACCCGTCGCCGCCCTGTGGATACACCTGGGCCGTAAGGGCAAAGACCTGAGCATTCCGGTGAAAATGGGCCTGGGCATGGTGCTGTTGGGCATAGGCTTTCTGTTCATGGTCGGAGCCGTACTCCAGCGGGGCGGCGACGTGGCCGACCAGACCGTGAAAGCCAGCATTTTGTGGCTGCTGGCTACGTACCTTTTTCATACTATTGGGGAGTTGTGCCTGTCGCCGGTTGGCTTGTCGATGGTGTCGCGCCTGTCGCCGCCGACGCTGACATCCATGCTGATGGGAGTTTGGTTCCTGGCACCCTTCGTGGCCCAGATTGCTGGTGGCTACATCGCAGCTTACGTGGAAGAGTTGGGCGCGCTCAAAGTGTTCGGCCTCATTGCGGCCTTTGTCATCGTGGCGGGCTTGTTACTGATTGCCATTGCCAAAAAACTGTTCTATATGATGCACGGCCGCGGATAAAAAAGACGAAGCGAGCATTTCTGACTAGCATAACTTTCTGAGTCAGCAATAATCGGAAACATTAGCTGCGTCCCACTAAAAAGCCCCTGATGCTACCGCGTCCTTGTCCTTACCCAAAACTTGAAAAGCGCCGGCCGGCAGGTCGGCGCTTTTTTGTGTGCGGTTGGTAGCTTGCGGGCATGAGTATTTAGATGCAGTTTGGCGAGGCGCAGCAATGGGCGCAGACACATTTTGGGGCGGTTGCGCTGGGCGACGTGCGCCGCAGCCGGCGGGTGCTGACGCTGGCGGCGGGCTGGGCGCGGGAACCGGGGGCGAGCATCCCACGCCTGAGCCAGGGGCAGGCCTATGCCAGCAAAGCCGCTTACCAGCTGCTGGGCCACGCGCAGGCCACCCCCGATGTGCTGCAAGCGACGCACCGCCAGGTGGTCAGCCAGCAGCTGCAGGGCCCCGGCACCTACCTGCTGGTCGAAGACACCACGGAGCTGAGTTGGCCCGAAGCCGCCGAGCGCCGCCCCGGCCTCGGACCCGTTGGGCCGGGCAAGGCCACGAGCCAGGGCGTGCTGTTGCACTCGCTGGTGGCCGCCGCCTGGCCCGCGCAAGACCCCGACCCGGCCGCCAAACGGCCGGCCTTGCCGCTGTTGGGCCTGCTCGACCAGCAATTTCACGTGCGCCAGCCCGTGCCCGAGGCCGAAAAAGCGCACCCGACCGGCGGTTCCCGTCCCCGCCAGGGCCGCGTGCGCGCGTCGGCCCTGTGGGCGCACAGTTTGCGGGCGGTCGGCAGTCCGCCGCCAGGGGCCCGCTGGGTGGTGGTAGCCGACCGCGGGGCCGATATTTACGAACACCTGCAGCAATGTCAGGCCCAGGGCCTGGGCTTCGTGGTGCGGGCGGCCCAAAACCGGGCCTTGGTGGCCGGGGCGGCCAAAATGCCGGCGGGCCGCCTCTTCGAGCAGGCCCGGACCCCGCCCAGCGCGGGCACCTTTTCCCTGGCCCTGCGCGGCTGGCCCCGCCAGCCGGCGCGCGAAGTCACGTTGCAGGTGAGCTTCAGTCCGGCCCTGGCCTTACGCGCGCCGCAACGCCCCGGGGGGGGCACCGGCAAGGGCGAGCCCGTACCGGTCGGCGTGGTGCGCGTCTGGGAAGAACGGGACCCGGATGCCCCGGGGGCCGGCCTGGAGTGGCTCCTGCTCGGTGACCAGCCCGTCACCGACTTCGCCCAGGCCCTGGTCTGCGCCCGCCAGTACGCCAGCCGCTGGCTCATTGAGGACTTTCACAAGGCCCTGAAGACGGGACTCGGGGCCGAAAAGCGGCAACTGCAAACGGCCCACCGGCTCTTCGCCGCCGTGGCCCTGCTCAGCGTGGTGGCCCTGGCCCTGGTGGACCTGCGCGAGAAAAGCCGGCTGGAACCGGACTTGCCCGCCGAAGCGGCCGGTCTGACGACCACCGAGTTGCGCGTGCTGCGCCACCAGCGCCGCCGCCCCCTGACCACGGTGCGCGAGGTCTACCTGGCTCTGGCCGCGCTCGGCGGCCACCTGGGCCGCACAGGCGACGGGCCGCCCGGCTG
>JANNDE010000737.1:0-3765 GCA_031387395.1 Hymenobacter sp.
ATCTGCTCGGTCACGCGCATCGAGCCCAGTTCGGCCCCGATGCTGGAACCGATTTTGCCCGAGAAAATCAGCGCCGTGATAATCGGCCCCATCTCGCGGATGATGGTGAGGCCTACCATGGTTGGAATCCAGGACTCGGCCCCGAACTGGGCCATGGTGGGGCGGGTCTGGAGCGTGAGCACCATGCCCATGATGAAGCCCGTGATGCCTACCATCGGCAACGACTGGTAGCCCACCACATAGCACTGGTGAAGAAATTCGCGGACCTCGTAGCGCGGCCGGAACCCCTCGCGAAAGAACCGCCCGGCAAACTGCGCAATGGCACCGGTTTCGACCAGAAAAAGGCTGTTGAACAAAGTAGTGGAGCTTGTGAGGGCAGCCAGTTCAGAAGGTGGCTGGTTGCAAAGGACCGGTAGCGGGCCGGCAACGGGAATGCACAATGTCAAGCCCTGGTCATGACTTTTATCAAGGGCTCGGGCCGGAGTTTGCCAACGTCCACGGATAGGACCAAAAACCCTTCAGCGGCTATTCACGCTCAACTGCCTGCCCGCCGCACCGCCTTCCACCCCTCCACCCACCCCACGCCCACCAGCGCGGCCAGCCCGCACCAGCCCAGCGAAGCCAGCGGCACCGGCGCGAAGCCGAACAGCCGTTGCGCCGCCGGCACCAGCAGCGTGGTGAGCAGCAGGGCCAGCGTGAGGCCCAGCATCAGCCATAGAATGCGGTTGGGTACGCGCAAGGTCTGGAACACGGACTGCGTGAACGAGCGGTTCGCCAGGGTGAGAAAGAGGTTGCTGAGCACCAGCGTAGCAAAGGTGAGCGTGCGCACCACCGGCAGGGCCGCGCCCTGCTGCATGAAATAGTAGTACACGCCCAGCACGGCCGCCGCGATGCCCAGGCCCTGCACCAAGCTGCGACCCAACTCGGCCCCGGCCAGGAAGGTGGCCGTGAGCGGGCGCGGCGGCTGGCGCATCTGGCCGGCCTCGGCGGGCTCGTTTTCGAAAGCAATGGAGCAGGTGGGGCCCATCACCAGCTCCAGAAAGATGATGTGGACGGGCGTGAACAGGTTGGCAAACTGCCAGCCCGCCAGCAGCGGCACGGCCACCGTCAGCACGATGGGAACGTGGATGGAGACGACGTAGAACACCGCTTTTTTGAAGTTCTGGTAGATGCGGCGGCCCTGGGCAATGGCCGTCACCATGCCGGCCAGGTCGTCATCAACCAGCACCAGCGAGGCGGCTTGCCGGGCCACTTCGGTGCCGCGCCGGCCCATGGCCACGCCGATGTGGGCGGCCTTGAGGGCAGGGCCGTCGTTGACGCCGTCGCCGGTCATGGCCACCACTTCGCCGTTGGCTTTCAGTGCTTCTACTACTTTCAGCTTGGCTTCGGGAAACATGCGGGCGAATACTGCCGTGGCGGCCGCCCGTGGGCGCAGGTCGGCGGCGGGAAGGTCCATCACCTGCTGGCCGGTGAGCAGCGTATCAGCGCCCGGCAGACCCACCTGGTGGGCGATGGCCTGGGCCGTTTCGGGGAAGTCGCCGGTTATCATCTTCACCTGAATGCCGGCGGCGAGAAATTCCTGAATAACGGCCGCCGCGTTGGCCTTGGGTGGGTTTTCGAGGGCGATTAAACCTAGAAACTCCCAGGTAAAATCGTCCTGCGCGGCTGGGAAATCGGGGCCGGGCTGGGTACCCCGCGCCACGCCCAGCACCCGCAGGCCCTGCGCGGACAACTCCCGGGCCACCCGGCGAATTTCCTCGGCCACGGCCGGGAGCGGGTGGCACACGGCCAGGATGTGCTCCACCGCGCCCTTGCCGGCCACCAGGGTTTCGCCGTTTACCTGTCGCACGTGCGTCATCATGGGCGGGGTGCCGGCCAGCGGGTACTCGTGCATCATCGGGGAGGGTGCGGCGGCAGCCTCCGGGTCGGCGGCCGTGAAGGCGGCCACAATGGCCTTTTCCATGGCGTCAAAAGGCTCGGTTTCGCTGGCCCGGCGGGCGTAGGCCAGCACCGGGGCGGCAGTGGGCGCGAGCGGACCGGGCACCGGCACGAGGCTAGCAGCGGCCCCGTCGTAGAGCTGCGTCACGCGCATGCCTTCCTGGGTGAGAGTGCCGGTTTTATCGGCGCAGATGACCGTGGCCGAGCCCAGGCTCTCCACGGTCTGGGGCTGCTTGGTGAGCACACCCAGCCGGCTGAGCCGCGCCGCGCCCAGGGCCATGAAGCTGCTGAAGGCCACCGGAATTTCTTCGGGCAGGATGGACATGGCCAGCGTAAGGCCGAAGAGCAGCGCCGTGACCCAGTTGCCGGAGTGGGCGTAGTTAACGCCCCAGACAAGCGCAAAGGCCGCGGCCCCCACCCAGGCCATGCGCAGCACAAACCGGTTCACCTGAAGCTGCAAGGGCGTTTTTTCGGTGGTAATGGCTTCCATACTTTGGCCGATGCGCCCGAGCTTGGTGCCCGTGCCCACGGCCGTAACCGTCAGCCAGGCGCTGCCCGCGGCGGTGTTGGTGCCCGCAAACACCGGGTCGCCCACGGCCTTGGCCACCGGCACGGCCTCGCCGGTCAAAATGGCCTCGTCCACCGAGAAGTCGTTGAGTTCCGTCACGGTGCCGTCGGCGGGCAGGCGTCCGCCTTCTTCCACGAGCACGGCATCGCCCACCACCAGGTCTTCGACCGGTACGGGGCCCACCACGCCGTTGCGGCGCACCTGGGCGCGGGGCTGCGTCAACTCGCGCAGGGCGCCCAGCGCCCGGTCGCTGCGGAGTTGCTGGTACACCGAAATGCCCGCCACCGCCAGCAGGGCCACCCCGAGGGTTATGGCTTCAGCCCCTTCGCCCAGCGCGATGTACACCGCGCAGGCCGCCAGCAGCAGCAGAAACATGGGTTCCAGCACCACTTCCCGCAGCGTGGTCAGCAGCCCCGAGGGCGCGTTGCTAGTGAGGATGTTGCGGCCGTGCGCGGCGCGGGCAGCCGCTACAGCTTCGGTGGTGAGGCCTCGCGTGGGGGCCAGAGTGGGGAAGGGCATAAGGGCAGGCTCAGCTAGGTGGTTTGCTGCCGAATGGCGCGGATGATGTGGTCGGCGGCCTCGTCGCTGGATATGCCGTAGCCGTTGACCAGCGTGCCTTTCAGGTTGAATTTGGCCGAGGAAATGGCGTAGAGCACGGCTTCATCGGCCGGGTCGGTGGGCCCTTCGAAGCGGAAGTGCTGGTCCACCACGAATTCATCGGGGGCCAGCTGAATGGCCGAACGCTCGCCCGCCAGGTAGGGTCCCTTCAGGTTGAAGTCCTCGATGTAGCCCTCGGCTTTTAGCCGGGTCAGGGTCTCCGAAAGCGTGGGGAGTGTGTGCATGGGGTGCAGGGAAAAGAGAAAAAGCAATCAGCCATTCGGTGGTATTCCCAATGGGTTTCTGGGGTAGCCAGGGCTTGAAAGTCAGGTTTTGGAAGTCAGATTAAGGAAGCCAGCAGGCTCGTTCCCGCGCCAGAAACGCCGGCAACGTACCCGGCTCCCGGCCCAGCAGCCTGGCCAGCACCGGCGACACGTGCGCGGCCAGCCCCAAGCGGGCCGCCAGGTAGATGCCGGTCATCACGTTGATGAGGTCCGGCGGGGTGCCCTTATTCCGCTCGTAAACCCGAAACTCCCGGATACTGGCCGCGCGGTAGCGAATGGGCCACCCCAGCACCGCAGTGAGGTGGGCCGCTACCTCGGCGTAGGTGAAAGCGGTGCGGCCAGTCAGCTCATAGCCCGCCGATTGGGCCGGCGGTGCCA
>JANNDE010000744.1:0-8222 GCA_031387395.1 Hymenobacter sp.
CGGCACCGCCGACAAGTTCACGGCTGGCCTCTTCGAGTACGCCGTAGCCACCAACGCGGTGCCCGCAGGCGGCGGCACCCTGGACCTGAACCGGGCCCTGACCAACGTCTACGACAACCTCGACTACGCCGATGCCAGCACTCCCACTGGGCAGCGGCGTTTTCAGGTGATTCGGGTGCCTCAGTACTCGAACCTGACCGTGGCCGACTCGGTGGTCGGAGCCCCCTGGAACGGGACCACCGGCGGCGTGTTAGCCCTTGATGTGGCCGGCCGGACCACCTTCAGCGCCAACGCCAAGCTGACCATGACTGGCCGCGGCTTTCGCGGCGGTGGGGGCGTGCAGTATACTGGCACGGGCTCAACTGCTTACACCAGCACCGACTTCCGCCAACCGAGCAGCACTACGACTACGGGCGCGGGCGGAGCCAAGGGCGAGGGCACGGCCGGTACGCCCTTCTTCGTGAATAGCACGGCCTTGGGGGCCACTCTCCAAACGGTGAGCAGCACCGGCGTGGAGGGCTACCTCCTTGGCAGCAACGGCCGCGGGGCCCCCGGCAATGCCGGCGGCGGCGGCACCGATGAGACACCCGTCAACAACTCGCGCAACACCGGCGGCGGTGGCGGGGCTAACGGCGGGGGCGGCGGTAAGGGTGGCTACGGCTATGGCTACGTTGGCAACACGACCGACAACGCCCAGGGCCTCGGCGGGGCCGCGTTCGGCGCTTCGGCGGAACGGCTGGCGCTGGGCGGCGGCGGCGGCGCGGGCTCGCGCAATAATGTCGGGCCCAGCAGCGGCGGCAGCGGCGGCGGTATCATTCTGTTGCGCACCGGCTTCGTGGCCGGTCCCGGCCAGGTAATCACTAACGGCCTGGGGGCCCCTCTCACCGCCAACGGGGGCGGCGGGGGGGGCGGCGGCGGTGCGGTGCTGCTGTTGGCTGGTAACGCCGCCGACTTAAGCGTCTTAACCGTGAAGGCCTGCGGCGGCCGCGGGGCCAACGCCAACGCGGGGGCTACCAGCACTGCTGGTACCACCAACCAAGCCTACGGGCCCGGCGGCGGCGGTGGCGGCGGGGCCGTGTTCACGAATGGGGCGGTGGCGGCCGGCTCGGTGGTGGCTGGCGGGGCCAGCGGCACCACCACCACTGCGGCTATCGCCTTCGGGGCCACGGCCGGCACCAACGCGACCATTGCCACCAACACCACGGCCAGCGGCTCGGGTACTGCGGCCTGCCTGCCAAACCTGACCGTGGCCATGAGCGCCGCGCCGAACACTGTGAAGCGACAGGGCGGGGCTACCAGCCCCGTCAACCCGACGTTCTACACGCTCGACGTGGCCAACACCGGGGGTACCGCCACCGGGTTAAGCTTGCAGAGCAGCCTGAATGGGCTTTTCAAGTACGACGATACCACTCTGCCGGTGGCTACCCTGAAGCTAGCCGATGGCAGCACTTCCACCCCCACGTTCACGTCGTCGTCCAACGGTACTAGTACGCCGCAGTTCGGGGGCTTCACCGTCCCGGCCGGGGCCACGCTGACCATCATCTTCAAGGCTACGATTGATGCCACGGTGAAAAACGGCTTCGCCTACCAGGCCAACACGGTGGTAAGCTACGATAATCCCCTGCGCACCGATGCCACGGCATCCTCGGTGAGTCCTGGCCAGCCCTACAGCACCGATGCTACCCTAGGCACAGCCGGCGGCAGCAGCTACATCGCCAACAGCAGCACAGCCGAGGACGTCACGATTCAGACCCCGCTGCCCGTGTCGCTGGCCCGCTTCACGGTAGTGGCCGCGCGCCTTGATGCTCAACTGCGCTGGACCACTGCCAGTGAGCTCAACAACGACCACTTCGTGGTGGAGCGCAGCGCCGACGGCAAATCTTTTGAGGCCGTGGGCACCGTGCGCGGCCAGGGCAACAGCTTCAAGGCCGTGAACTACGCCTTCACGGATGCCGGGGCTGCCCGCTACGCCGCCCCAGGCCAGCCCCTGTACTACCGCCTGCGGCAGATGGACACCGACGGCGCGGGCACTTACTCGCCGGTGCGCACCGTGGCGTTCGGGTCTCGAGGGCTCGTGAACGTGTACCCCAACCCTACGTCCGGTCAGGCCACTCTCGACCTGAGCGGCCTGCCCGACGGTTCCTACGAGGTACAGGTACTCGACCTTGCCGGCCGCGCCGTGGCCACGTACTCGCTGGTCGGGGCCGCCCAGCACCCACTGGACCTGCGAGCCCTGGCCGTGGGCACCTACATGGTGCGCGTACGCGGCGAGGCCATCAGTAAATCGCTGCTGCTCACCCGGGAATAAAATGGCAGTGAATTGCCGTGAAGAAGCCCCTGAAAATACTTTCCTTGTTCCTTCCCAAATCTTTTCTAGTGGCGACCAGGAAGCTTTCACGCAGTGTTAAACTGCCGTGTTCCACCGTGTTTTCGATGAATGACACGGCGGAACACGGCGGTTTAACACTGCGCGACACTGCGTGAAACAACGTCTGGAAGGGCTATGGAAGATTTGGGTAAGGACAGGTGGTCTAGTTAGGCAGGAGAGAACTAAGCGATGACGGCAAGTTGCTGTTGGTGAAAGTATTAGGGCTTCATATAGCCAATACTGGAGTGGCGGCGCTCGTGGTTATAGTAGTCAAAATAGTCGGCGACGCTGGTCTGTGCGTCGGCTAAGTCGGCGAAAATGGGCCAGGCGCGGGCTTCGAGTTCCTCGGTTTTCAGGCGCGACCACAGACTCTCAGCTTGGGCGTTGTCGTAGCATTCGCTGCGGCGGCTGTGCGAGAGTTGGGCCTGGGCCTCGCGCAGCAGAGCCTTGTAGGCGTTGCCCACGTATTGCCCGTCCTACCGGGTACGACCCCGGTCAGAATGGACGATGAGACCCGGAGCTGGTCGTTGAGCCAGCAGCGCCCGCTGTAAGGCACTGGTGACCAACGCCTCGGGCATATAGCTAGGGGCAGGTAGGTGATGTCGCTCACCCACACGCGGTTGGCCTGGGTGGGCTTGGGCTGGTCCCGCAGCCGGTTCGGGGCGCACCGTTGCCCATGGGTCGAATTCGTGGTGCGCGGGACGAAGGACTTGGGCTGCAAGGATTTCCGGCCGTGGCGGCGCAGCCCCATGGGCAGAGCCTGGCGGCCCACCCGGTGCCCCAATTCCCGCAGTTCGACCTGCAACCGGCGCGTGCCGTAGCGGTGTTTATGGCGGTCAAAAACGGCCACCATTTCCGTTTCCCACGCTGGCTCACCGCCCCCTTCACCTGCGCCACCCGCCAGGCGTAGTAGCGGCCGGGGACCACGCCGAGCACGCGGCAGAGTAGTTGAGCCGGATGGAAAGGGCGCTGATGGTCAATGAACTGCAGCATGCTCACAGGGCCGGGGGATGCGAAAACGCGCATCAAGCATTTGGCAGATGGCGATGGCTTTTTTTTAAATCTCGAGCTCCTGCGCCAGCCGTTTATTGGCCGTACGCAGGGCCCGCACTTCGGCGGCTTCAGTCGGGTCTGTCGGCAACGGAGCCTGGGCCGTCCGCTGCTACTGGTAGAGCAGTTCGGGCCGGATGTTAAGGGCGCGGGCGGCCGCCTGGGCCGAACGGCTTTCACGGGCCAGGCGCAGGGCTTCGGCACGGAAGGCCGCGTCATAGCGCGGCCGTTTGGGAGGAGGGGGTTTTTCCATGAGTTCGGGAAATTGACACCTAATTCTCTCCTGGTTCATCCGACCACCACACTCTACCAGGGCGTGGGGCCATTGGGGCTGAAGAACTGCCCGCGGGGCCCGGCGGCGGGCCGCGTGGCATACTGCGCCAGCACGGCCGCCCCTCGCCCCCGGCTTGCGGGCCCTGACAGCCGTTTCAATCGGCGGCCGCGAAGCCTGGATTAACGGCAACGACCCGGATGGGTGAGTCGCGCAGCTCGTTGGCCAGGGCCATCATCCAGGCGTTCGGGGCCGTTCTGGAGGAGAATGGGCGGTGAAACCCGGCGGTGACTGCACCGCACAAAGGTCCCCCAACCCGAAGCGGAGCCCTGGAGCGGTTTTCCGTTCGATGCATAAGGAGCAAGACAACAGTAACCAGTAGTAAGATTTTGTGTGTGCCGGGCAGCATCAGCCGGGTGCTCATAGCCGCTTAGTCCGGCAGCTCGCTGATATCCAGCGGCTCACGGCGGGGCTGCACGTTCTGCTCGTGGCGGAAGCGCGACGACGACGGGTAGGCCAGCCGGCGCACCCGGTTGATGCTGCCCAGCGGCTGGTGGCCCGGCAGGCAGTGAAAGGGGCTGAACGAAAGCACGTCGTCGCCAAACACGCGGCGGGCGGGGCTGTAAGCTTCCTGCGGGGCGATGACGAGGCGGCCGATGGGCTGGAACGGGCTATCGGCGGCGGGCCACTCCACCGAGCCATCCTCCACGGGCATGGTGGCGAGGTTGGTGCAGAGCTGGGCCCGCAGCTCGTACTCGGCCCCCTGGCCACGGAAAAAGTCGCCCAGGATGTCGCGCCATTTCGAGTCGGCGTCGATGTCCTGCTCCTGGCCGGTGAGGGCGCGCACGTTCGCCGAAAGCGGGGCGGCGCTGATTTTGGCCAGGTAGTCGCCGTAGCGGAATGCCCCCATCGAGTGGAAGGTTTCGCCCAGAATGTGGTTCTGGGGCCGGTCCATGCCCAGGGGCAGCAGGTCGGCCGTCACGCCCACGGCCGCCAGCCCTTTGTGCACGGCCTGCCCCACCACCGAGGCCACGCTCCGCGCCTCTTCCGGGATGCCGGCCGATTTTTCCGCTCTCAGAATGGCATCGTGGTACTGCTGAATGGTGCCGGTCGGAATGACGGGATGGTTCACCAGCAGCCAGTCCTGGGTCAGCGCGTCCAAATCTTCGGGGCCCAGCTTGGCACCGGGCACGTTCAGCACCTTAATGGCAAAGCCCCGTAAGCTGCTCACCTTATCGGGCAGCAGCTGGCCCGAAGCCGTGGAGAGCCGGATGATAACCGGGTAGGTGCCCGGCAGGGCAAACAGGCCCTGGGCCAGGTGCGGCGGCAGGCCGGCCGGAATGTGCAGCTCCCCCTTCACGATGGCGTGGCTCTTGGCGTGCGCGTCGCGGGTGGCGTGGCGGTGGTGGTCGAGCTGGCCCTGGGCCATGCGCTTCATGGCGGCCACGGTGGCTTCCCCCAGCTGCTGCTCGTTGGGCTGCGGCTGCTCGATGGCCGGCGAAAAAGGGACGTAGGGGAGCGAGGCGAGGTCAGGCGTCATACAAATCGGGAAAAAGCGGTTGGTGTACAATCGAAGAAAGTTGTGGGGCCGGGCCGGTGGTCAGCCCTGCGGCTGGCTGAGCCAGTCGATGGCGGGCAGGCCCGGCACGAAGAAATACTCGCCCCCGCGCAGCACGTTGAAGGTTTCGAGGTTAGCGTAGCGCCGCCGCAGCGGGTCCTGGGGCACCGTGAAGGTGCCGGTGCCCGCGTTCAGGCCCACGATGGGGTCTTTGTCGTCGCCCAGGCTCACGAAGTTGCCGTCGTTAATCCACTGGCTTTGCAGGAACTCCACGGTTTCGGGGGCTTTGGCGCTCAGGGCTAAGTAGTAGAGGCCGCGCTCCTGCCCGTCGTCCCGGGTTTGGTCAGGCGGCAGCAGGGGGCCGAACGACACGCTGCGCCGGATGATGCGGTGCAGGTTCACGTCGGAAATCACCGACTGCTGGGTGTCGCGCGGGTTCATGCGGCGCATGTGGCAGCCCAGCGGCACCACTTTGCCCAGCTCGTCGCCCTGGTACGAGAAGTCGTTGTTGCGGTGCGGGTCGCGGCCCAGCTCCGGGTTATCGTGCTCGGGGGCCAGCGTGAGGGGCGCGCCGCTGCGCCAGCGGCCGAATAACTTGGCCGCCAACAGCTCCCGGCCCGCCGCGTCCGGGGCGTGCGCGTGGATATACTGGTTGAAGGCAGCCACCCGGCTGTGGTATTTGCGAAACACCAGGTAGGTGCCGTTTTTGCCCAGCACCTCGGGCTGCGGGGTCGGAAAAACCACCCCCGATTCGCCGGGGTAGCCCAGCAGAAACTCGCCCGGCTTGATGGGCCGGCCGTAGCCCGGCAGCGGCGTGGCCCCGCTGCCCGCCACGTTGGGGTTGCTGATGCCGTCGCGGAAGCCGAAGACGTTGGTCACGTCCGTGGGCATGGCGAAGTCGTGTCGGCCCAGCACCTGCACGCCCGGCAGCTCGGCCAGGGCCTGCTCGGCCTGTTGGCACTGGGCCTGCCATTGGGCCTCATCGCCCGCGATGATGGTCAGGGCCGCATGAATCTGCTGGTGGCCGTAGGGTGCTTCCCAGTGTCGCGGGTCGTTTTCGCCCACGTCGTGCAGCTGTTTGGCGCGGCCCGCCATGCCCGCCCGAAAGGCTTCGGGAAAGCTCTGCAGCGTGGCCTCGGGCAGCGCCAGGGCCTGCAGGCCCGCGAAGGAGAGGGCCAGGGCCATCCAGGCCGCGTCGGCCGGGGCGTGGGTTTGCCAGTCGTGGGCCGAGGGCAGCAGCGGGCGCACCCGGGCGAGCAGCGCCCGGCCCGCCGCCGGGCTATCGAAGCGCAGCAGCGCGTGGGTGCCGTAGTAGGGCGTGGGCCGGTCGCCCAGCACGTAGCCTTGAATGTGGTCGAGCTCCAGCTCCACCGCGTCGCGGTCGAACAGGCGTTTGAAGGGGTTCAGCATCGTCGGGTGCGCGGGAACGATTACTTGTTGGCGCTGGCCTGCGAGGCTTCGTCGAGGACCCTGTTGAGGCCTTCGGCAATTTTTTTATTGCGGAAGATGTCGTTCACCGTCTGGTCGGGGTAGGCCACAAACCAGCCATCGGCTTTTTTCTGGTGCTTGAGGATAAACTCCTTCGCGCCGGGGTCCTTGATTCCGGGAAAGCCCTCGACGCTCGCAAAAATCAAGTCCAGCAGCTCGGGGATTTTAGTGGAGAAATCCTCGATATACACGTCCCAGTCGCCATCGAAGGTGGTGGCAAACAGGAGGGTCTTGTCGTCGTCCAGAAACAGGAAGCGCATGTCGTGCAGGGTGCCCACGAGCAGCGCGCCGCCAAAGTCGCCATCAATCAGCTCGATGATTTTGCGCAGGCGGTCGGCCCCGCCGGGCTTGAGCGGGGCAAACACCGTCAGCTCCGAAATTTTCCCCGAGCGCATCCCACCCTTGGCGGTGGCATCCACCTTGTGGGGCGGGCCATCCACGCTGTATTTCCGCTTGGCGAGCAACAGCTCGACTTTCAGCTTGAGGTCTTCGGTGAGTTCGGCGAGTCCTGACATAGCAACGAGAAAATGGGTGAAAGCGCTGGCAACCCAACCAATGCTGGTGAAAGCAACGGCTGAAAAGTTAGCAGGGTTACAAATGCAACATTAAATATTCAGATTAGTATATCATGAAGGTTGGGTGAGCGCCAGCCGGCGCTTGGGTTCACCCGCGTCGCCAACCGATACGCCCTTCGCCCGCTCAGCTATTTCGCCTCCCCCGCCTGCCTTGCTTATGAGAGTACCCCTAGCCCCCGCTGCCGCCGTGCTGCTGGCCGCAGCCAGCCTGAGCAGCTGCCGTTCCAAATCGGAGTCCACCACTGCGGCTCCCGACCCGGCGGTTTCGGTGGTGGCCCACCCCGTGCAAAGCCTCCGGCAAAGCCGCCCGATAGCCGTGAGCGGGGCCCTGGAGGCCGATAAAACCGTGGACGCGGGCTTCCTCATCGGGGGGCGGGTGAGCCGGGTGAACGTGGAAGAAGGCGGGCGGGTGCGCGCCGGCCAGGTGCTGGCCAGCCTGGACGTGGGCAGCTACCAGTTTGCCCTGAACGCGGCCAACGCCACGCTGGCCCGCGCCCAGAACGAGTACGGCCGCCTGAAACTGATGTACGACCGCGGCAGCCTCACGGCCAGCGACCTGGGTGCCGCCGCCACGGCCGTGGCCCAGGCGCGCGCCCAGCAGCAGCAAGCCACCAAAAACGTGCGCGACGCGCAGGTGCTGGCGCCCATTTCGGGCCGCCTGGCCCGGCGCGGCACCGACCCCGGCGAAATCGTGGGGCCGGGCACGCCCCTGTTCACCATCGTCAGTGAGGGCCGCCTGGTGATGCGCGCTGCCGTGCCCGAGGCCGAAGTGAGCGAGCTGCGGCCGGGCCTGCGCACCCGCGTATCGGTGCCGGCCCTGGATTCCATGTTCACCGGTAAGATTGAATCCATCGGTAGCGTGGCCGACCCGGCCTCGCGCACCTACGCCGTGAAAATCACCCTGCCCAACCC
>JANNDE010000047.1:0-1506 GCA_031387395.1 Hymenobacter sp.
CCGGGCAGCGGGCATCAGCATCAATACCATGACGCTGGGTGGGCTGGCCATTGCCATCGGCGAGCTGGTCGACGATGCCATTGTGGACGTGGAAAACGTGTACCGCCGCCTGCGCGAAAACCAGCTCAGCCCGCAGCCCCAGCCGGTGCTGAAGGTCATCTACAAGGCCAGCTCGGAGGTGCGCAATTCCATCGTGTACGCCACCATCATTGTGGTGCTGGTGTTCCTGCCGCTGTTTGCGCTGGAAGGCATGGAAGGCCGCATTTTTGCGCCGCTGGGCATTGCCTACATCACGAGCATCGTGGCCTCCCTGTTTGTGTCGCTCACGGTGACCCCGGTGCTTTGCTACTACTTGCTGCCCAAGATGAAGCAGATGGACCACCCCGAAACCGACGGCGGGCTGGTGCGCTGGCTCAAGAGAAAGGACACCCGCCTGCTGGGCTGGGGTTTGCAACATCCCAAGCTGATTCTCACTTCGACCGCCCTGCTGTTCGTGATGGCGGCGGCCATGGTGCCCTTCTTCGGTACCGAGTTTCTGCCGCCCTTCAACGAAGGCTCGCTCACGGTCAACTTCTCCGCGCCCGCCGGCACCTCGCTCACCGAGTCCAACCGCCTGGGCAGCCTGGGCGAAGCGCAGATGCTCAAGATTCCGGAAGTGGCCTACACCGCCCGCCGCACCGGCCGGGCCGAGCTCGACGAGCACGCCGAATCGGTGAACAACTCGGAAATCGAGGTGGCCTTTAAAACCGAAGCGGAGTTGAAGAAAGAAGGCAAAACCATGCGCAGCCGCGACGAAATTCTGGCCGACCTGCGCCAGCGCCTGGCCCTGATTACGGGGGTGAACGTGAACATCGGCCAGCCGATTTCTCACCGCCTCGACCACCTGCTGAGCGGCGTACGGGCCCAGGTGGCCATTAAGGTGTTCGGCAACGACCTGCTGGAACTGCGCCGCTACGCCAACGACATCCGCGCGGCGGCCGGCACCGTGCCCGGCGTGGTCGATTTGCAGGTCGAAAAGCAGGTGCAGATTCCGCAGCTGCTCATTCGGCCCAAGGACGATGCGTTGCGCGCCTACGGCATGGAGCGCGGCGAAGTGGTGCGCGACCTGGAAACCCTGTTTCAAGGGGCCGTGGAGTCGCAGATGCTCGACGGCCAGAAGCGCTTCGACCTGGTGGTGAAGCTGCCCGAAGCCCAGCGCAACGACATGGCCGCCATCGGGCAGACCCGTATTGAAACGCCTTCCGGGGCCATGATACCCGTGAGTCAGGTGGCCGAAGTCATCTACGAGCCCTGCCCGAACACCGTAAACCACGAAAACACGCAGCGGCGCATCACCATCTCGCTCAATGTGGCCGAGCGCGACCTGGAAACGCAGTTTCAGGGCGCCGTGGTGTAGCAGATGATCGACGGACAGAAGCGTATCGACATGGAGGAGAAGCTGCCCGAATACAAGCCCAACGACATAGCCGCAATCAGCCAGACCCGTATATAAACGACAAACTTGAC
>JANNDE010000051.1:0-6267 GCA_031387395.1 Hymenobacter sp.
CCACGATACCCACCAAGCTCACCCGGCCCGCCATGCCCGCCATGCCTGCTATGCCCGCAGTGCGTGCTTTGGCCCCCCGCCCATGACCGAGTTTCTATCCCGTAAATGGAGCCTGCCCGCCGGCACCTTCGTGGTGCTGGGGGGGCTGCTGTTTCTGCTGCTGTTCCTGCACCGCCACACGGTGGTGGTGCAAGCAAAGGCCGGCCCCCTGGTGCTGGCCGCCGGCGAGCCCCTGGCCTACCGCGACAGCTCGACGGCGGCCTCCAGCTGGCGCTGGGAGTTTGGCCAGGGCAGCCAGTCGAGGCAGCCACGGGGCGTTTTTCGCTACCAGCGGGCCGGCACGTATTTAATGCGCCTCACGGTCAACGACCGGTTTGTGCGCACGTTCCGGGTGCGCGTGCAGCCGGGCCCGCGGCCCCCGGGCCCGCGGCAGCTGGTGGGGCCCCGCGAGGGCTACCAGGACGAAAAGCTGACCTTCCAGGTTTTGGGCCCGCCCGCCCGTAAGTACGCGTGGCGGTTTGGCGAGAGCGGGCACGCGGATGCTGCCGAGCCAACGGTCATCTACGCCTACGCCAAACCCGGCACCTACGTGGTAGAGCTGCGCACCGACGCCGCCGCCCCCATTCTGCGGCGCACCGTGCGCATCGTGCCCCGCCTGGGCACCTTCAGCCCCCGGCCCGTACCCCAGGCCGATAACCTCCGGGAGCACTTGCAACGCATTGCCGACGGCCACCAGGTGAACCAGCAGTACCTGTACCTGCTCAACGAATACCTGTGCGGCCAGGCCAGCGTGCCCGTGGTAGTGGGCGAGCTGCCCCCCCGCGACTTTTACGCCTATTGCATGAACCTGCAGTTTGACCCCGGCTGGACCATCGACTCGGTGGCGCTGGAACCGCCCTCCGGCACCAGCTGCGTGCGCAAGCTCACCATCACTCAGCACAAGAGCCAAAACCAATGAGCCGCGCCCGGAAGTTTTTGTTGTGGCTGTGCTGGAGCATCAGCCTGGGGGGCTGGTTTGGCTTGCCCAGCCGGGCGCAGGCACCCGCCAAGCTGGCGCTGCCGGCCCGGCCCGCCATGCCCGCGCGGCCGGCCGGACCGCCGCCGTTGTTCGCCCTGCTGAAGCGGGAGCCGGCCGGGCCGGCCACGGTTGGGCCGGTGCAGGCCGACGGCGAAGCCCCGGGCCGCACGCTGCCCTGGGTGGTGTATTCCGACCGCGACGACAACCCCACGTACCGGCATCCCACCCTGGGCCCGCAGTTTCAGAAGCTCCGCTTCCGGGAAGCTTTTTACGTATTGGGGGAGCATAAAGGCTTTCTGCACCTGGTTCGCTACAGCCCGGCCCTGAACGTGGGAACGGTGTACGCCGCCCGCCTGCTGCGCAGCCGCAAGGAAGCCGTGTGCGTTGGCTGGGTGCCCAAAGACCAGCTGCTGCTAAGCGGCCGGGCAACGCGCGACTCGGCCGGGGCCCTGCCCACGCTGTACTGCCCGGCCCTGGCCAGCAGCCAGGTGCTGCGCAACGCCCCGCATTTTCTGTACCAGGACAGCCTGCGGCTCTTTGGGCAGCCCGAGCTGACGGCTCCCCGGCGCACATACCTGAAGCTCTACGACCTGGCCTACGTGTACAAGTTCACGGGAGACGGCCGCGCCGCGCTGCTGGGCTCCGCCAGCTGGCTTCCGGCCGACAGCGCGGCGGCGGGGCTGCTGGGCTGGGTGCCCACCGCCGCCCTGCAACCGGTGGGGCAAGGCCTGTTTCTGGAAGCCGACACAGCACACACGCCCGGCGGCCCGCCCCCCGTGTACGATACCCCGGCGCTGGCCCGGCAAACCCGGCCGAACGATTCGGCCGCCCACCCGCGCCCGCCCGGCCCGGACCTGCCGGAGTTTCCGGCCGTGCCGTGGGCGGGCAGCGGCCCCCGCTACCCGGTGCTGCAGGCGTGCACCCGCGGCACCGGGGCCCCGGTGTGGCAGCTGGGGGAGCTGGCTCCCCTGCTCGAAAGCAACAACTTCGTGCTGAACGTGGACGGCGACCGCATCACGCGGCCGCAGGCCGCCGGCTGGCGGGCCCGGGGCCGCATCTACAACCTGGTGTACGTGCTCGAAGACAGCCCCGCGATGCGGCCGTTCTGGGGCGATTTGGTTAACGCCGTGCAGGCCACCGTGAGCCAGCTCAACAACCCGGCCCGGCCCGGCGAATACCGCGTGGGCCTGGTGCTCTACCACCAGGCCGTCGAGACCGTGAAGGGCACCGCCCGCCTCCACCTGCACATCTCGACGCAGCCCCTGACCCGCGACATGGGCCGCGTTATCGACCTGCTGAGCCAGCGCAAGCCCCCGGCGGGGACGAGCGGCTTCGGCAACCAGCCCCTGGCCACGGGCGTGCAGCGGGCCCTGGGCCTGCTGCAAAACCACGTCGCCGAGAACAACCTGGTGGTGCTGGTGGGCCTCACGGGCGACGGGCGGCCGGTGCTGCAACCGGCCATGCGGACCGACCTGCGCGCGGCGGAAGCCCGGCTGCTTTCGTTTCAGGTGGCGGCCCCGCCCGATACCCTGGCCAACAACTTCGTGCTGCAGTCGCGGGAGCTGGTGCTGCAGGCGGCCCTGGAAGGCGCACAAGCCAAGCGGGCGCGCCTGGCCAGCACGGCGCTGGTGGTGGCCCCGCCCGCCTACGACTTGCAGCTGGGAGCCCAGAACGTGTACCGGCTGGCCTTCCCGAAGCAAAGCATGGTGCCCGGCTGGGTGCTGTTTCCGGCCAAGAAAACCCGCCTGCCGCTGAGCCTGCTCGTGGCCACCACCGACAGCCTGCTGGCCCAGCAACGCTTCGATGCCCGCCAGGTGCAAACGGCCCTCGACCAGGGATTCGCGGCCATTCTGCCGCTCCGCAGCCGCCTCAACCCGCAGGTGAACCTTACCCTGGAGGCGCGCGCCGAGCGGCCGGTGCCCACGCTTCGGCCCGACCTTTTTGCCCTGCGCGCCTACCCGTTCTACCGCCAGGTATACACCCAGCTTATCCCACCAGACCGCTCGTTCCGGCAGCTGCGGCTCGTGACCGCCGATACGTACGCAGCCCTGGGCCAATGGCTGGCCCTGCTGGCCGCCGACGACCTCGACCCCACCCGCCGGCTCGACCGGCACCTGCTGGCCTTGCATTTCCGGCAGCTGGCCCGCTACGCGGGCAGGGCCCCCGCCGACAGCACCACCCTGGCCCAGGCCCTGAGCCTGCTGCTGGGGCTGCCCGCCCGGCACCCGCTGCTGCGCCAGCTGCGCCTGCGCCAGCTCATCATGCCCGGCCGGCTGCCGGTGGGCACCTGGGCCGAGCTGCTGTACCTGATGCGCGAACGGCGGGACTTCTTCGCCCGGGTGCCCACCTTTCCCAACGGCCGCTTCACCTCCAACGGCTACCCCTACTACTGGCTGAGCGAAGACCTGTTTCGCTGATACCCACCCACTGCTCCTACTTTTTGCTTTCTGCTTGCCTTACTTTTTGTACCCATGGCCCCGACCCTTTTATTGCCTGATGTTATTCAAAACGCCGTTCACGTGGCCAAGGCCCTGGCCCGCGAATACCGCAACGAGCGCTACTCGGCAGCCCACCTGCTGCGGGCGCTACTGCAGCCCGAAGCCCCCGGGGCCTCGCTGCTCGAAGCCCTGCGCAAGGACGTGGTTTTCCTGCGTGAGTGGGCCGAAGTGCGCATAGAGGAGCTGCCGCGGCTGCCGTTTTCGCCCAACGAGCTGAGCGGCGACGAGTCCGTGACCCGCGTGCTGGAAGAAGCCAACCTGATGCGCATTCGCCTGGGACTCGACCAGCTGCACGTCATCTGCGTGCTGGCCGCGCTCAGCAAGCCCCACATCGGCTTCCTGCCCGAGCAGCTCCGCTCCCTGCCCCTGCAGGAAAGCGACCTGCTGGCCAGCTTCCTGCGGGAGCTGGCCCCCATCAACCCGGCCGAAACCGCCGCGGTGCCCCCGGCCGGTGCCGGCGGCAACCTGCTGGCTGGCGTCAGCCCCACCAGCGTGCTGCACAAGTACTGCCGCGACAAAACCGCCCTGGCCCGCGAAGGCCGCTTCGACCCCATTATTGGCCGCGAGCGCGAGCTGCGCCTCATCATGGAAATTCTGGGCCGGCGCAGCAAGCCCAACGTCATTCTCACCGGCGACCCCGGCGTGGGCAAAACCGCCCTCATCGACGGGCTGGCCCAGCAGCTCGTGGCCGGAGCGGTGCCCTACTGGCTCACGGGCGCGGTGCTGCTCGAGCTCGACCCCGGTGCCCTGCTGGCCGGCGCCTCGTACAAAGGCGAAGTCGAAGACCGGCTCAAGAGCATTCTCAAGGAAGTGAAGCAGTTTGAGCGCTGCATTCTCTTCATCGATGAAATTCATGTGCTGCTCGACCCCAAGGGCGCGGCCGGCAACGGCGCCGCCAACCTGCTGAAGCCGGAGCTGGCCCGCGGCGAGCTTATTCTAATCGGAGCCACCACCCGCGAAGAGTACCGCAAGCTCATCGAGCCCGACCAGGCCCTGAGCCGCCGTTTCGAGCTGCTCAACATCGAGGAGCCGTCGGTGGGCGTGGCCGAGCGCATGCTGCACGGCCTGGTGGGGGCCTACGAGCAGCACCACGAGCTCACCGTGGCCGACGACGTGGTGCCCGAGTGCGTGCGCCTGGCCAAGCGCTACGTGAAAGACCGCCGCCTGCCCGACGCGGCCCTCGACCTGCTCGACCGCACCATGGCCGCCATCCGCACGGTCACGGCCATTGCCAGCACCGACCTGGCCAGCTTCCGCCAAACCCTCGACGAGTGCGTGACCGCCGAGCTCACCCCGACCGAACGGCTGCAGGAGTACCAATGGCTCGACCAGCAGCTTCAACACCAGACCAGCCCCGTGCTCATGGGCCAGTGGCAGCCCGCCGACGAGCCCGGCGAAGTGGCCACGCCCGAAGCCTTCCTGGCCGTGCTCACCGACAAGCTCAACTTTTTGCAGCAGCTGGCCAAAGTGCGTCAGAAGCACGTCACCAAAACCGACCTGGCCGCCGTGGTGGCCTACAAAACCGGTATTCCGATGGGCAAGGTGCAGGAGCGCGAAAAAGAGAAGCTGCTCACCATCGAAGACCACCTGCGCCAGCGCGTGGTGGGCCAGGACCACGCCCTCAAGGCCTTGTCCGATGCCATCCTCGAATCGCGCAGCGGCCTGCAAAAAGCCGGGCAGCCCATTGGCACTTTCTTCCTGCTCGGGCCCACGGGCACGGGCAAAACCGAGCTGTCCAAGTCGCTGGCCGAATTCCTGTTCAACGACGAGCGCGCCATGATTCGCTTCGACATGTCGGAGTTTAAAGAAGAGCACGCTGCCGCGCTGCTGTACGGGGCACCTCCCGGCTACGTGGGCTACGAAGAAGGCGGCCTGCTGGTGAACCGCATCCGGCAGCAGCCCTACGCCGTGGTGCTCTTCGACGAGATTGAAAAGGCCCACCCCTCCATCTTCGACGTGTTCCTGCAGATTATGGACGAGGGCCGGCTCAACGACAAGCTGGGCAAGGAAGGCGACTTCTCCAACGCCCTGCTCATCTTCACCTCCAACATCGGCAGCGAGTGGGTGAGCGAGCAGTTCCAGCGGGGCCACATCCCAAACTCCCAGCAGCTCATGGAGCGCATGAGCGGCAGCTTCCGCCCCGAGTTCCTGGCGCGCATCACCGAAATCGTGCCCTTCGGGCCCATCAGCGAGCAGCACGTCGTGCGCATCTTCGGCATTCAGCTCCAGCAGCTCATCGACAGCCTGCACCGCCAGGGCATTCGCCTCGAAGTGAGCGACGAGGCGCGGCGGCAGCTGGCCCACAGCGGCTACTCCCCGCAATACGGCGCGCGGCCCCTGGCCGGCGTTATCCGCAACCGGCTCCGGCGCCCCATTTCGCGCATGATTATCGGCGGCGAACTCACCGCCGGGCACGAATTGGCCATCGGTTGGTCGGCCGATGGTGAATTAAGTTGGGCCATTCATTTAGAAGCATCCGAAATAGACAAATTACCCTTGGAAATCGCCAATAAATCAATTTATAATTAAAATTATTTTTCTGATTGTCAACGTATTAAATAATATTTCAAATATTATTTCTATATAGTTGTATTGTCAAAAATTGCCGCTACCTTGCCACCACTTATCCCCCTAACCATTTGACACTTCACTCTAATCCCCCACGCGCATGTTTGAATTTGAAATTGGCGGCAATGAAATACGGCCCGAAGCCAGTGAGGGTATTAGCGCCATTGCGTTCAACCGCTCGCT
>JANNDE010000075.1:0-2508 GCA_031387395.1 Hymenobacter sp.
CCACCACGGCCGCGTCGAGCGTGATATCGTTACCGCTCACGACCGTCACTTTGCGCTTAAAGTCAATCGTGTAGCTACTGGGCGTCCAGTCTACGCAGGTAGCATCCTGGGCGTGTAGGGTATTCATCCCCAGCCGGTCAATCCAGGCCTGGTTGGGCGTGCGGCGCAGCACCACCAGGTCGCCCACTACGAAGGTGTGGCCGCTGACCACCGTGCAGGTGCGCGCCCCGATGGGCAAATACGAATTGGTGATGAGCTTGCCCGTGCCGCCCTGCACCACCGACTGCCCCGCGCCCGTGAACGCCACCAACGTGTGCTGTTGCCGCAGGGTAGCCAGCAATTTGGTGCCCGTGGGCCCCGCGCCCTGCCCGCGCAGCACCACCCCGCTGGCCCCTACCACCAGGGGGCCGCTCACGGCATAGGTGCCCGCCGTGAGCAGCACCGCCCCCCGAAAGCCGCTCGCGTTGAGCGGCAGGGCCGAAACCAGGTCGATGGCCGCCTGAATGCGCGCCCGGTTGTCGCCCGTCACCGGCTCAATGGTCGCCGCCACCGGCACCGTGGGGATGGCTACCTCGCCGTTGCGGTAGCCCACGGTGCTGAAATCAGGCACCACGTTGCCCTGGGCATCGGGCACGTACCGCAAGCGGCCCTGCGCCGAAAGCTGAAGCAGCGCGCTGGGGGTTTGGGCGCGGCCGGGCAGGCTAGCCAGGGCCAGGCAGAAGGAGAGCAACCGCAGTGGGCGGGTAAAAAGTCTCATGCGAAAAGTGGACGGGAAGCAGAAAATGGCAACAGGGATACCGGGCTTTTTTCGCAAACGAAAACGTTGGGTGCGCCACCCGCTCGCCCACCACAATATCGGGTCAACCGACGCCATCAAGAAAAATAATGCGATATTTTATTATTTTTCTTGATACGCTCCATTAATAAACCGCTCTAACCCGTTTGCTACGAGCAAATAACCGCTCTGGACGCGCGGCTCCGTGCATTTTTCATCGGCCAGTCCGGCTGCTATCAGCGCAGCTCCACAACCAAGCCCATGAGAAACCCTGCGCTGAAAGGCTGACGGGAGGGCTTTTCCGCAACGCCTGGGCGCATAAAGGGCGTCAGCACGTAACGACTGGTTGGTTGTACCACCCAGTACAACCGGCCCGCCGGGCTACGGCTGACCCGGTAGCGCAGGTCGAAACCAATGCTTGCGCCCAGCGTCCAGGACCGGTACGGGCTACCGCTGGCCGAACTATAGGTCCGTTGCAGGCAGGCGCATTCGGTGCTACGACCGCCCTGGTACCAGGCGGGCTCGATACCAGCCAGCATCGCCGTTGTGAGCCGGCCGTGGGGCTGGCCTAAATGATAGCCCAGCTGCACGGGCAGCGTAAGCAAGCGGTATGTATCGCGTTGGCTCACCGTTTGATAGGTGGTGGTGGTATCGCGGGTAGTACGAGTACGTATTTGGAGCGTGAGATTGGTGGCGTACTCCTGGTAACCCAGTCCGGCCGCCACCGACCAACGCCCTGACAGCGCCCGTTGCACCTGCGCCTGCGCCCCATAACCCAGGGCGGGCCGCTCCGACTGCGCCACGATGGAGCGGGCGCCCCCCGCGGCCAGCGAGCCAAGGGTACGATAGCTGAACGTGGGACCAGCCACGGCCAACAGCGCCCACCGGGAATGCCCGGGCCGGGCCGGAACCACCTGGCTGGAATCGGGCACCGGTAACGTTAGGGGGCGCACAGCCGATTGAATCTGGGCCGCCACCTGCATCGGCAAGACAGCAACCAGCTCGCTCGCGGACCGGTCACTTGTTTGCGTGCGTTTCGACAATGGCTCGTCATTAACTGCGGCGTCGGGACGATGAATCGCAAACGAATTCGGCGACCGTTGGCGGCCGTCCAGCGCATCCGTACCAACAAAAGCAGCGGCCGGCGCCAGAACGGGCAGCCGGACGGCACGGTTACCCGTGTTCGTCAATGCATTGGGCATCCTACGTCCTTTTTCCGGTAAGCCAGGCTTCCCGTTGAAAACCCTTTCCTCGGAAAATAGTACTCCCGTTGCCACGGGTGTTCCTGTTGCCACGTGCGCCCGCATCTGGCGGTGGACCACTGCCGTTCGTTGGCGTTGAGATTTCCGGCCGTGGGGTAGCACCAGGCGTTTGAGCAACTCCCGCTGGTTTTTAGCGCGCTGGTTTCTCGCCGCGCCACCATCACCAAGTGCACTAAGCGCGGGGGCCAAACGGGAGGTAGTGGCCGTGCCAGGAACGCGCGCCCGGCGCGTTGCAACTTGCTGAGGTCCCGGTTCGGTGGCTTCGTCGCCACTACCTGTTTTACCTTTCGCCGTGGCCGTGGCCACGGCCACACCTGCTTCAGGAGTAAACAACGGATTCGCCACGACACCGACTTCATGCCCGTCTGGATTGGCTACGGTAACCGATGGGCGTACCGCGGGCGGCGGGGCAGCATCAGGCTGGAGCAGCCTGGGATACCGGCTGCCATTCCAGTCCGGTTGATGCACGCC
>JANNDE010000114.1:0-1011 GCA_031387395.1 Hymenobacter sp.
ACCAGCGCCTGAATAATCAGGTGCCCGTAGTTCTCAATCGTCGTCGGGTCCGGCGGCACCAGCCCCTGACTGGCTACCTGCCCAAGCACGGCCGTGGTGAGAATGTGGGCTAAATGCCCGGTTTTGGTGCTGCTGAATAACATGAGGCGGTCCATGAGTAGCGTACTAATTTGAGCAAATGTGGCCCAAATATAATTGCTTTATTATACATTTATACGCTAAGCGTCTCGCGCTAGTTGTTGACGGTGCCTTGGTTAATTATTGTACTTTATTTGGGTACTCCCTTCGGGCCAGGCTATCCAGGGCTCCGCTGCGCTGCGGTGCTGCGCACAGCTCCCGTTGGTCGCTCCCTTCCTATCCTTAGTGCGCTACCCCCGATGCCGCTGATGCTGGCCGGCGCAGCCAGCCGCTCCTAGCGTCGCATCAGGCAGCGCCGGCCCGATACTGCTGCCTCAAGCCCCGACGCTTGCCCATCCACCCGCGCCGGCCGCTGCTCCGCTCAGGGTGCCACGCCGCGCTACGGTCGCTCAGGCGCTGCGTTCCTCCGCGCCATCGCCCCCTACGCTTGCAGGCATCCTTCGCTACGCATCGTCCCGCGCTCAGCCCCCGCACCAGCAGTAGCCAGGATGCTTCAGCAACACCCAGCCGCCAGCCCACCGCACCGCTGCCACGCCGCACCGGGCCGGAAAAGGCCCCGCGCCGCCTGTCAGCACCCCCAGATTCGGTTGCGGGCCGCCGGCCGAAAAAAGCCTGCCGCCCGCGGGTAAAGTTTGCGTTCAAGCCACGCAGGCAGAAGCAAGGCCCGCTTCGCGGAGGGTTTCATGGGGGAGCGCCCCAAGCCCCCGCCACCATGCCCAGGCTTCAACAGCCCGGTCATCTGCCTCGGGTTCCGCAGCCTGAAAACGGCCGCTACACCCTCACAAGGTGCCCTCCGGGCGTGTAAGTTGGGGGCCTCAGCCCGTCCCCCCAAACCCCCAGGGCAAGGCATATAGGGCGTTTGGGTGGGTGCCC
>JANNDE010000136.1:0-1531 GCA_031387395.1 Hymenobacter sp.
GGTCGCTTCAACATTCAGAACATGCGCGTAGGGGGCCCCTACACGGTAAAAGTAAATTTCGTGGGCTATAAGTAATTGGTTCGTGAGGACCTGTTCCTCACCCTGGGCCAGAACCTGCGCTTCGACCAGAAGCTGAGCGACTCCTCGACTGAGCTGGCCGAAGTAACCGTGAGCGGCCGCCGCGACCCGGTGATGAATGCCGACCACACCGGCGCCAACACCACCATTCAGCGCGAAACCATCGAGCGTCTGCCGACTCTTAACCGTTCGTTTTCCGACTTCACCCGTCTCACTCCCCAAGCTAGCGCCTCGGGTGGCTTCGCAGGTCGTAGCGGTGGCTACAACAACGTTACCATCGACGGAGCAGTTTTCAATAACTCGTTTGGCTTGTCGGGCAACATCGGCGGCCAAGCCAACGCCCAGCCCGTTTCGCTGGATGCCATCGACCAAATTCAGGTGAGCATCGCCCCGTTCGACGTGCGTCAGGGCTCGTTTACGGGCGCCGGCATCAACGCGGTGACCCGTTCGGGCAGCAACAAATTTTCGGGTTCTATTTACGGTTTCTACCGTGACCAGACATACCTGGGCGAAAAAGTTGGTGATGTTACCAACCCCCTGGCCAACTTCAACCTGAAAAACTTCGGCTTCCGGGTGGGCGGTCCCATCATTAAGGACAAGCTTTTCTTCTTCCTGAACGCCGAGCGCGAGCAGCGTCAGGACCCTCCGGGTGGTAACTACGCTGCGTTTCGCGGCACCACCAGCCCCACGGTTTCGCAAGCTTCGGGCGCCGACCTCGATATTCTTAGTAACTTCCTCACGAGCAAGTACAACTTCAACCCCGGCCCTTTCGAAGGCTATAAGCTGGCCCAGAACAGCGATAAAATCACGGCTAAACTCGACTGGAACATCAGCGGCAATCACCGTTTCAACATCAAGTACAATTACCTGAAGTCGTACCGCGACGTACCCCCCAGCGGCTCGGGCTCCATCAGCAACCGCTCGCAGACCCAGTTTGGCCTGCCTTACTACGGTGCTTACTACCGCATCAACAACAACCTGAACTCGATTATTGCCGAGCTGAACAGCACCTTTGGCGCGAAGTATTCGAACAACCTCACGGCGGGCTACTTGGCCGGCCGCGATTCGCGTCAGAGCACCTTGGGTTCGGACATTCCGCTGTTTCCGCTGGTTGACATTGGCAACGCCAACGGTCTGAGCGCGGCGAACAGCCGTGTTACTGCTCCCCAAACGCTTACCTCGTTTGGCTACGAGCCCTTCTCGGCCTTCAACGTGCTGAATACCGATACGTACCAGTTTGGCGATAACTTCACCGCCTACCTCGGCAAGCACAACGTAACGCTGGGTACCTACAACGAAATATATAAGTTCACTAACGGCTTCGCGCCGCAGTACTACGGTGCTTACGTGTACAACTCGTTGCAGGACTTCTATGCTTCGGCTGCGACCAGCGACTCGCCCTATGGCTACAACTACGCCGGTGGCCAGTTCACCCCCCGCACCCAGGCCCAAG
>JANNDE010000154.1:0-13115 GCA_031387395.1 Hymenobacter sp.
ACCTTGGCCAGGTCGAAGCTCTCCTTGCAGCCCTCCGTAAAAATCAGGTTGGTGTTGGGAAAGGCCTCGTGCACGCGGCGCTCGTTGTCGAACAGCATGGCGCTGCCGGTCCAGGTTTCGTACCAGTGGTAGCCGATGCCCCACACGTACTTGGCGGCCTCGGGGTCGTCGAGAATGGTGCTGGCGCGCTGGTAAAGCAGGTCGCGGTTGTGGTCCCAGGCAATGAGCTTTTTGCCGCCCAGCCCGCCCTTGGCCAGCGTGGGCCCGAGGTAGCCCTTGATGAAGTCGCGCTCCTCCTCAGCCGTGTACAGGCACGACTCCCACTTCTGGTTGGCCATGGCCTCGTTCTGCACGCTCAGGCCCCACACGGGGATGCCCCGCTGCTCGTAGGCCTTGATGAACTTCACGTAGTAGTCGGCCCAGGCCTGGCGGTACTGGGGCAGCAACTTGCCGCCGTGCAGCATCTCGCCGTTGGTTTTCATCCAGCCCGGCGGGCTCCAGGGGCTCGCAAACAGGGTGAGCTGGCCGCCCGCCGCCGCCATCGCCTGCTTAATGAACGGAATGCGGAACTGTTCATCGTGCTGCACGCTGAAAGTCTTCAGCGCCTCGTCCTTGTCGGCCACGTAGGTGTAGCTGCCGCTCGAAAAGTCGGAGCTGTGGATGCTGGTGCGGCCCAGGGTGTAGCCAATGCCCGCCGTGGGGCTGTAGTAGGCCTGCATAAACTCCTGCTGCACCGCCTTGGGTAGGCGGGCGTAGGTTTCGGCCGCGGCGTCGGTCATGGCCCCGCCAATGCCGAGCATGGTCTGGAACGAATGGCCGGGGTCGACGAACACGCACACCTGCGTTTCGAGCGGCTGCGCGGCCGGCCCAAACGCGAGGGCCGCCCCCGCCGCCAGCCGCTGGCTGGTGCCTTGGGCGGTAGTGTATACCTGCGCTTTCCGACCGGCGGCCGAGTAGGCAGCAGGCGGAGCAGGCAGGGTTTGCAGGGCAGCAGTACCCAGCCCAAGGGCAGATAGCGCCAACGCGGGAAGCATTTTTCTGAACATAAACGGGAGGTAGCGTGACCAGCCCGATAGCCGGCCCGGAACGAAGGTAAATTATTGCTCGCTGATTTTGACTTCGGTGTAGAAGCTGGCCCTCTCGAACAGCCCTGGTTATTTTCCTGTCAATCAATAGTGGGTATAACTGGTTCGGCCCGGCCCCAGGGTCCGCCCCGATTTCCTTGGCGTGGGCCACGAGCAGTGCTGAAAGCGTCATTCGGCCGATTGGCAGCAGCAGAGGCGGCGTTTCTAAGTTCTGCTAAGCAGTTGCCAACTCTGATAGCCGGAAAATAACGCTGCTGTATAATTCTGCGACACGCCACTCTTTAATATCAGAAACTTGGCCATCGCCAACCTCAATTATTACCGGTTGGCCGGTTTGAGTGTAAGCTACATCCACTGTGTAAAACCACCGACTCTTTAAAGCCTCTAGAGCTGGTTTTAGCATTTCAGGAAACTGAGTTCCTGCGGCCCCAAAAGCTTCATTCCGCACGATAAAAAACCGCTGCTCTGGTTTGCTTGATAGTGCAACGAACTCCCGCACAAAAAGCGAGTTCTGCGGTGCTATGACATGCTTTTCTAACAATGCAGCCAATTCGGGCAGTGCAGAAATCACGGATTCCGGGCCAAATGACTTGCTTAAGCCTTTGACAAAACACCTGCCGGCTTGCCGGATAAAAGATTTGGCGGTGGTCTAATTTAAGGTGAATTGTTTAGTTTTGGGCATGGTTTTTACGCACCATTTCTGCGCCGCTTGCGGCAGTGAGCCTATTCGCCGCAATGGCAGCGCTGGGGGCCATGCCAAATACCAGTGCAAGCGCTGCGGGCACCAAGCCCGCTTTACCCCCGCCGCCGTAGCCAAAGCGGTCCAGTACGCGCAAGTTGACGAACGGCTGAGTGAGCGCAATTCGCAACGCCGTATTGCCCGCGTGACAGGCGTCTCGCGGGTGACGATTGCCAATCGGATAAAAAAAAGCGCAGGCGGCTTCGCCGCCGCTCCCCCGCTTGCGTCCCAAAAAGGAGCAGAAAAAGGAGTGGGAAGCGCTGGAACTCGACGAAATGGGGACGTTTGTGGGCCAACGGCGGCGAAAAATCTGGCTGTGGCTGGCCGTCGAGCGGGCCAGTCGGCGCATCGTGGCTTGGGTACTGGGCCGGCGGGACGCGGCCACGGCACGGCGGCTTTGGCAAGCCCTGCCACCGCGCTACCGCCGCCACTGCTGGTACTTTACCGACCTGTGGGAGGCTTACGGGAGCGTGTTGCCCCGCTGAGCACCGGCGCTGCCCCAAAGGCAGTGGCGGAACGAGCATCGTCGAGGCGATTAACTGTTCCTTGCGTCACCGCTGTGGGGTACTGGTGCGCAAGTCTTGCTCCTGCAGCAAGTCGTTGGCGATGCATACGGCCCGAATTAAAATCGTGATTGATAATTATAATAAGTGCTTATTCAGAATTAAGCAGTGAATCGGTTGTTTCTTTGAGGATGCAAAAACGTTATATCGCCTTGGACGCTGCGGAACGGGCTACGTTAGAAGTCGGCCGTCACCATCACCCGCAGCACCAGTTCCGAGCCCGTTGCCAGGGCTTATTGTGGAGCGCGGACGGGCATTCCGTTCCCGCGCTGGCGGCCCTGCTGGACGTGAGCCAGGGAACGGTGTACGGCTGGTTTAACCGCTGGGAGCGGGGCGGCCTGGCGGGCCTGGCCAACGCCAAAGGGCAAGGCCGGCCCGCCATCCTGCAGCCCGCCGACCAGGAGCAGGTGAAGGCCGCCGTGCGCGCTAACCGCCAGCAACTCCAAGACGTGACCGCCGTGCTGCGCCAGGAACTGGGCAAAGACTTCTCGGCCCTGACGCTGAAGCGTTTTTTAACAAGTGTGGGGGCAAATGGCGGCGCTTCCGCCACGGCCTGAAAACGGCCCAGGACCCGGACGAATACGCCTGCAAAGCGGACCAGTTGCGCCAGGTGCAGGAACTGGAAAAAGAAGGCGCGCTGGACCTGTTTTACGGCGACGAATCCGGCTTTTGCCTGACCTCGGCCATCCCCTACGGCTGGCAATTTCCCGGCGAACACGTCGCCACCCAGCCCCGCCACAGCCAGCGCTTCAACGTGTTGGGTTTGTTCAACGCCACCACCCACGAGTTGCACACCGCCGCCCGCGAAGGCACGCTCGACGCCGCTTTTGTCATCGACACGCTCGACGCCTGGGTCGCCACCCGCACCCGGCCGACGGTCCTGGTCCTCGACAATGCCCGCCTGCACCACGCAGCCACGTTCCAGGCGCGGCTGCAAGCGTGGGAAGACCAGGACGTGCACATTTTCCACCTGCCCACCTACAGTCCCCACCTCAACAAAATCGAAACGCTCTGGCGCAAAGTCAAATACGAGTGGCTGCGGCCCGAAGCCTATGCCGACTTCAAGACCCTCAAAACCGCTGTTTGGCACATCCTCGACCGCGTGGGCTCGCTCTTCACCATTCAGTTCGCAACCTGACATTATTAAAATAAATACGAACAGGCACTTATCACCTTGAATTAGACCACCGCCCAAGATTCAACAGCGGCTTCTGCAGTTCCAGCGGTCAGGATACTGCTTTGCGGCGTAAAACCCATAATTGAATCGTACCAACCAGACGCTTGATGCGAGGCCAAATACCTATCGCTCGAAACCAATAGCGGCGTCATGTTCGCCAGATTCTGGTATGCAGTAGCCGACAACATCCAGCCTCTGTATAGGCTAGGTTGTTGCGGATTGGATTGTTGATAAAGCTTTTCCTGCTCTGCATCGAAGAGGCACACCGAGTGGCCACCGCTACGGGCGACGTCCATTTCCTCTTGCCACATTGGGTCAATGAGGCGCTGGTAGGGCAGGCTCGGAAAGATAATATTCAGCATACGGAAGGCAGTTTGTTATTATATTCAGCGGCAAGAAAGCACTCTTGTCAGGAAATTCCCCGCCGCTCAAACCAAACCCGGCCACCGCGTCGCACCAACCGCCACCATCTGCCGAATCGGTGACAATCTGTCACCAAAACGACGCTGGTACGTTGCTTGTAATCCCGGGGTAGCGGCTGCAAAGCGGCTGCAAACCTGACAACCTCCACACTTAATCAACACACCCCTCTCATGGGCAAAATAATCGGCATTGACCTCGGCACCACCAACTCGTGCGTGTCTGTGATGGAAGGCAACGAACCCGTTGTGATTCCCAACAGCGAAGGCCGCCGCACCACCCCCAGCATCGTCGCCTTCCTCGACGGGGGCAAGGGCGAGCGCAAAGTGGGCGACCCGGCCAAGCGCCAGGCCGTAACCAACCCCCAGAACACCATCTCCAGTATCAAGCGCTTCATGGGCCGCCACTTCAGCGAAGTGTCGTCGGAGCAGAAGCTCGTTTCCTACCAGCTCGCGCCCGGTGCCAACAACACCGTGGCCGTGAAAATCGGCGACCGCACGTACACGCCGCAGGAAATCTCGGCCATGGTGCTCCAGAAAATGAAGCAAACCGCGGAGGATTACCTCGGCCAGCCCGTCACCGAAGCCGTTATCACGGTGCCCGCGTACTTCAACGACGCCCAGCGCCAGGCCACGAAGGAGGCAGGGGCCATCGCCGGCCTCGACGTGAAGCGCATCATCAACGAGCCCACTGCGGCCGCCCTGGCCTACGGCCTCGACAAGAAGCACAAGGACCAGAAAATTGCCGTGTACGACCTCGGTGGTGGTACGTTCGACATCTCCATTCTGGAGCTCGGCGACGGCGTGTTTGAAGTACTGAGCACCAACGGCGACACCCACCTCGGCGGCGACGACTTCGACCAGGTTATCATCAACTTCCTGGCCGACCAGTTCAAGTCGGACAACGAAGGCCTCGACCTGCGCAACGACCCCATGGCCCTGCAGCGTCTGAAAGAAGCTGCCGAGAAAGCCAAAGTGGAGCTTTCGAGCTCGACCGAAACCGAAATCAACCTGCCCTACCTCACCGCGACGGCCTCGGGCCCCAAGCACCTGGTGGTGAAGCTGAGCCGCGCCAAGTTTGAGCAGCTCGCCGACGACCTCGTGCGCCGCTCGATGGACCCGGTGAAAAAAGCCCTGCAAGATGCCGGCCTGAGCACCAGCGACATCGACGAGGTTATCCTCGTGGGTGGTTCGACCCGCATTCCCCGCATTCAGGAGGAAGTGGAGAAGTTCTTCGGCAAGAAGCCTTCGAAAGGCGTGAACCCCGACGAAGTGGTGGCCATCGGTGCCGCTATCCAGGGCGGTGTGCTTACTGGCGAGGTGAAGGATGTGCTCTTGCTCGACGTGACCCCGCTTTCGCTGGGCATTGAGACGATGGGTGGCGTGATGACCAAGCTCATCGAGTCGAACACCACCATCCCGACCAAGAAATCGGAAACCTTCTCGACGGCTTCTGACAACCAGCCTTCGGTGGAAATCCACGTGCTGCAAGGCGAGCGGCCGCTGGCCAGCCAGAACCGCACCATCGGCAAGTTCCACCTCGACAGCATCCCGCCCGCGCCCCGTGGCGTACCGCAGATTGAGGTAATCTTCGACATCGACGCCAACGGCATCCTGAACGTGACGGCCAAGGACAAAGGCACCGGCAAGGAGCAGAAAATCCGCATCGAGGCCAGCAGCGGCCTGAGCGAGGACGACATCAAGCGCATGCGCGATGAAGCCGCCGCCAACGCCGATTCGGACAAAGCCGAAACCGAGCGCATCAGCAAGATGAACGCCGCCGACTCGATGATTTTCCAGACCGAGAAGCAGCTGAAAGAGTACGGTGAGAAGCTGAGCGGCGGCAATAAAACCGCCATCGAAGGCGCCCTGGCCGACCTCAAATCGGCCCACGAAGCCAAAGACCTCACTCGCATCGATACCGCCATGGAGGCCATCAACACCGCCTGGCAGGCGGCCTCGCATGAGATGTACGCCGCCGGTGGTGCCGAAGGCGGCCAACCCGGTGCCGATGGCCAGCCGCAAGGTGACGACGGCCAGGCCCAGCCCGCCGGCGACCACGTCACCGACGTCGACTACGAAGAAGTGGAGAGCAAATAAATCACTGATTTCGCGGATTTTTAACGGATTTCGCGGATTTTGTGGACGATTGAAAAAGGCCGGAGGCGCGAGCTTCCGGCCTTTTTCGCGCTCGGATTTTGGCCTTCCACGGCGTTATTTATTCCACGCCACGCCTACCTTCGGGGCATGAGTTCACGGCTAGATGGCATCGCCGTAAAGGGTTATACTGCCCACGTCTTCATTCACCCGAACGACCGGTCCGGCAGCTTTCGACTGCATATCGGGCTGCTGGGAAAGCACTTTCACACGTTGGTCGCGCCGACGCGGCAGATTAAGGAGTCGCCGGAGTTCGACCAGCTGAGCGGTACCGACCAAACCGCGCGCAGCGATAAGGAGCGGGCTCGATTATGCCAGGCATGAGCACAAGGGCGTGTTTTTACTTTTTAGAGCCGCAGCAAATTTTATGCTGGTGCATTACCCTTGTTTTAGTAGAATCGGCGGGAATTTGCGGCCATTAGCTGGGCGTTAGCGTAAGCACGTTCATCGTCGCCAATGGCTTTGCTGCTTTTTGTTTTTGAATTTCCCGATTCTCTACTTATGAAATTTTCTTCCCGCCTATCGCCTACCCGCGCCCTTGTGCTGGGCAGCCTACTTATTGCCGCCATCTCCTGTAGCGTCAGCGAACAAGTGAAGGACAAGCCCAGCGGCAAAAAAGTCTCGGCCGAAGCGATGGAAAATGAGGCCTACTCCCTGATACAATACCGCCTCAATTTTATCGATGGAGCCACGCTTGGCGGCCAGGACATCCTGTTCGTGCGTCAGGCTTCCGACATCGCCTCGCCCCAGCAGGCGCAGCTGCAAGCGGCACTACAAAAGGGCAACCTGCCGCTGCACCTGACAATGCGCGTGTACGCCAGCAACCCCAGCGTAACCAGCGTGCGGCTCAAGCAACTCGATTACAAGCTGTTGCTCGATGGCAAGGAGCTAACGGCCGGTATCACCGGCGTGGATAACCAGCTCGAAGCCAGTGCCATCGAAACGCTGCCCATTGCCGTGGATATAAATGTGAAGGCCGCCCAGCTGAACGGCAGCACGCCCGCCGCCTTTGCTGCCGGCTTCACCGATTTCACGGCCGCCAACCGCCGCCTCATCGTCCAGATTCGCCCGATGTACGTCGGCACGTCGGGCCGCCAGGTACCGGCCAGCGCCTTCGAAACCGTGCAGCTGGTAACGGTCAAAAAGGCCGTTTCGAAGAAGTAGCACCGCAGCGCGCAACAAAAAGAGGAACCGCCCGGCAATGGGCGGCTCCTCTTTTTGTTATCCGGCACCCCGGGCAGGGCCGGAATAAGTAAACAGTCAGAATTAAGTAGTCAAATGATAAAAATTTGACTATGAACGCACTATACAAAGGCTAACTACTGATTACTTATAACCGACTACTTACCAGCAGGCAACGCTACGCCTTGGCCTGCGCGGATTCTGCTGTTTCCGCCTGTTCCTCGGCAAAGCCTTCGGCGATTTTCTCGTTGGCTTCGGCGTGGTCTTCAGCATCGGCTTGCTCGGCATTTTCTGCCTGCCTGGCCTTGTGCCGGGGCTCGAAGCTGAGACGGACGAAGATGGGAAAATGGTCGGAGCCGACGTGCGGCAGACGGCGCATATCGACCACCTGAAAGTGTGGCGATACAAAAACATGGTCGAGCGGCCAGCGCAGCAGCAAATAGTCGGCGTGGAAGGTGGGCATCAGGCCCCGGCCCACGCGCGGGTCGAGCAGGCCCGACACCCGCCGGAACAGCCCGGAGGTGTGCGACCAGGCCACGTCGTTCATGTCGCCAAACACGATGGTAGGCTCGTCGCGGCGGTCTACTTCCTTGCCCACCAGCAGCAGCTCGGCATCGCGCCTGGTGCTGGTTTTCGATTCCTGCGGCGCGGGCGGCTTAGGGTGCAGGCCGTAGAGGCGCACCCAGGTGCGGCCGTCGGGCAGCTGCACGTGGGCGTGCAGCGAGGGAATGCCGTTGTCGAGCAGGTACTTAATCTGGCAGTTCTTCAGAGGCAGGCGCGAGAAAAACAGCAGCCCGTAGGTGTTATCGAGGGGTTCGTGGCAGGTGTAGGGGTGGGTTTCTTCCAGGGGCCGCAGCTGCTCGTGCCACCATTCGTCGGTTTCGACGGCCATAATGATGTCGGGGTCGGCGGCGCGGACGGTGGCCAGCGCCAGCGCACCCTGGCGGTTGTACTGCAGCACGTTCATCACCGTGAGGCTGAGCTGGGCGGTGGGGTCGTGAGCGCGGGTGGTATCGGCCACGGCCTTGCGCACCAGCGGGGTGTAGGGCACAATGCGCAGCAGCTGGTACGCGCCCGCCCCCACCAGCAGCACCAATAACCCCTGCTGCCAGGGGCCGGCGCTGGCCCCGCCCAGGGCCAGGCCGGCCACCAGCGTGAGCACGATGCCCAGCACGATTTGCAGCCGCGGAAAATCAAATACCCGAATCCACCACGCGGTGTAGCGCAGCAGCGGCAGCAGCGTAGCCACCAGCGCCAGCCCGCCAACGCCCCAGGTGAGCCAGCGCAGCACCAGCAATAGTTCAGAAATCAAAAGCAGCATCGTGAGCTGAAAGACGGATGAGGGGAAAAAGACAGCGCGTTGCCCGATTATCAGGCATTTTATATAAATATTTCAAACGCGGCTACGCACCAGCAGCAGGCCACCGAAACCCCTTGCCGGACGCGGCGGAATACGGACTGCGGCGGCGGCAGGATGACCACGCTACCCCTAAAGGTCGTCCTGAAACCCGCCCTTGCGCAACTCTTCAATGGTTCGCATCACCCGGTCTTTGAGGGTGGCGCGGTACTTTTCCAGCACATCGGCCAGGCGGGCGTTGCTAAGAGCCAGCATCTGGATGGCCAGCACGGCGGCATTGACGGCGTTGTCGAGGCCCACGGTGGCCACGGGCGTACCGGCCGGCATCTGAATCATGCTCAGTATCGAATCGAGCCCCTGAATGGACAGCGTGCTGTTGATGGGCACCCCAATGACGGGCAGCGTGGTGAAAGCCGCCACCATGCCCGGCAGATGGGCCGCCCCGCCCCCACCGGCGATAAGCACGCGCAGGCCGCGCTTGCGGGCACTTTCGGCGTACTCTACCATGCGGTGCGGCGTGCGGTGCGGCGAAACGAGCGTGATTTCGTAGGGTACGCCAAACTGGCGAAGAATGTCGGCGGCGGCCGACATAATTTTCAGGTCCGATTTCGAACCCATGATAATGCCCACAATGGGATTTTCAGTGGCGAGCCGGTCGTCGGCCGGGCTGCTGGCAGCGCCGGAAGCGGGAGAATCTGGAAACATGTAAAAAAAGCGCGAGGTAATACCCAGGATGAGCGACTGCCCCCGCCCGGGGCTAACGCAGCGGCAAAATAGGGCTTTCTGCCCGGTCCGACACTTCTTCTACCTTTGTAGCCTATGGAAATTCTGCTCGCCACCTTCACCACCCTCTTTTCCATCGTCAATCCCTTCGGGGCGATGCCGGTTTTTCTTACCCTCACGGCCGACGACCGCGCCGCCGACCGCGCGCGCACGGCGCTGCGGGCCTGCGTCTACATGGTAGCCATTCTGAGCGTGGCCTTCTTCGGCGGGCAGTACATTCTGAATTTTTTCGGCATCAACATCCAGCACCTGCGCATCGCGGGCGGTATCCTGCTCATGCGCTCGGCCTTCGAGCTGCTCACGCCCGGCGGCAACCGCGACCGCGTGGGCCCCGACGCCCTCGAAGAAAGCAAGCAGAAGGACGACATCAGCTTCACACCGCTGGCCATGCCTATGCTTTCCGGGCCGGGCTCGATGGCCATTTGCATCGGCCTTATCCGGCCCACCTACATCGATAAGGCCATGACCGTAGCCGGCTTCGTGCTGGTAGCGCTGGCCGCTTTTATCATCCTGCTGTTCTCGCTGCGGCTCACCCGCTTTCTGGGCAAGCCCGGCATGGCGGCCATGGCGCGCATCATCGGCTTCATCACGCTGGCCATTGGGGTCAATTTCCTGGCTTCGGCCATCGGTGTGCTGTTTCCCGCGCTCACGCGCTAATGCCCCAGGCAAGTGCCCGGCGGGCGTACCTTTGCCCTTCATTATGCTGAAAAATGACCTTTTCCTGCGTGCCGCCCGGGGCGAAGCCACCGAGCGCACCCCCGTCTGGCTCATGCGCCAGGCCGGCCGCATCCTGCCCGAATACCGCGCCCTGCGCGCCCGCCTCTCCGGCTTCAAAGAGCTGGTGGAAACCCCTGAGCTGGCCGCTGAAGTCACCATCCAGCCCATCGACGCGCTCGACGTGGATGCCGCCATCATCTTCTCCGACATCCTCGTGGTGCCCGACGCCATGGGCCTGCCCTACGAAATGGTGGAAGCCCGTGGCCCCCTGTTTCCCACCACCATCAAGTCGGCGGCCGATATCGACAAGCTCCGCGTCCCCGACCCCGAAGAGGGCCTCGGCTACGTACTCGACGCCCTGCGCATCACCAAAAAAGCCCTCAACGGCCGCGTGCCACTCATCGGTTTCGCTGGCGCCCCTTTCACCATCCTGGCCTACATGATTGAAGGCCACGGCTCCAAAACCTTCAGCAAAGCCCGCGGCTTCCTCTACAAAGAGCCCGTTCTGGCCCACCGCCTGCTGGCCAAAATTACGGCCACCACCATCGCTTACCTGCAAGCCCAGGTGGCGGCCGGCGCGCAGGTCGTGCAGGTGTTCGACTCGTGGGCCGGCATCCTGCCGCCCGCGCAGTACACCGAGTTTTCGGCCCGCTACATCGCCGAAATCACCGAGGCGCTGGCCCCGCTCGTGCCCGTCACCGTGTTCGCCAAGGGTGCCTGGTGGGCCGTGCCCGAGTTCGCCGCCACCGCCTGCCGCACGATAGGACTCGACTGGAACCAGGACCCCGCCCAGGTGCGCCTGCAAGCCGGCAACAAAACCCTGCAAGGCAACCTCGACCCCTGTGCCCTCTACGGCACCCCCGGGCAGGTGCGCGCCGCCACCGAAGCCATGCTCCGCCAGTTCGTCGGCGGCCCCCACATCGCCAACCTCGGCCACGGCGTATATCCCGACACCAACCCCGACAACGTGCGCGTCTTCGTGGAAACGGTGAAGGCCTGGCGGGGGTAATGCAGACAGGTTAGAAACGATGGATTTAACCTCATTCAACTGGATTAAATTTGAGCTGAATACTGACTCGATTGACGGTGTTGTTACAGTACAGGCACACTACTTTGAAGCGCAGGTTTCTATTGTTTCAGTAGTGGTTGGGAAACTTGTTTTCAGCGGGAATTATAAGACTGGTACGCCTGGAAATGCGGATGCTGATTTTGTTACCGAGTCAATGAAGCAAGCTTTGGTACACACACCAATTGGCGGTCTAGTGGTTGATTTCACTGATATGGCCTACCAATGGGGTAACCGGATTTGGCAATCCCGACAATTGCTTCAACATGCTTCTATCCCCAACGTCATCATTTGTTCTGAGAAAAACCAAGCACTGATGATGGGCAATTCTGATTTTTTCACAACCGAAGAATCGGCGATGCAGCACTTGTTACATTACCTTAACTCCTAATGTATTCCCAAGGTCAATGGACGTAAAAGACAGCAACGGCACCCTGCTCGCCGAAGGCGACTCGGTCACCCTCATCAAAGACCTCAAAGTGAAGGGCTCCTCGCTCACGCTCAAGCGCGGCACGGTGGTCAAAAACATTCGTCTCACCACCAGCGCCGCCGAAATAGAAGGCCGCGCCGGCGGCAGCACGATGGTGCTCAAAACTGAGTTTCTGAAGAAAGCTTAGTCTGACTCCCCGATGGCGCGGGGCTTTGCCCCGTGCCGCCTATTGGCAGGCCTCTAGCCTGCGCGGAACCCCACCGCCCGTATCGTTCAATGGTTCGGGCATGGAGGCCTGTTCGTAGTCGGCACGGGGCAGAGCCCCGCGCCATCGTTCGATAACTACCGCAGCCCCGCTCCTACTGCTTCTGCCAGCAGCCGTTGCTTCTCCACGGGCACCACTCCTACTTGCTCGCATACCAGCCCGCCGCCCAGGTTGGCCAGCGCCGCCGTGAAGGCCGCCGGCCGCCCCAGCGCCACGCAACAGGCCGCAATGCTGATGACGGTATCGCCCGCGCCCGACACGTCGGAAATCGTGCGCAGATGGGCCGGCAGGTAGGTTTTAGCGTCTTCCTGCTGGGCAAACACGCCGTACTCGGAAAGCGTGACGAGCACGATTTCGGGCGTCAGCACCTCGCGCAGCCGTGCCACGGCGGCCTCGAAGCCGGCGCGGTCGGTGTTGGGCTCGCCGAACTCCAGCTTCAGGCCCTCGCGCAGCTCCTTCAGATTGGGCTTGAACAGCGTGCAGTCGCGGTAGGCCAGGAAATTCTTCTTCTTCGGGTCCACTACCGTAGGGATGCCGCGCTGCCGGGCGCGGGCAATGCACTCGGTAATAATCGCCTCGCTGAGCACGCCCTTGTCGTAGTCCTCGAAGATGACCACATCGGCGCGGGCCAGCAGGTCGTCGTAGGCGGCCAGCAGCTGGCCGGCCTCCTCGGCGTTGAGGTCGGTTTCAATTTCCGAGTCGATGCGCAGCAGTTGCTGGCCGTGGGCCAGAATGCGCTGCTTCACCGTCGTGGGCCGCGCCGCGCTGCGGATGAGGCCGTCGGCGGGCAGGTCGTGGGCGTGCAGCAGCTGGAGGAGCTGGTCGCCGCCCGCGTCGTTGCCAATCACGGCGCACAGCAGCGGCGTGGCCCCGAGGGCCTGCACGTTCAGGGCCACGTTGGCGGCTCCGCCGAGGCGGTTTTCGGTACGGGCCACGTGCACCACCGGCACGGGCGCCTCGGGCGAGAGGCGGGTGGCGCGGCCCCATACGTAAGCGTCCACCATCACGTCGCCGATGATGAGGACGCGGAGGTTATTGAAGTCGTTGAACAGCGCTTGCAGGGAAGAATCGGGCATCGGGCAGCAAAAAGAAAGCGCAAAGGTAAAGCCCGGGCCGCAGCGCGCCCCGTAGCGTGGACTCTGCGAGTCCGCGTCTGAATCGGACTGATAAACAAC
>JANNDE010000156.1:0-1246 GCA_031387395.1 Hymenobacter sp.
GCGCGGCGGCCCGCGCCACCGGGGCGCAGGTGCGCACCTACCGCGTGGCCCTGAGCTGCGTGCCGGAATACGCCGCGGCCGTGGGCAACACCGTGCAGGCGGTGCAGGCGGTGCAGGCCACGTTTATCAACCAGCTCAACGGCATCTTTGAGCGGGAGCTGGCCGTGCGCTTCAAGCTGGTGGCCACCAACGACCAGCTCATCTTCCTCAGCGGCGGTGCCCCGCCCCCGTTTCCTTTCGTCAACAACTTCCCGGCCTCCGACGGCTCGCAGCAGAACCAACAGAACACGGACCGGCTCATCGGCGATGCCAACTACGACCTAGGCCTGGTGATGACCATCAACGGCGGCGGCGGGGTAATACTGGGCAGCGTGTGTTCTACAGGGTACAAAGCCAGGGGCTCGCTGGGCTTTTTCGTGCCCACGAGCACCGTCTTCACCTCGGGCCTGGCCCACGAAATGGGCCACCAGCTGGGAGCCATTCACTCGTTCAACAACTGCTTCGGCCAGGGCTTTGCCGGCTCCAACTGGGAGCCGGGCGCGGGCATCACCATCATGGGCTACGGTGGTAACCACGTGTGTATGGACGACGAATACCAGTTTTACGCCGAGAACGTGTTTCATACCGGCAGCTACGAGCAGATTCAGGCCCGCCTGGCCCAGAGCTGCGGCACGCTCACGGCCACGGGCAACACGCCCCCGGTCATCACGGTGCCGGCCAGCGGTAAAACCCTGCCCGCCGGCACGCCATTCCAGCTCACGGCCACCGCCACCGATGCCAACGGCGACCCGCTGACCTACTCCTGGGAAGAAATCGACCAGGGGCCGTTCGGCCCCATCGACGCGCCGCAGGTGACCAACGTCACCCCGCCGCTGTTCCGCTCCTGGGCGCCAGTGCCGAGCGGCACGCGCTACTTCCCCCGCCTGAACGAACTGGTGAACAACACCCTGCCCCGGGGCGAGGTGCTGCCCACCGTCACGCGCAAGCTGCGGTTTCGCTGCACGGCCCGCGACCTGCACAACGGCACGGCCGGCGTGGTGGGCGGCATCACGTCCAGCGACTCGCTGAACCTGCGCGTGAGCGCGGCCGCCGGCCCCTTCCTCGTCACGGCCCCCAACGCGGCCGGCACCAGCTGGACCGGCAATTCGACCCAGACCGTGACCTGGAACGTGGCCAACACCAACACGGCCCCCGTCAGCTGCGCCAAGGTGAACCTGCGCCTGAGCCTCGACGGTGGCCTGAGCTA
>JANNDE010000178.1:0-7204 GCA_031387395.1 Hymenobacter sp.
AACTTCAAGTTCCCGCAGGTGTGGCGCTCCAACCTGGCCCTCGACCAGGAACTGCCCGGCGGCATCATTGGCACGTTGGAGGCTATCTACTCGAAGGACATCAACGCCGTGGTGCACCGCAACTATAACCTCGTGACGCCCACGCAGCAGCTGGCCGGGGCCGATAATCGCCTGATTTACCCTGCTAGTGGTTCGCGTATCAATCCCGTTTTCAATGCTCCCAGCGGCAACGGCGATTTTACCTTCCTCGATGCCGGCGTCATCGGCCTCGAAAACACCAACCAGGGCTACCAGTACTCCCTCACCGGGCAGCTGCGCAAGGAGTTCGCCAACGGTTTCTACGGTTCGGCGGCCTACACCTACTCGCAGGCCAAGGACCTCACCTCGAACCCCGGCGAGATTGCCGGCGATGCCTTCCAGCGCCTGCCCGTGGTGGGCAACCCCAACCAGCCGCAGCTTTCGTACGGCGACTTCGGCCTGCGCCACCGCATCATTGCCGCCGCCGGCCGCCGCTTCGCCTACGCCGACAACAAGCTCGGCACCACCCTCGGGCTGGTGTTTGAGGCCGGCCAGGGCAACCGTTTCAGCTACACCTACGCCGGCGACCTGAACCGCGACGGCATCAATGGCAACGACCTGATTTTCGTGCCTGCCAACCGGGGCCAGATTAACCTGGTTGACATCACTCGGACCGATGCTAACGGTCAGCAAGTTGTCGTGACGACCGCCGCCCAGCAGTGGCAGCAGCTCGACGCCTACATCGGCCAGGACGGCTACCTGAGCAGCAACCGCGGCAGCTACGCCGCCCGCAACGGGGCCATCTCGCCCTGGTACACTCAGCTCGACGCCAAGCTGATGCAGGACCTCACCCTCACCACCAGCGGCGGCAAAAAGAACACCCTGCAGGTGTCGTTCGACATCCTCAACCTGGGCAATCTGCTGAGCCGCAGCTGGGGCAACCGTCAGATTGTGGGCAACAACCGCCTCATTGAGGCCGCCTACGGCACCGGCTCCACTGTCGACACCCCCGCTTACACCTTCCGCGGCGGCTCGCAAACCTTCTTCACCGATACCAGCCTGGCCAGCCGTTGGCGCGCCCAGGTGGGCGTGCGCTACCTCTTCGACTAACCCGCGCTTTGGATAAGTCAGGAATGAAAAGGGCCCCGGTAGTAATTGCCGGGGCCCTTTTTGCGGTTGTGGTGAACGTCAACCGGCCAAATCGGCTGCGGCGGCTTCATCCAGAAACCACTCCCGCTCGCCGGCCGAGGGCGCGATGAGCTGGGCCGGAAACGCGTCGAAATCGCGCGGGCCCTGGCGCACGCGGCGCACGGCGGCCGCCTTATCGGCCCCGAACACCAGAAAGGCCACCGCCCGCGCCTGGTTGATGAGCGGGGCCGTGAAAGTGAGGCGGTACATGTCGACTTCGGGCACGAACACGGCCTGCACTTCGGCCGTGGTGGCGCGCAGCACTTCGGTGTGCGGGAAAAGCGAGGCCGTGTGTGCGTTGTCGCCCAGGCCCAGCAGCACGAGGTCGAAGCGGGTGGGCTTGGGGCTGAAGAACCGGGTGATTTCGGCGGAGTAACCGGTGGCGGCTTCGGCCGGAACCAGCTCGGTGCGCGGGGCAAACACGTGGTCGTCGGCAATTCCCAGCGGGGCCAGCAGGGCGGCTTTGGCCATCAGGTAGTTGCTCTGCCGGTCGGTGCGGGGCACGTTGCGCTCATCGCCAAAGAAGAAGTACACCTGCGGCCAGGCCACCTGGTCGCGGTAAGCCGGCGAGGCCAGTAGCTCATATAGCTTCTTGGGCGAACTGCCGCCCGAGAGGGCTACGGCAAAGCGGCCCCGGGCAGCAATGGCCTCGGCGGCGCGGACCACGAAATAGTCGGCCAGGTCGTGCAGGGTAGCTTCGGTGGTTGGGTGGATGTGCAGGGGCATAATTGGGTTTCGAGAGAAGTAGAGAGGTGGAAGAGGAAAGGGGTAAAGAAGAACGTCATGCAGAGCCCAGCCGAGACATCTCGCGTGTGGCAGTAACCCTTTTAGCCAACGATTGGGCTAGTGGTGGCGAGCGAGATTCCTCGGCTGCGCTCGGCATGACCGCCTCCACTACGCTTTCTTTTTTTCGCCACCTTTCAGCGGCAGCGTGAACCAGTGGAAGCCGTCGCGGGCAATCAGGGCTTCGGCCACTTCGGGGCCCCACGAGTCGGCCGAATAGTTGGGGAAGCTCAGGCTGGGGCGGTTCTGCCAGGAGTTGAGGATGGGCATCACGAGGTCCCAGGCTTCTTCGACCTGGTCGCCGCGCATAAACAGGGTCTGGTCGCCGAGCATGGCGTCGAGCAGCAGGGTTTCGTAGGCCTCCGGGGCCTCGGTGGTGTAGGTGCCTTGGTAATCGAACACCATGTCCACGGTGTTCAGCATCATGTCGAGGCCCGGGCGCTTGGCCTGCACTTGCAGGCGAATGCTCATTTCGGGCTGAATGCTGATGATGAGGCGGTTCTGCTGCCAGCTTTCGGCCGTGCCGGCCGGGAATACGGAGTGCGGCACGTCCTTGAACTGCACGCTGATGATGGACGCCGAGCGGTGCAGGCGCTTGCCCGTGCGCACGTAGAACGGCACGCCCTGCCAGCGCCAGTTGTCCACGAAAAACTTCACCGCCGCGAAGGTCTCGGTGTTCGAAGTGGGGTTGGCATCGGCTTCCTCGCGGTAGCCGGGCACCTGCTGGCCCTCAATCCAGCCCGGGGCGTACTGCCCGCGCACGGCCGACTCGCGCACGGCCTCGGGCGTGAAGCGGCGCATGGCCCGCAGCACGTCGACCTTGCGGTTGCGCACCTCATCGGCCGTAAAATTCACGGGCGGCTCCATCGCCACTAGGCACAGCAGCTGGAGCAGGTGGTTCTGAATCATGTCGCGCAGCGCGCCCGAGCCGTCGTAGTAGCCGGTGCGGTCGCCCACGCCCAGCTGCTCGGTCACCGAAATTTGCACGTGCTCGATGGTGTTGCGGTTCCAGAGCGGCTCCATAATCGCGTTGGCGAAGCGGAAGGCCATGATATTCTGTACCGTTTCCTTGCCCAGGTAGTGGTCGATGCGGTAAATCTGCTGCTCGCCGTAGTGCTGGGCCAGCAGCTGGTTCAGGGCCCGGGCCGACTCCAAATCGTGCCCGAACGGCTTCTCAATCACGATGCGCACCCGGCTGGGGTCGGTATCGGTGTGGCTTTGGGCAATGCCCGTGGCGATGATGGGGAAGAATTCGGGGGCCACCGCCAGGTAGTAGATGATGTTGGCCGGCGCGCCCCATTCCTGCTCCAGCGCCGCAATCCGCTGGCCGAATTCGGCGTAGGCCGCCGGGGCCTTCACGTCCGAGACCTGGTACTGAATGTGGGGCGAAAACTGGTCCCAGGACTCTTTTTTGGCCTTGCCGCTGCGCGAAAACTGGTTCAGGTCGGCCAGCAGGTTCTCGCGGAATTCCTCATCGGTGAGCTTGGTGCGGCCCGTGCCGATGATGGCAAACTGCGTGGGCAGCCAGCCATCGAGAAACAGATTATACAGCGCCGGCGAAAGCTTGCGGGCGTTCAAATCGCCGGTGCCGCCGAAGATGACGAAGACGGTGGGCGGAATGGTGGGGGCGGTGGTGTTCATGCCGAAAGGAGGGGCGGTGTTGATAGGAAATCTATAGGAGAGAAAAAGAGCGGGCATGCCGAGCGCAGCCGAGGCATCTCGCGTGCCGCCACTAATCACTGACGTTTGCACGATTGAATTACTACAGCACGCGAGATACCCCGGCTGTGCTTGGCAGGACCGTTCTACGGAAGAACCGGCAGATATTAATTATTCGGCTGCACCGTCTCCTTAGCCGGGCCGTGCTCATCTACCTGCACGTCTTTTTTATTCGCGGCGTCTTCCAGCTCCGGTGTCCACTGCGTGTGAAAAACGCCTTCTTTACCAATCAGTTCGTAGGTGTGCGCCCCGAAATAGTCGCGCTGGGCCTGAATAAGATTGGAGGACGAACGGCCGGTGCGGAAGGCGTCGAAGTAGCTCAGCGAGGCCATGTAGGCGGGCGCGGCCAGGCCGGCGGTGGCGGCGGCGGCCACTACGGCGCGGGCTCCGGGCACGGCCGCGCTCACCACGGCGCGCACCTGCTCATCAAGCAGCAGGTGCTCCAGGGCGGGCGTGTGCTGGTAGGCGTTGTAAATCTCCGTCAGGAAGCCCGAGCGGATGATGCAGCCGCCGCGCCAGATTTTGGCGATTTCGGCCAGGTTCAGCTCGTACTTAAACTCCACCGATGCCCGGCTCAGCAGCTGCATGCCCTGGGCGTAGGTGATGGCCATGCTGAAGTAGAACGCCTGCTCCAGCTGCGCCACGAAGGCTTCGCGCTCCACGCCCGGGAGCGCGCCGGCCACGGGGCCGTAAAGTTCCTGCAGCTGCTCGCGCAGGACCTTGTATTTCGAGAGGTTGCGCATGGCCACGGCCGTGTCTACGGTCGAGAGCGGCGTTTCCAAATCCATGGCTACCTGCGATGTCCACTTGCCGGTGCCCTTCGAGCGCGCCTCGTCCTTGATGTCATCAAGCAGCAGGTGGTCGGTGTCGGGGGCATTGAATTGGAAGATGTCCTTCGTGATATCGAGCAAAAAGCTTTGCAGCCGCCCCGCGTTCCACCGCGCAAACACCTCGCCGATGGCCGCGTTGTCCATGCCCAGGCCGGTTTTCAGCACGCCGTAGGTTTCGGCAATTAGTTGCATCAGGCCGTACTCGATGCCATTATGCACCATCTTCACGAAGTGGCCGGCCGCGCCCGGGCCGATGTAGGTCACGCAGGGCTCGGAGCCCACGTGCGCCGCAATGGCCTCGAACATGGGCTGCACCACGCGGTAGGCCTCCTTGTCGCCGCCGGGCATCATGCTCGGGCCGAAGCGCGCGCCTTCCTCGCCGCCGCTCACGCCCATGCCGAAGAAGTGGAAGCCGCTTGCCGCCAGGGCCTTGTCGCGGCGCTCGGTGTCGGTGAAGTGCGAGTTGCCGCCGTCGATGATGAGGTCGCCGGGGGCGAGCAGCGGCGTGAGCTCGGCCACCACGGCATCCACGATGGCACCGGCGGGCACCAGCAGCATCACCGCGCGGGGCGATTGCAGGCTACCGATGAAGCTGGCCAGGTCGGCGTAGCCCGTCACGGGTTTGCCCTGGCCTTCCTTGGCCAGCAGGTCTACTTTGGTGGTGTCTTTGTCGTAGCCCGAAACCGGGAAATGATGGTCGGCCAGGTTCAGCAGCAGGTTGCGGCCCATCGTGCCAAGGCCAATCATGCCGAAGGTGGGGCGGGAGGGAGGGTTGCTCATCAGGGAAGGCGGGGGATAAGAGGTCAGGGAGAAGAAAACCGGCGGACGGCCGTAGAACAAGCCTCAACGGCCCGCCAAAGTTGGCTCTGAAAGCCAGTTTTTTCGGTCAGCTGAGGAGCCGTAGCGGCCATGCCGCGCTCAGTGTACGGCCTGGGGGGGCGGTACCGTTGCCCTCATTCAACATTCACCAATCGGGCCGGACCTTGCCCGGGCGTTCTGGCAGCCGCATGGGTTGCGGTTGTTTCCGCGCCCGTTTGCCCTATGCCTTACTTCATTAGAAACATCCCCGGGGCCCGGCCCATCGAGGCGACGCAGTGGTTTCCGGGCCAGGAGCTGCCCGGCGTCAGCGCCGAATCGGCGGGCCACCCGGGTGGGGGCGGACTGCTGCCCGTGCCGCCCCACGCCTGTGTGCACACCCGCAAAGGCACCCTCACGGTTTTCGCCAGCGACTGGGTAATAACGGAGCCCAACGGTGAGCTGCACGTCTGCCAGCACCGCCTGTTCGAGCAGAGCTACACTCCGGCAGAACTGGACGCCGAAACCGGCCTGCCCCACGCCTGACCCCCAAAAACGCTGTCCCAAACGGCCCGCCTCCGCTAGCCCCGCCCTGCGCCGGCGCGCTACCTTTGCCGCATGGAGTTTCAAAAAAAGAAGTACGCGTTTCGCGGTATGGATGGCTACGCGGGTTTCCGCAGCGGCCAGGAATACGAGCTGGAGTTGGCCCTAAGCCCCGCCGACGATGAGCGCCCGGCCGAAATCGTCATCATCAACCCGGTTTCCCGTCAGTACATGTATTGCAGCAAGCAAGAGTTCGCGGTGAGGTGGGAGAAGCGGTAGAGGTTAGATGCGATTGCAACGAAACTAGAACTGTGCTCACGCAAAAGCCCCGGCCGATGCTGGGATTTTTTCGTTGCATAAGGCTCTATTCTTTGGTCCTTACCACCGAATTGATGAACATCTGGCCAAAGTTTGTGACTGTAATCATCTTCCTTGTGTACGTAACGCTTTTCTCTGGCCAAGTGTCTTCTAACTCTTTTTTCTGAGGGCTATGTTCTTCCTCTACTTCATCATATGCACCTTTCAGAGACCTTGAGAGACCAGCCGGAATTTCCAATAGCCCCAGTCTGCATAAATTGTCTAAATAGCTACTTACAAGTTCTATTCTTTCTGCAGGTAGATTAATTTTCTTTCCGATAATGTTGTAATTTCTACTTGGTGTGATGAAGCTGGTATCAACAATATCGTTTAACTGGAGTCTCACTTCAATTATTGGCTCTGGGGTACTATGATTATCTGAGAAATATTTCATTACCAGAGCTTCGTCACCTGATATAGTTTTTATTATTTCAACAAACGCAGGGTGAACATTAAGGCTGGTCGCCTTATCCATCGCATTAGCAATAAGATTAGCATAAAGCTCCCGAAGATTAATATCCTCGCCTGAAAACTTTAATGCCTCAATAGCTGGTCCAACGATATTTGCTGCGGGAGTTATAATATTTTCAGCGTTCGTGTTCTTCAATCTTTTGCCAACGCTTTCGGTGATAAATCCTTCTATTTTCTCATAGCCCCATACCATACCTTTTAATGGGGCTAAAGCAATGCCAACTACCTTGGCTGCTACCTCTAGTGATTTGCCTATCTCCTTTGCGGCAGGTTGGAGAGCATCTTGATATACTGGAATGGCTTGTGCCAGCCCTGCGACTGCATTAATTGTCGCATTGATGGATGAACTGTCATTAGAAGGAGTTTCTTCAGGCATCGTTGTAGCTAATAAAGGCGAGAATAAATTGAGAATCACAAGTTACCACTGTGACTATGAATAATGAGGGTTAAGCTGATATTTTATTTTCTCAGCCATAAAATTTTGGGCAGCTTCAAGAATC
>JANNDE010000189.1:0-6721 GCA_031387395.1 Hymenobacter sp.
CTGACCGATTTTCGCTTCTCGGTGGCCTGGCCGCGGGTGCTGCCCGAAGGCACCGGGGCCGTGAACCGCCGCGGCCTCGATTTCTACGACCGGCTGGTGGATGCCTGCCTGGAGCGCGACCTGCGCCCCCTGCTCACCCTCTACCACTGGGACCTGCCCAGCGCCTTGCAGGCCCGTGGCGGCTGGGCCAACCGCGACATCGTGCACTGGTTTGCCGACTACGCCCAGCTGATGGCCCGCCGTCTTGGCGACCGGGTGCCGCAGTGGTGCGTGCTGAATGAGCCGATGGTGTTTGTGGGAGCCGGCCACCTGCTGGGCATCCACGCGCCCGGGCGGCGGCACTTGGGGGCTTTTCTGGCGGCGGTCCACCATGCCACGCTGGCCCAGGCCGAGGGCGGCCGCGCGTTGCGCGCCATGCTGCCCACCTCGGCCCAGATTGGCACCACGTTTTCGTGTTCGCACCTCACGCCGCACCGCCCCGGCAATGCCTACGACGAAGCCGCCACCCGCCGCGCCGATGCCCTGCTGAACCGCTTTTTCGTGGAGCCCACCCTCGGCCTGGGCTACCCCACGGCCGAGTTGCCGGCCCTGCGCTGGCTGCTGGAGCGCTACCAGAAGCCCGGCGACGAGCAGCGGATGCAGTTCGACTTTGACTTCTGGGGCGTGCAGAACTACACCCGCGAGGTAGTGAAGTTCTCGCCCTGGCTGCCGCTGCAATGGGCCGCGCTGGTGCCCGCCAAGCAGCGCGGTGTGCCGCATACCGACATGGGCTGGGAGGTGTATCCGGAGTCGGTTTACCAAATGTTAAAACAGTTCGCGGCTTATCCAAATGCACCAAAGCTGATGATAACGGAAAGTGGCTCAGCGTTTCCGGATGTGGTGGCGGATGGCCGCGTGCCCGATGCGGCGCGCCGGGCTTACCTGCAGGCGGCCATTGGCCAGGTGCTGCGGGCGCAGCGCGAGGGGGTTGAGGTGGGCGGCTACTACGCCTGGAGCCTGACCGATAATTTTGAGTGGGCCGAGGGCTACGGCCCGCGCTTCGGCCTCATCCACGTCGACTACGAAACCCAGGAGCGGACTGTGAAAGACTCGGGGCGCTGGTACCAGGAGTTTCTGGGCGGGGCAGCGGTGGCGGCCCAAGCCGGCGGACTGGCGCGGGCGGCCGTTCGGTAGCCGTAGCACGCCGCGCCGTCGGGGCCTCAATTCGATAACCCGGCCGCAACGCTGGCCTAATACGCTGGCCAGAGCTTTGAAGCATCGTTCACTAGTCCCGTTCCGATGTACTGCATTCGCTACTCTTTTCCGGCCAAAAACGCATTGTTGACAACCCTGGCTGCGCTTGTGGCTCACGCGGCCCCGGCGCAGAGCGTTCCCGACGTCGGCTTCACCGGCACTACCGTAATCGTAGCCGAAAACGCCGGGAGCGTGGCCCTGCCGCTCAGCATCCGCAACGCCAATGCTACGGCCAGTACCGTGCAGGTGCAGGTAGCGCCGCTGGGCACGGCCACGGCCGGGGCCGACTACACCTTCGCCAGCGCGCAAACCGTGACGTTCGCGCCCGGCAGTGCCACGGCCACGCTCACGCTGCCTATCATCGACGATGCCACGGCCGAGCCCGCCGAATACTTCTCGGTGCGCCTGCTCAACCCGGCCAATGCTACGCTCACGGCTGGGGCCAGCGAGTTTCTGGTTTTCATTAGAGACAACGACGCCACCGCGCCCGCCCGCACCCGCAACCTGGGCCTGAGCCTGCTGGGCAGCTACCAGAACGGCGTGGCTTTTAACGGCAGCACCCAAATCAATTCGGCCGAAATTGTGGCCCACGACCCCAGCACCCAGCGCCTGTACGTGGCCAACTCGGTGGGGGCGAAGCTGGATATTCTCAACTTTGCCGCTTCGGGCGCGCTCACGGCGCGGGCATCCGTGTCCATCGCGGCTTATGGCAACCTCAACTCGGTGGCCGTGCGCCAGGGCCTGGTGGCCTGCGCCATGGAGGACGGCACGCTGCCCCAGAACCCGGGCAAAGTGGTGTTTTTCGACCAGGATGGCACCTTCATTAAGCAGGTGATGGTGGGCAGCCTGCCCGATATGGTGACCTTTTCGCCCGATGGCCGCTACCTGATGACGGCCAATGAGGGCGAGCCCAATGCCGCCTACACCAACGACCCCAACGGCACGGTGTCCATCATCGACCTGAGCAACGGCATCGCGGGCGTGAGCCAGGCCAGCGTGACGACCCTCGATTTCACGGCCTACAATTCGCAAGCGGCCGCGCTGCGCACCCAGGGCATCCGTATTTTTGGCGGCCCGGCGGGCGCGCCCAGCACCGTGGCCCAGGATTTGGAGCCCGAGTACATCACGATTTCGCCTGACTCGCGCACGGCCTACGTGAGCCTGCAGGAAAACAACGCCCTGGCCACCATCGACCTGAGCACCCGCACCATTACCGCCCTGCGCTCGGTAGGCTACCAGGACCACAGCCAGCCCGGCTTCAGCTTCGACGCCTCCGACCAGGCCGCCGATGTGCTAATGGCCAACTGGCCCGTGCGCGGCATGCGCCAGCCCGATGCTATTGCCACCTTCGAGCTGCCCGCCACGCTGGGCGGCGGCCGCTACGTGCTGACGGCCAACGAGGGCGACGCCCGTGAGTACACCGGCTTCAGCGAAACCGTGCGCCTTGGCGATGCCAGCTACGTGCTCGACCCCACCGCCTTCCCACAGGCCGCGCTGCTGAAAAACAACAACGCCCTGGGCCGCCTCAACGTGACGAAAAGCACCGGCGACACCGACGGTGACGGCGACATCGACCAGATTCACGCCTTCGGGGGCCGCTCGTTCAGCATCCTCAACGCCAGCACCGGCGCGACGGTGTACGACAGCGGCGACCTGCTCGAACGCCTCACCAGCACCGATACCGGCTTTGGCAGCATCTTCAACGCCAGCAACACCACCGGCACGCCCACCCGCAAGAACCGCTCCGACGACAAGGGCCCCGAGCCCGAGGGCGTGGCCATCGGCACCATCCGCGACACCACCTACGCCTTCGTGAGCATGGAGCGCGTGGGCGGCGTGGCCATCTTCAACGTGAACGACCCGGCCAACCCGCGCCTGGTCGACTACCTCAACAACCGCGGCCTCACGGCCGGCACCGGTGACCTCGGCTCCGAGGGCACCGTCTTCATCTCGGCCGCCAACAGCCCCACCGGCCTGCCCCTGCTGGTGCTGGCCAACGAGGTGAGCAGCACGGTGGCCGTTACGGCATCCGGCCGCGCGGCGTGCTGGCGGCTCGCAACGAGGTGGCCGCCGCGCCGCTGCAGCTCTACCCCAACCCCGCGCAGGGTGGGGCCGTGCGCCTCAGCCGCCCGGTGTCGGGGGCGTTGCTCGATATGCTGGGCCGGCCGGTGCGCCAGCTTCGCACCACCGACCGGCTGGAGGAAATCGCTGGTCTGGCCCCCGGCCTCTACGCCCTGCGTACCCAGGATGGCGCTACCGCCAAGCTGATTGTGAAGTAATCACTGCTCTTTTTTCTGCAAGAAAAGTGCCCCGGCCAGGTTGGTCGGGGCGCTTTTGTTTGGTGAAGCTATTTGGGCTCCCATCTGCGGCTAATCTTCCAGTATCTCCCAGCCATCGAGCTGCTGGTCGTATTTGGCAAAATCGCCGCCGTCGGTAAATTCGGAGGCTGTCATGCGAACTTCAAAAATGTCTTCGAACGAGCCAGGGGAGGTGGAAAAGGAAAGACAATTGTTGAAGAGTAAAGCCTCTATCCGCGCCGCGCCCTCGCGCAGCAGTTCGTATTCGGTGTGGTCAGGCTGCTGGCTTAATGGCTGATAGCCATAGCGCAGTAGCCGTTCATGGAGGCCTTGTTTCTGGGCAGAGCTGAAGAGTAACAGGTTCTGTTCATCTTCAAAAAAAGACTCATCGTGCTGCTGGACGTACTGCTCCTGCACTTCCCGGCGATATAGCTGAACGTCGTAGCTCATAATTGACGGGTGATGACAGGAAGAATAAATTAATTGAATACTGTTTCAGAATTGCGAAAATACTTCATTGCTACAGCAGCAAATCGCGGCAGCTCAGAAACTTCTCAACCAATAGCTCCGGCTGCTGCTCATCGAACTCGCCGAAGCCTAGCACAAAGGCCGGGGCGGGCTGCACGAATTTGATGGCGGCATTCACGGCCTTTAGATAGGGGCTGATACGGTTTTTATCATTCTCAGCTGCTGTAAATTCTTTGTCCCAGCGCAGCAGCTCCGGGTCTTTGCGCACCAGGAAGGGAATGACGAAGGGGACGAAGCGGCCGAAAATCGGGTTTTCTTCGGTGGTGAGACGGGTGTCGGGCCAAAGATGAAATTCGGCGAACGAGGCCGGCGGTACCAGCACAAACTGGGCCTTCTCCAGGGTCATTTCCGCGAACAGCTCGAAGCGGTTTGGCTGGGCGTATAGTTGCGCGTAGGCTGCGTACCACACCGAAAGGTCGCCCGGCCCCAGCAGCTGGTAGGGGTGGAAGGTGCCGGCAATGCCCACGCCCCCGTGCTCACCGATGACGAGGCTGAACAGCTCGCCAAATTTCGCCAAATCAGCAGATTGCTGATAGGGGTGGTTGCTGAAGCCATACAGGTAAAAGCAGGCGAAATCGGTGAACGTGGGAACGGTGAGCGGGGGCAGGGGAGCGGAATCGGACACGGGCAGGCAAGAGGCTAATGCGAAAGGTTACGAGCCAAAAACCAGCTGAACCTACTGCAAACCTACTTCCCAACCGTCAACCCGGCCCTATGGCCTGCCTGCCCGTGCTACATTCGGCCTCCTGAATTTCCGTGCCTCGCCCCATGCTCCTCACTATCTCCACCACCTACCAGCCCGCCACCGACCTCGGCTACCTGCTGCACAAGAACCCGGCGCGCCTGCAAAGCATCGAGGTGGCCGGCGGCCAGGCCCACGTCTTCTACCCCGAAGCCACGGCCGAGCGCTGCACCGCTGTCCTGCTGCTCGACCTCGACCCCTTCGGCTTGGTGCGCGGCCGGGCCGGGGCTCCCGGCGAAGGCTTCGCGCTGGAGCAGTACGTGAACGACCGGCCCTACGTGGCCTCGTCCTTCCTGAGCGCGGCCCTAAGCAAAGCCTTCGGCACGGCCATGAACGGGACCTGCAAAGACAAGCCCGACCTGCCCGCCCAGGCTCTGCCGCTGACCATAAAAGTGGCCGTAGTATCGGCGCCCGGCCCCGACTGGCCACGCCGCCTCTTCGAGCCGTTGGGCTACGAGGTAGAAATTGAAACCACCCCGCTCGACCCCACCGTGCCGGAGTGGGGCGACAGCCGCTACTACACACTGCACCTGCGCCACGCCGGCTTGCGCCTGCAGGACGTGCTCACCCATCTTTACGTCCTGCTCCCGGTACTCGACAACGACAAGCACTACTGCATCGGCGAAAACGAGGCCGAAAAACTGCTGTATCGCGGCGCCGGCTGGCTGCCCCAGTATCCGGAGCGCGGGTTTATCACGCGGCGCTACCTGCGCTACCTGGCGGCGTACGTGAACCCGACGCTGGAGCGGCTGATGGAGGGAGAAGTTGACCTGATGGAAACCTCACCCCCTGACCCCCTCTCCCGTGGAGAGGGAGCACCGGAAATGCCCCTCACGGAATCGTCAGGCTCCCCCTCTCCGCGGGAGAGGGGGCCGGGGGGTGAGGTGAATGCGGAAGGCGACCACAAACTCTCCCTCCACGACCAGCGCCTGCAGCAAGTAGCCCAGGAAATCTACGACCTGGCCCCCAAGCGCGTGCTCGACCTGGGCTGCGGCGAAGGCAAATTGCTGCGGCTGCTTCTGCGCCAGCTTAAAATCGAGTACATCCTCGGTATGGACGTATCGCACCAGGCCCTGGCTCACGCCGCCCAACGCCTGCACCTCGACGAGATGCCCCCGCGCCAGCGCATCCGTATCGACCTCATTCAAGGCTCGCTGCTCTACCGAGACGACCGCCTCGCCGGCTTCGACGCGGCGGCCCTGGTCGAAGTCATCGAGCACCTCGGACCCCAACCGCCTCGTCGCCCTCGAAGCCGTGGTGTTCGGCTAGGCCCGCCCGGCGCACATCTTCGTCACCACCCCCAACGCCGACTACAACCAGCTCTTCGAAAAGCTAAACGCCGGCGAATTCCGCCACGACGACCACCGCTTCGAATGGTCCCGCGCCGAGTTTGCGGCCTGGGCCACGGCCGTGGCCGGGCGGCACGGGTATCAGGTGCGCCTCGTGGGGATGGGGGAGGAGGTGGAAGGCGTCGGCGCGCCCTCGCAGATGGCGGTGTTTTGTTCGTTAGGTTAAGGACTATATGTGAAAGAGTATGATTGATTTAAAAGCACCAATTATTCCCGGCAAGTCGGCTGCTGGAATTCACATTGGACAGCCAATAGGTGAATTGTTAATCCTACAAAAGCCGAGAGCTATTAAAAAGCCTGAAGGCTTTATCAGATATGAATTTGGGGCCGTTTGGGTTTGGACGTGTAATGACTTGATTGACCAAATAGGTTTATTTCAAGGCTATGAGGGCACATTGGCTGAGGGCCTAAGAATTGGCGCTCAAATGGTGGACGTGAAAGAAAGTATTGGCAATAGACTTGTTGTGCGTTGTATTTCAGAGGTTTAAACTAAAATTCCACAAGCCTGCACATACTTCCAGCACATCATTGTACAGCGATAAATTGTGCAAACGTAATCGGTCTTCCAAAAT
>JANNDE010000213.1:0-1266 GCA_031387395.1 Hymenobacter sp.
CGGGGTGTAGTGCATAGCTGCGGTTACGCCGCAGGGTGTAGCGCGAACTTTTTAGTTCGCGTTCCCGCGCTATTGGGGCCGCATTACTGGTGTGCGAACGCGAACTACAACCCTTATTTTACGACCAGGCTGCCCCGCAGCATGTGCATGCCGCAGGTGAACTCGAAGGTGCCGGCTTGCTTGGGCAAAAACGCGATGGCCGTGGTTTTAAACGGAGCCAGGTCGCGCCGGATGTTGAAGTCGGGCAGCAGCAGTTCTTCCGAGCAGGTGCCTTCCTCGTCGCGGTAGAAATTCAGCTGCACGGGCTTGCCGTGCTCCACCTCGATGACGTTGGGCGAGTAGCCGCCCTTCACCATGATATCCACCTGCTGCACGCCCGCCGAGGAGGACACGGCCGCCGCCACCCGGTGCGGGGCCAGAAAGAAAAACCAGCCGACAAACGCCAGCAGGCCCACGCCCACCAAAGTCACAATTATCTGAGAAGCATCCATGAGTACAAGTAAAAGAGGTTGAATGAGCCCGGCATTAGGCCTTGGCCTGGTAGCCGCGCAGACGCAGCGAGTTGGTGAGCACCGAGACCGAGCTCAGGGCCATGGCCGCAGCCGCTATCATGTGAAAGCAGCCAGCCCGTGAACGGGTATAGCAGCCCGGCTGCGATGGGAATACCCAGCGTGTTATAGATAAAAGCAAAAAACAGGTTCTGCTTGATGGTCCGCATGGTCTGGCGCGAGAGGTCGATGGCCGTGACTACGCCCTGCAGGTCCGAGCGCATGAGCGTGATGCCGGCCGCTTCCATGGCCACGTCGGTGCCCCCGCCCATGGCCAGGCCAATGTCGGCCTGCGCCAGGGCCGGCGCGTCGTTGATGCCGTCGCCCACCATGGCTACTACCCGGCCTTCGGCCTGCAGTTCTTTCACCTTGCCGGCTTTGTCGGCCGGCAGCACCTCGGCAAAGAAGCGTTTGATGCCGACCTGCTCGGCCACCTTGGCGGCCGTCTGCTGGTTGTCGCCGGTCATCATCACCACTTCGATGCCGTCGGCCTGCAGGGCCTGGATGGCCGCCAGACTGGACTCCCGCACCGTGTCAGCCACGCCAATCAGGGCGGCTACGTGCCCGCCGATGGCCGAGTAGAGCACCGTCTTTGCCTGGCTCAGCAGCTGAGCCGCGGCCTGCTCGGTATCGGTGGAAAGCACCACGTTGTGCTCGCTAAGCAGGCGGCGGTTGCCGAGCAGGATAAGCTGCCCGTCGACGGTAGCCCCGGCGCCCC
>JANNDE010000445.1:0-6827 GCA_031387395.1 Hymenobacter sp.
GTGTACCTGAAGTTTGTCGGTAGCCTCGACACGGTGCAGGCCCGCGGCATCCGCAAAACCGCGCTGATGGCCACTTCGCGCTACACCCGCGTGCTGCCCGCCCCCGTGCCCATCAACTTCAACGACGCCCGCCTCGAACCCAATCCCAAGCTCTACCAGAAGGGTTTCCAGCCGGTAGCCTACCTGCTCGAAGGTCCCTTCACCTCTCTCTTCGCCAACCGCGCCCGGCCCGGCACCCTGCAGTTCCAGCCCGAAAAGCCGGCCAACGCCAAGCCCAGCAAAATCCTGGTGCTGGCCGATGGCGACTTCATCCGCTCCGACATCGACCCTAAAACCGGCAACCCCTACCGCTTGGGCTTCGACCGCCTCGCCAACACCGAATTTGCCAACCGCGAGCTCGTCCTCAACGCCACCGACTACCTGCTCGACGAAACCGGCCTCATCGCCGTGCGCGGTAAGCAAATCACCCTCCGCCCCCTCGACAAAGTGAAACTGGCCGAACAGCGCCGCCGCTGGCAACTGCTAAACCTCGGCGCGCCGCTGCTACTGCTGGGTATTTTCGGGGCCGCGCGGGCCTGGCGGCGCAAGCGGCGCTACGCGGGATTTGCGAAACAACTCTAAGCACCACATAATACTGAGCATTACATGATTCTGCTGGATTTTGTATATTTCATCTGCTGCTCCTTTTACCGAAAAAGCGAAAAGGATACATTCAAATCGAGCGGCCTCGTTTTGATGGCACTCCCTATCTTGATGAACGTGGCGCTATGGCTTATGACGCAACACAGCGACTCTGGTCAACTCAAGTTTATTATATAGGACTTACGCAGCCGATTAGACAAGCGCTTGAATGAGTGGTTTTTGGAGCAATTGCCGCAGGTAAGGTGCCCATTGCTGTTGGTGCGCCTGATAAATCGTTTGGCCTATTCGGCGGGCATGTTGGCGGAGCGATACCCACGCCAGGTAGCAGCATCTGAGGTGGTTGCGTTGGGCATTGGCGCTGCGGCACTGGCACTTTTCGGCCCCCGTCAGCTGCTTGAAACTGCGGTGAAATTCTTCCACCTGCCAGCGCACTTGCACGGCATCGATGACCATCTCCCGCGTCAGATGCGCGGCCAGGTGGTTGGTAATGACCCATTCAATGTCGCCGTTCGTGGCCACCAGCTTGAAGAGTTTTACCCCGAAGGGCACTTCTTTCAGGCGCACTTCCACGCCTCGGCTCCAGCCCTGCGGCGGCGGTTCGAGCGTGTCCAGGCCCTGGTAGCCGCTGGCTTTGCTCAAGCTCACCAGGCGGTTGTTTTTCAGGGTCGTGAAAAAGGTCCACCCGGCGCGGTGAATGCGCTTCAGGTTGGTACTGCCCGCGTACCAGGAATCGAATAAAATAGTGCGCGCCAGCACCTTGTCCTCGGTCACGACCTGGTCAAACATGGCCAGGAAATGGTCGTTTTTGGTGAGTTGGTCGTCATCCGGCGCGTAGAGGCGGTAGTCTAGGGGCAGAAAATCGCCCGCCTGGCCGCTGCTGTGCACCAGGTTGACCAGCCCGATGCCGGTCACCATGCCGTGGGCGTTGCCCGAGTACTGGCGCTTGGCCACTTCGATGAAGCGGCTGTATTTTTTGTCCTGAACGCTGTCGTCCACCAAGAGAAACGCCTCCGGTGAATCGTGTAATAAGGGCTGCACCAACGCGCGCAACTGATTGACCGGCAGTCGGCTGTTGCGCAAAAAACGGTTCACCTGGTCGTGGCTCGCATCCGGCCGATGCGCCGCCAAATGGGTACATGTGTAGTTGGTGGGCGTACTGAGCAGGTACTCGATGTAAGCGGTTTGGGTCAGCATGAGCGTATAGTTTTGCCTAATTTACCTCACAGTGCGTAAGTCCTATTATAATTATTTCCTGGGCTATAATCTTACTGGCACTTTACCTTAGATATTATGTATTCACAAGCTATCAAAGAGTAAGTAATGCAATAGACAAATTAGGCAACGATATAAAATATATTTATTATTTCATATCACTCGCTTACATCATTTTATCCATGTTATCCGCACTCAGTTATGCTTTCTACAAAGGAGGCATTGTCAGTGGGTATTGGCAGCCTGTCAGCTAAGCAGCCCAAAATCCAAAGGCCTTGAATTATGATGAATCTTCAAAATCAGGATTCGTTCATCCAGCAACAATTCGTAGATGATGCGGTAGTTGCCTTCAAGTAACTCCCTCAACGATTCATCATTTGGAGCTTCGGGCAACTTACGGCCAGATTGCGGTAAGTCGTGCAAGACATCAATCCGACTGATGATTTTGTCGAGCAGACGATTCGCGTAGGCTGGGGAGTTTTGTGAAAGGTATTGGTGCAACTGGTGCAAATCGTCGCGAGCGCCGTTGGTGAACGTTATTTTTGCCATGAGCTAGCCTCGCGCTTCATGTCATCGAAAGAAACCGTTTCACCGTTATCGCCCTGCTTACGGCGATTTTCAAGCTCCTCCAGCAGAATCAAACGTTCCACCAACTCATTAAGCTCAAAATTGAGTGGGAGACCTTTGATAGTTTCGATAGCAGCTTCCTGAGTCATGGCGTAATAGCAATGGTGTGTAAAGCAAGATACGCCCGCTATGAATAGGTTGGTTCAACCAATGCACGAAGCTGGCCAAAATCCCCCTTCCAAACCCCAACCCAACCCCCTATCTTTGCCCCCCGTCAACCCCCATCCCTAGCCTCGCACCATGAAATTCATTGTATCCTCCTCCGCGCTGCTCAAGCAGCTGCAAAGCATCAACGGCGTGGTTACGAACAACCCCGTGGTGCCCATTCTGGAGAACTTTCTCTTTGAGATTGAGGCCGGTAAGCTCACCATCACCGCCTCCGACCTGGAGACGAGCATGATTACCGAGCTGCCCGTGGAGGCCCGCGATACCGGCCGCATCGCCGCGCCCGCCCGCATCCTGCTCGATACCCTCAAGAACCTGCCCGACCAGCCCGTGACCTTCACGCTGGACGAGGAAACCTACACCATCGAAATCAGCTCGGCCAACGGCCGCTATAAGCTGGCCGGCGAGAATGCCGCCGACTTCCCCCGCGTGCCGGTGGTGAAGGGCTCAGCCCCGATTGAGATGCCGTCGTCGTCGCTGGCGCGGGCCATCAACAAAACCATCTTCGCGGTGAGCACCGACGAGCTGCGCCCGGCCATGACCGGCATTCTGGTGCAGCTGGCCGACTCGCAGGTGACCTTCGTGGCGACCGATGGGCACCGCCTGCTGCGCTACCGCCGCCAGGACGTGGGCGCCGGCCAAACCGCCAACCTCATCATCCCGCGCAAAGCCTTCAACCTGCTGAAAGGCACGCTGCCCTCGGAAGTCACGCCGGTGAAAATCGAGTTCAACCAGAGCAATGCTTTTTTCTCCTTCAACCAGATGCGCCTCGTGTGCCGCCTGATTGACGAGCGGTACCCCGACTACGAGAACGTAATCCCGGTGAGCAACCCCAACAAGCTCATCATCAACCGCGCCGAGCTGCTGAATTCGGTACGCCGCATCAGCATCTACTCCAACAAAACCACTCACCAAGTGCGCCTGCGCCTGACTGGTGCCGAGCTGGTGGTTTCGGCCGAGGACCTCGATTTCAGCAACGAAGCCAAGGAAACCCTCACCTGCCAATACGACGGTGAGGACATGGAAATTGGTTTCAACGCCCGCTTCCTGCTGGAAATGCTCTCGAACATCGATTCCGAAGAAATCACCCTGGAGCTGAGCACGCCCAACCGCGCCGGCCTGCTCATGCCAACTCAGGCCGACGACAACGAAAGCATCCTGATGCTGGTGATGCCGGTGATGCTGAACAACTACGTCTAATCACTGATTAGCGCGGATTTTAGCGGATTTCACGGATTTTGTAGTCGGCATTTTAGTGTCTGGCCGTAACGCCTGAGTTTCCGTTCCGTGCGAATCCGCCCTGCAGCACTCTCCTGCCGCAACCAGAAAAAAAGGAAAACCCGATGCAATCGTCTACAAAATCTGTGAAATCCGCTAAAATCAGTTAAATCAGTGATAAAGTCAGAAATCCGCTTCAGTATCGCCCTCGACGACAACAAAGTGCCTGAAGCCATTAGTTGGTCGGCCACCGATGCGGGGCCGGAAATTCATTTTGCCAAAGCCATTAACATTGCGCTGTGGGACCGGGAGCAGGCCGGCACCATGAAAATCGACCTCTGGACCAAAGACATGCCCGTCGACGAAATGAAGCGCTTCGTAGTCGATAACATCGGCTCGATGGCCGAAAACATCGTGACCGCTACCGACGACAAGGAAATGGCCAACAAGATGCGCGCCTTGTGCAAAGAGTTGTCGGAATATCTCGACAAGCAGGAACAGGGTCAGTAGCACATGCTTTAGCTTGTGCGTATTCGAACATAAATTTCACAAAAAAGCCCCGTCGGAAATCTCCAGACGGGGCTTTTTAATACCAATGTGGCGCAAGCTGAAATATGCGCTCAGGCTACCGGGCGTTGCGGCCCAGGTTACCGGCGGGGCGGTTAGCAGGCTTGGGAACGGCCGGGCCGACGGTGGCATTATTGGCACGCGAAGGGGCCGGGTTTTGTACGGCATCGGTGAGCAGGATGCTGGCCGAGCTGGAGGCGTAATCACGACCCAGCTTATTGTAGGCCCCGCGGGCGCTGTAGTAAGTACTGTACTGGTCGGTGCTGAGGAAATCCTGGAACTCCTTATCACGCTCCTTGCACACGCCGTTGCACTGCTCGTCAATCAGCTGCGGGTTGCCCGCGTTTTTGCGCTGGATGGCGGCCATCTTAGACACTTTGTCGGCATTGATGGCGCGGACTTTGGCGGCCTGGTAGCCGTTGAGGCGCAGGTCGCGCACCATCTGGTTGCTGAGCTGGTCGGCGCGCGACGCCGTGGGGTTGAGGCGCGGGCTGGGCTGGGTTTTATCCTGCACGGCAACCGGCGAATTGGGCATCTGTTGGGCCGAGGCGGTACTGGCCAACAGCGCCAGCACCAGAGAAGCAAAAGCAGTTTTCGTCGTCATAGTCGTAGGTTTTGAGAGGACACTTACGCAAGGACCGAGCCAGCCAGCGGCGGCGCGGTAACGCTGGGATAACGCAAAAAAGCCGGCTGCGGTTCGGGTTTAGCGTTGCAGTATAGTGGGTTGCCTATACGCTACCACTGGTTTTTCCACATCATCGACTCCACCGGGCGTTCGGTGCGGTCGTTGTATTTGGCATTCGGCTTGCGGTTGTAGAGGGTATTTACATTGCCCTGCACGGTGAAGTAGATGAGCTGACCGATGGGCATGTGGCGGTACACGCGCACGGGCATCGACACGCTGATTTCCAGCGTCCAGTAGTTGCAGAAGCCCACGTCGCCCTTGCCGGCGGTGGCGTGAATGTCGATGCCGAGGCGGCCCACGCTGCTCTTGCCTTCGAGGAAGGGCACGGTGGCGTGGGTTTCGGTGTATTCCTGGGTCACGCCCAGGTAGAGCTTGCCCGGCTCCAGCACAAAGCCTTCTGCGGGAATTTCAAAATGGTCGATTTCGTTGTGCCTGCGCGCATCCAGCACCGCGTCGCGGTAAGTGGCCAGGTACGGGCCAAGGTGCACATCGTAGGAATTGGTGCCCAGGCAGCTGCGGTCGTAGGGCTCGATAACGATGGTGCCTTTCTCGATTTCCGCGAGGATTTGCTGGTCAGTGAGAATCATGTAGTTAGGTTGGTGGTGTTGAGAATGCAGAATATTATCAGGCCGTCATGCAGAGCGCAGCGAAGCATCTTTACCGCACAACGCAATCAAAAAGACTACTATTGGCGGGCAAGATGCTTCGCTGCGCTCTGCATGACGTTCGATTAATGACGTTCAACTCAGTCGTCGTCGTGGCGGTAGGGTGCGGCGGGCTCGCCATCGGGCTCGTCTTCATCCTCGTCGTCTTCGTAGCGGTCCTCGCGCAGGCCGGGGCGGCGCGTGGGGCGCAGGCGGCTGGCGAGGCTGCGGGGTTCGGGCTCCGGCTCGGGGTCGGGCGCGAGGTTGTTGATGCGGCGGCTGAGGCCGGGCAAAACGCTGGTAACTAAATAAAAAAGCAGACTGGCGCTGCCCAGGCTGAGCAGCAGCGTGAGGTAATCTACCCAGTCGTGGCGCGGAGCCGGGCTGGCCGAACCGGCGGGCAAGCTGGTGAGGGGCGCTTCTTCGTTATCGGCGGTAGCTGGGGGTTCGGGGGCGGCGGGGCCGTCGTTGCCATTGGTAGTGAGCGGAACCGTAACGGGCGCTTCGGGCTGGGCCTCGGTGGTGGCGGCGGGCAGGGCATCGGCGGGCGCACCCGAGTCGTTGAACTGGGCGCTGGCTTGCTGAATAAGGCGCTGCTCGGCCCGGATGAGGGACACCCGCTCGTCGCGCGGCAGGTTGTGGATGAAGAACTCAAAGTTTTTATCCAGCAGCACCGATTTGAGCTGCTTATCGAATTCAGCCAGCGTGAGTGAGCCGTTGCCGAAGCGGTTTTTGTAGCGCTCAGCAATACCGTTGTAGTTCAGAAACAGCTGCTTGAGGGCGGCATTCTCTCCGAAGCCGTCGAAGCTGCGGCGGGCGGCGGCGGTGCGCAGCGTGAGCGGAAACTTGCCCCGGGTGAACGACTTGTCGTACACCGTTTCCATGGTCCGGAAATTCAGCTCATCGATGGTCTTATCGAAGAGGCGCTTGTTGGCCTGGGCCGGGGTTTCGGCGTGGGCCAACGCCGTTGTCAGCAGAAAAAAGAAAAGCAGACGAAGTTTCAACATCGGGCAAAGGTAAAGCGCAAGGTTTCGCAAAGCCAGAACGTCATGCTGAGCTTGTCGAAG
>JANNDE010000448.1:0-28253 GCA_031387395.1 Hymenobacter sp.
CTCCCTCATCGCCGACCCCGCCGTGGCCGGCGACCGCGCCTTCGACTGGCCCCAGGAATTCCCCGAAGCCTTCGCCGATGGCGGCTTCGATGTGGTGGTGGGAAACCCGCCGTATGTGCGGGCTGATGCGCCGGGCAATGATAAAAAAATTCGTACGCATATGGTCCGAAGCGGCCTATATGAAACGTTGGCTGGCAAGTGGGACTTGTATGTGCCTTTCGTTGAGAAAAGCCTACAATTGCTAAACCCGAGTGGTTTGTCGGCTTTAATAATTCCTGACGCCTTTGTTCATGCTACCTACGCTCGGAAGCCGATGCAGTGGCTAAAGGAGCGAAAGCATTTGCGATTCATCGACTACTACCCCGAAATAGATGTTTTTGAGGGCGTAGGGGTGAAAAATATTACGGTTCATCTAGGGAAGGCTCCGCAAATTGGGTTTGAGCAGCGCGTACATCATGACAAGCAAGAATATACTGTAATCCCGCACGCTGATTATCCAGCAAGTATGCGGCTTGATGCAACAGACAAGATTTCTGTTGATGACTCCTCGCTCTTTTATCTGTTGAACGAAATTTGTTACAGCAGTAAAGGAATAGTTGGCAATAGCGACGAAAAGTTATATAAAGGTGAATTCTTGGTAAGTGATTTAGTGTCAGATATCCGAGATTCAATCCATTCAAAGCCTTATTTCGAGGGTAAAGATGTTGGTAGATGGAATTTGAATAATGTTCGTTGGATAGAGTTTAACACGGAAAGGTCACCAGCAAAATGGAGTCGTAGTGGCTTCCCTGAAATGTTTAATGGGGAAAAACTAGTTACCATGCGTAGCCCTGGTTATTTACCAAGGACCCTGTTGGATACGACTGGTGCCTATTTTAATGAAAGTGCCATCGGCTTTAAACGTTGGATTGATTTGCATGGCATAGAAAATAAAAGTTTGCGCAATGCTTGTTCAGACCTAAGTGTTCGGACTGAATACGAAGAAGTATCAAGTCGTTTTTCGCTATCGTTTTTGCTGACTTTGCTTAATTCTAAATTGATTCGTTACGAACTCAATTCGAATCGGCGAAGTAACATTCACATTTATCCCGAGGATTGGAAATCAATTAAGATTCCAAAAGCTGCTGAAGTAGCTGAAGTGCAACAACCCTTCATCGACCTCGCCGAGCAGCTCCTTTCCGGGCACCGCGCCCTGCACGCGGCCGAAGCCACGTTTGCCACCCTGCTCCGCGCCGAGCTGGGCCTGAGCGCCCCGCTCACCGGCAAGCTGGCCCCCACGCAGGAGTGGAAAGCCTGGAGCACCGCCCTGGCCAAAGTCCTGGGCCGCCCCCTCAGCCTGCCCGAGAAAAACGAGTGGCTGCCCTACTACGCGCAGCACCAGCAGCAGCAGGCCGCCGCCCGCCAGCACCTGGCCCGCCTCGATGCCGAATTGGACGGGCTGGTGTACGCGCTATATGGGCTGAGCGAGGCCGAGATTGCCCTGGTAGCAGGCCAGTAGGATGGGGCTAAAGCAGTTTCCAGGGCGGGGTACACGTAGCAGTCGGAGTAGCATGGGCTTTAGCTTTGTTGGCCTGCTGCCCAGCCGGGCCGGGGCCCGCCCTACTGCCCGAACCGGTAGCGCAGGCCCAGGGCGGTGCTGCCCGTAAAGCTGCGGTAAGTATCGGGGCGGCTAAGGTTGCGGTTGGTGGTCACGTCGAGGTTGAGCCCGAAGCGGAGGAGGCGGTAGCCCCGGCCCGCCGTCGGCAGCAGTTCGGTGGCGGGCTCGGCGGGCACGGTTTGGGCGAGGCCGGGGAGGGCGGCGGCCAGGAGCAGGCCACCGAGGGCGAAGGCGGGAAAACGCATCAGCAGGGGAGGAGAAAGGGGATTGGAATACTGCTAAGCCCGCCTGGACCAACTATGCGTTGCACGGCCGAAACCGGAATTCTTGGCCTGACCCAAATTTTTTCTAGTGGCGGCCAGGAAGCTTTCACGCAGTGTGGCGCAGTGTGAAACCGCCATGTTCCGCAGTGTCGTTCATTGAAAACACAGTGGAAAACTGCGATTTCACACTGCGCGACACTGCGCGAAACAACGGCTGGAAGGTCCACGGAAGATTTGGGTAAGGACAAGGCCCACCGGGGCTTTCGCCGCAGAAGAATCCGCGCATTTGCCCGGCGCTTTAGCGCCGGGGTGGAAGGGCAAGGGTATAATTCCGGGGCTTTGGCCCTTGCGCCGCCTGGCAATGCCCTGGGCTAAAGCCCCCCAACACGGGGGATATCCCCGAATTCCGGCGCTGAAACGCCGGGCAACTGCCCGGTAGCCATTTGGGGGGCGGAAGCGTTGGCCGCCCGTTGGTCGGCCCCGCCCGACGGTTCGTCCCCGTCATCCGATGCTTCGGGAACAGCCATTTTCGGCCGGCCCGGCCCGCCGCCACCTTTGCATCATCAACCCCGCCGCCCCATGAAAACGGCCCTGCTCACCCTCGCTTATGCCGCAGCCGTGCCCTTTCAACCGGTCCTCGCGCCTTACTTTGATGGAAACTTCCTTGTCCTCCGCCGTGGCCCCGCCCCCACTTCCCGTTTCCACTCCGGCCCAGCCCTGGGTCACGACCACCGAGCCGTCGCAGCTGCGTAGCATCTGGGAGCGGCGCTGGTGGATATTGCTGGGCACGGGCTTTTTTGCGCTCTCGAACGAGCGGAACCCGTGGCAGCACCCGGTCGATTTTGGTATCAGCTTCGCCGTTTCCCTGCTGTATTTCGTGGGGCTGTGGCTGGCCAACGGCTATACTTCCGCCTGGCTGAACCACCGCATGGGCTGGACCGAACGGCCTGTGCGTCGGCTGCTGCTCACGGTGGGTTCGTCGCTGCTGGCCTCGCTGCTCGTGATTCTGGTCATTGGCGAAAGCATTGCTCTGCTACTGTGGCACAGGTCGCCGCTATTCCTCTTTCAGCACAACGTGGCCGGCCAGATGGTAGCTCCGCTGGTGGTGACGGTGATTGTGTCGCTGTTCATGCATTCGCGCTCCTTCCTGCTGGGCTGGCGCGAGGCCACGGTGCGCGTCGAGCGCCTCGAAAAGGAAACCGCCGTGGCCCGCCTCGACTCGCTGCGCCGGCAGGTGGACCCGCACTTTTTGTTCAACTCGCTGAATGCGCTGACCAGCCTGGTAGAAGAAAACGACCCGCCCCGGGCCGTGCGCTTCATTCGGCAGCTCTCGCAGGTGTACCGCTACGTGCTCGACAGCGAACAGCACGAGCTGGTGCCGTTGGCCGACGAAATCGCCTTCGCCAACAGCTACCTCTACCTCCAGCAAACCCGCTTCGGCGAGGCCCTGGCCGTGGAAATGGACCTGCCGCCGGCCGCCGTGGCCCCGTACTACGTGCCGCCGCTGGCCCTGCAGCTGCTGCTCGAAAACGTGCTCAAGCACAACGCCGCCTACCAAACCGACCCGTTGCGCCTGCGCGTGACCCTCGATGCCGGGGCCCACACGCTCACGGTGCGCAACACCCGTCGCCCGCGCCGGCTGGCCCCGGGCGAGTCGTCGGGCCGTGGCCTGGCCAACCTGGCCGCCCGCTACGCCTTTCTCACCGACAAGCCCCTGGCCTTCGGGGAGCAGGCCGGGGAGTTCGTGGTGACGCTGCCGCTGCTGGTGCTGTAGAAAAATAAACTGAAAAGCACGTCATGCCGAGCGTAGCCGAGGCATGACGTGTGTTTTTGCCCAACCAAGTATCAATTCCAATGCCCCTCACCGCCCTTATCGTCGAAGACGAACCCCTCGCTGCCCGCCGCCTGGCCGATATGCTGGCCCGCCAGCCCGAGCCGCTCGCAATCATCGGCACGGCCGAATCGGTGGCCCAGGCGGTGCAGCAGCTGCAGGCCGGCCCCGCGCCCGACGTGCTGTTTCTGGATATTCAGTTGGCCGATGGGCTGAGCTTTGCCATTTTTGAGCAGGTGGCGGTACGCTGCCCGGTCATCTTCACCACCGCTTACGACCAGTACGCGCTGCAGGCCTTCAAGGTGAACAGCGTCGACTACCTGCTCAAGCCCATCGATGCCGACGAGCTGGCCGCCGCCCTGGCCAAGCTGCGCGCCCGCCTGCCCCCCGCGCCCGCTGCCGCGCCGCCGCCGCCCGCTTTCGACCCCGCGCTGCTGGCCCAGCTCATGCATCAGATGCAGCAGGCTGCCCCGCCCGCCACCAGCTACAAAACCCAGTTCGTGGTGCGCGTGGGCGAGCACCTGAAAGTGGTGCCCGTGGAGCTGATTGCCTACTTCTTCAGCCTCGAAAAAGCTACCTTTCTGCAAACCACCGAGGGGCGCAAATTTGTGGTCGACTACACGATGGACCAGCTCGAAGGCCTGCTCGACCCGCGCCAGTTCTTCCGCCTCAACCGCGCCTACCTGGCCCGGCAGGCGGCCATTCAGGACATCATCCACTACACCAACTCGCGCCTGCAAACCGTGCTCAAGCCCACCGCCCCCGACGCCCAGGTGCTGGTGAGCCGCGAAAAGGTGAGCGTGTTCAAGAGCTGGCTGGACCGGTAGGCGGCAGGGTCTTTAAAAAATGTCTGTCATCCTGAGCTTGCGAAGAACCGTATCGCGTCCGTAGCTATTGAGTTAGTGCGAATCATTCAGGTGTGATAAGGTCCTTCGCAAGCTCAGGATGACAAACGGAAAAATTACCTCGTCCGCAGCCGGCGCAGCTCCAGCGCGAAGCCGGGCAGCACGGGGCCGGCCGTCAGCTCCTGGTCGAAGCCCACGACGGGGCGCACGGGCTGGCCGGGCTCGAAAATATACACCGACTCGGTGCCCGGCGCGATGAGCCAGCCCAGCCGGGCCCCGGCTTCGAGCCAGTGTTCCATCTTGCGCATGGTGTCGGTGAGGCGGTCGGTGGGCGAGAGCAGCTCCACCACAAAATCGGGGCAGATGCGGGCAAAGCCGCGCCGGTCCTCGGGGCTCAGGGCGTTCCAGTTTTCCCAGGCAATCCAGCTGGCATCGGGCGAGAGCATGGCCCCAGTATCGAGGGTGAAGCCGGTGGAGGAATCGAACGTCTTGCCCAATTCGGTGTCTACATTCCAATTGGCCAACTGGCGGCCCAGCTCGCTGTTGGAAGCGCCGGTTTCAGAATTGGTAGGTGGCATGATGATGATTTGATGTTGAGCATCGCGCTCGATGCGCTGGTCGCGGTTGTCCATGCAGAACTGATAGAACTCCTCATCGCTGAGGCGTTCGAGCACGGGGCTTTTTAGGGTGATGGCAGTCATGGCAATGGGGATTAGAGCAACAAGATACACCGAAATCTACCCTTCGAGCCAGGCTTTTACAGCGCTGGCTTTCTCGCGGCTTACTAAGGTTTCCTCGGCCGGGGCGGGGTGTAGCTCCACCAGCAGCTTGCCGCCGAAATGCGGGTGCAGGCGGCGCACGGCCGGCAATTGCGCAATAATCTGGCGGTTGAGGCGGAAGAACCGGGCCGGGTCGAGCAAGCCTTCGAGCTGCTCCAGGGTGTAGTCGAGCACGAAGCGGCGGCCGTCGGTAGCCACCAGCGTCACGGTTTCGTTCCGGCTGAGAAACCAGGCCGCTTCGGCCACCGGCAGGGGCAGCAGTTGCTCACCCTGCCGCACCAGAAACCGCGTTTTGTAGGGCCGGGGCAGCGCATCGAGCAAACGCTCGATGCGCAATGAAGAATGAGGAATGAGGAATGAAGAATTATCCGAAGGCATCCCCAATTCTTCATTCCTCATTGGCTCACGCCTTCCTACGGTTCTTAATTTCTCATTAAGCACGGCGGCACGCTGTGCGTGAAGCTTGGCGATAGCGGCTTGCAACTCGGCCAGCTTCACGGGTTTCAGCAGGTAGGCCACGCTGTGGGCCTGGAAGGCGCGAATGGCGTAGGCATCGAAGGCGGTGGTGAAGATGACCGGGCTGGGCACCACGGCCTGCTCCCAGATTTCCAGGCTTAGGCCGTCGGCCAGCTGCATGTCGCTAAGGATGAGGGTGGGGGCGGGATTGGTGGCCAGCCAGGCCAGGGCCCCGGCCACGGTATCGAGCACGGCCAGCACCTGGGCTTCGGGCGCGGCTTGCAGCAGCAGGCGCTGCAGGCGCTCGGCGGCGGGGTATTCGTCTTCGAGCAGGAGAACGGTCATGGCAACGGGCTGGGGCTGGCGGGCAGTAAAGGCAATTTTACCACGAATTTTCCATCGGCGGCGCGGTGCTCGACGGGCTGCGCCGCACCCAGCAGCTCGTAGCGGCGGCGCACGTTGGCCAGGCCGGTGCCGGTGCCGGGCGCAAACCCGGCCGTACGGGGCTGCCAGGTGTTTTCGACCAGTAGCAGCGCCGGCGCTTCGGCCGTGGCGGCCAGCCGCAGGTGCAGCGGGTGCTGGCGCGAGGCCACGTTGTGTTTCAGCGCGTTCTCGACCAGCAGCTGCACGCTGAGCGGGGCCACGTGCCGGCTCAGCACGGCCGGGGCCACGGCAATTTCGACCACCAGGTTGTCCCGAAAGCGGGCCTTGTGCAGCGCCAGGTAGGTATCGACGAAAGCCAGCTCTTCGGCCAGGGGCACGGTGGCGCGGCCCTGGGCCAGCAGCACGTAGCGGTACACGTCGGCCAGCTGCTCCACAAAATCCTGGGCCGGCTCGTTGCCCGGCTCGATGAGGGCCGACAGCGTGTTGAGGTTGTTGAACAAAAAATGCGGGTCGAGCTGGCCCTGCAGGGCTTCGAGCTGGGCCTGGGTGCTGGCCCGGCCCAGCTGCTCGGCGCGGTGCTGGTTCTCCTGCCACTGCTGAAAAAAATAGACACTTTCGTAGAGCGTGTTCACGGCGAAGGTGGGCAGTAGGTTGAAACCAATGGCGGTTAGCAGCGGGCCGGCATCGAACGAGAAATAGGCTGGCAGCAGCGCGTGCAGCGGCAGGCGCAGCAACAGCGTGGCCGCCGCCGTGAAGCCCACCGACAGCCCCACCAGTGCCCACAGCCGCCGGGCCGTTTGCCCAACGCGCGGTAGCCGCCGCAGCAGCCAGGCCCACAGCGCCCGGTTGCCCCACCACAGCGCGGCGGTGAAGTACAGCGAGATGGCCCAGTTGCTGGCAAACGCCGCCGCCGATGCCAATAGCTGGGCCCGAGGGGCCGTCAGCAGCGTAATCAGCAGGCTCAGCATCCCAATGCCAAGCAGCCGGAAGCGGCGGTCGTTCATGGTGCAAAGATGGCCCCCGGCCTATTGACCGGCCCACAGCGGCCGGCCCGCCATGGCCAGCCCAAACAGCCCGGCCACGGCCGCGGCATACAGCGCCGCCCCGGCCCAGGTGAGCCCGGCGGCCTGGCGCGGCCGCCACTGGCTCAGGGCCCAGCCCAGCAGCGGCAGCACCTGCAGGGCGTGCATGCCCAGGAAGTGGGCGGCGCGCAGGTCGCCGGCGCGGGTGCTCCAGCCCAGGCCGGGCAGGCCGGGGCCGCCGTCGGGCGCGCCCACGGTGTGCTGCTGGTGCTGAATCATGAAGCCGCCCAGCACGCTGCCCACCACAAACACCAGCAGCCCCAGGCGCAGGCCCCACACGTAGCCCGCCGGCCCCACCGGCCGGTAGCGCCAGGCCAGGTACAGGGCCCAGATGGTCAGCAGCGTATTCACCAGAATGAACAGGCCCATCAGCCCGAACAGGACGCTGTTGAGCACCGTGGAATTGTTGTAGTGCGAGGTGGTGCCGCGGGCCGCCTGCGTAAAAATCACGGCCTGCTCCACCAGCATGCTCAGGGCCACGCCCCCGCTGATGAGCTGCACGCTGCGCTGGGCGGCGGCCGGCAAATCGGCCAGCAGCCAGCCCAGCGTCCAGGCAAAGGCGATGACGGACAGCGCAAACTTGAGGGGCTTGAGCCACACCAGGGCCCCGGCCACGAGGCGGTGGTCGAGGGGCAGCAGCACCAGGGCCAGCCCGGCCAGGGCCACGTTCAGCCAGCCGGTGGCCGAGAGCAGCGGGTTGGCGCGGTGCAGCCCCCGCAGGGCCCCCCACACGGTGCCGGATAAAGGAGCAGCGGCGACAGGCGCCCGGAAAGTATCGGATGGAAGCAAGGGCGTTTTCATGGGCGTAGCGCAGAATATCGGGTGATTAAGTGAGTGGCTGGTGGGGAAAATCAGGCGGGCTCCGGGTAGCGGCCGCGCACCCCGAAGTACAGCAGCAGCCCCACCGGCCCGAACAGGAACGTGAGCAGCAGGCAGGGTACCAGCAGCCCGTGCGGCACGCCGCGCCGCTGGGCATCGCGCGCTTCCCAGGCTCCCGTCCACATATCGAAGCAGAGGTAGTGCACCCAGCCGGCCAGCAGCGCCCACCGGTCCCGAAACAGCGCCGCCACCTCATCGAGGGAGCCAAAACCGCCCTCGCCCCCGTGCGGCCCCAGGTAGTGCGTGGTGATGAGCCCGGCGTAGGCCACGGCTAGCAGCAGGGGCAGCGCGCCGCTGTGCACCACGGCGCGGGTGCCGCGCCAGCGCGGGGCCAGCAGCAGCAGGGCCCAGCCCAGCAGGGCCACGGGGTTGGCGAGGGCGAACAGGGAATCGGGCGTGAGCATGGGAGCGGGGCGAAGAAGTGGTTCAAAGCTAGTAGCCAACCCTGTGGGGGCGCCAGCCGTTTCGGGGCGAAGCGGCCAAACAACCGGGCGAAGCAGCGGTTGTGGCCGGGTGAAATTTCCGGCCTTTGCCTGCGGCAGTCGGGTTGTTTGGTTCGTTATGCGCTGGTTGTTACGTTTTGTGTGGCTGAGTGTGGGCCTGCTGCCGGAGGGCGCGTGGGCGCAGGCCGTGGGCCCGGCCCGGCCCGACTCGCTTCCGCACCGGCGGCCAGCCATCGTGTACCTGCCCCGCCCCCGCTTCGTGGTGCAGTACGACTCGCGCTACTCCATCCTCAACCACCACTTCACTACTATTAACGGTCTGAAGCTGGGCATTGAGTTCAAAAACCGCTTCCGGACCGGGGCGGCGGTGTATTTCCTCAGTACCGGCGTGCCCACCCGGCAGGCCTCGCCGCCCAATGCCTCGCCCGCCTTCGAGGCCCAGATTCGCTTCCGCTACCTGGCGGCCTACGCCGGCTACGCCCTGCTCGAAACCCGCCGCTGGGAGCTCAGCGCCAACCTGCAGCTGGGGCTGGGCTCGGCCTACGTGCTCTACCAGAACCAGGCCGGCGACCAGGCCAAAACCCCGCGCGAGGTCATGGGGGTGGTCGAGCCCACGCTGGCGGCCCAGCTGCGGGTGTTTCAGTGGGCCGGCGCGGGCACGGGGCTGGGCTGGCGGCAGCCGGTGTTCGTGCCCGGCCCCATTCAGCGCGAGCTCAACGGGCCGGTGTTTTACCTGCGGGCCAACCTGTTTCTGGGCGAGCTGCTGAAAGTGCTGAAGGAGCGGGAGCCGTTGTTCACCCAAGCGCCTTTCCGCGAAAAGTAGCTCCTTATTTGCCCGTGCTGTAGGCAAAGCCCACCGAGAGCGTGCCGTTGGCCCGGGCGCGGCCCTGCACCACCACGCTTTCGTAGGAAAACGTGTAGGCCAGGTTCAGGGCCAGGTGCTGGTAGAGTTTGAAGGCCAGCACCGTGGCGCTGTTCAGGCGATAGTCGCCGCCGGGGTCGGTTACCGCGGGCTGGTAAAACAGCAGCTCCGAGAAGGTGAATACGGTTCGGCTCAGGCGGGCTTTCAGGCGGGTGCTGTTGCGCACCACGTGGCGCTGCAGGTCGTCGTCGGTGTGGTAGTCGGTGCGCTCATCAAGCAAAAAAGTGCTCAGGGCCAGTTCGTTGCTGAGGGTGTCGGCGTAGAGTTGGTAGCCCACGCCGCCGCCGCCCACCACGCGCCGGTCGATGGCCCGCAGGTTGCTGGTTTCGAGCTCGGCCAGGGCGTAGAACTTCCAGCGGCCCAGGCGGTAGTCGGGCGTGCTGAGCAGCAGCAGCTCACGCTCGCGCACGGCCCCGGCCTGCCGCCCGTAGCTGTAGCTGAAGGCCGCCGGGAACTGCCAGTGCCCGGTGGTGAAATTGCCCGTGTGGCTGGTGCTGAAATACAGCCGCTCGACGGTGCCCGTGGTGAGCAGGCCGGTGAGGGCGGCCGTGTAGCGCACCCCGTTGCCATTCACGTTATAGGTTTCAAACTCGGCCGAAGGCAGCCCGGCCGGCGGCGGCGTGAAGCCACCCGCCTTGTCGGTTACGGTTGAATCGTTGGGCGAAACGTTGGTCGAATCCGGCGTTTGGGCCTGGGCGGCGTGGGCCGCGCCCAGCAATAGCAGCACCAGTAGTAGCAGGCGAATCAAAGCACCTACAGCGGTTTTCCGGTTGGTGTACACTTTTTAAAGAAGTTAAAAGCGGAGCGTTAAAAGTTAAAAATCAGATGGTGAATAATTTAAATTTTAACTCTCCACTTTTAACTCTGTACACTGACAGCGAAACCACTCCAACAGTCCGGTACGGGCACTACGGCCGGTGAAGCGTACCCGGCTACGCATCAGCCCGGCGCAGCGTGGCGGCGCGGTCAAGCTTGCCGTTGGGCGTGGCTGCGAACGCCGGCACGTAGCGCAGCTGCCGGGGCTGCTCGTAGCGCCTCAGCCGCGCGGCCAGCAGGCTTCGGAGCTGGCTTTCCTGGTTGGCGGTCAGCGGTTCTCCTTCGATAAAGGCCGTCACGGCCTGGCCCAGGCGCTCATCGGGCTGCCCGGCCACGAAGCAGCGCCGCGACTGCCCAATTTCGGCCAGCGCCACGTCGAGCACCAGTTCTACCTTTTCGGCGGGCACTTTCACGCCGCCCGAGTTTATCACGAAATCGGCCCGCCCCAGCCATTCGAAGGTGTGCGCGGCGGCATCCAGCGCCACCACGTCGTTGGTGACGATGAGCTGGTCGTCGGTCACGTCGCCGCGCAGCGTGAGGCAGCCGCGCTCGTCCTGGCCCGCCGCAATGCCCGGCAGCACCCGGAAGCTGCTGATGGCCGTCGGCCCGTTCAGGCGGCGCAGGGCTACGTGCGAGCAGGTTTCGGTCATGCCGTAGGTTAGCCAGGCGGCGGCTTGCAGCGGCTGCAGCTCCTGCGTCAGGGCCGCGTCGGCCGGCGCGCCGCCAATCAGAAATGCCTTCATTTTATTGAGGCGCGGGGCGTGGCCGGCCGCCAGCACGGTCTTCAATTGCAAGGGCACGAAGGCCGCGAAGTCGAATTCCGCCTCCCCGGTCACGTAGGCAAACGGGTCGGCGTGCGGCTCCACGATGGTCAGGTGCATGTTGCGCTCCAGCCCGCGCACCAGCATCATCATCCCGCCAATGTATTCGCAGTTGAGGCAGACCAGCGCCCGGTCGCCGGGCCCGAGGTCGAAGAAGTCGGCCGTGCGGCGGGCCGAAGCCTCCATCTGCCGCCGCCGCAGCGTAATGGCTGCGGGCGTGCCCGTGCTGCCCGACGTGTGCAGCCCGAATTCCTGCGTGCCGGTCAGCCACTGCCGCACGAAATCCAGCACTTTGGCCTCGTAGCCGTTCAGGGGCGCATCGAGCTGCGCCGGATATTCGCGGATAGCCGCGTAGGCGTATGTACGGCCGTTGAGCAGGAGGGAGGTGGGCAGGTTGGTGGGCATCGTCGTAAAAAAAACCGAATGATAAAGTCTGGCCTACGTAATCAGCCACCGTTGGTATTTCTGGGCTGAGGGCCGCGTTTGCCAGCCCAGCGCCAGCAGGGTCACGGCGCACATCACGAGGTCGGGCGCCCAGTGCCCAATGGCGTACGAAACGAGCAGGGGCAGGGCCAGCAAGCCCAGCAGACTATCGCGCAACAGCACCCGGCTCTGGTAAATGCGCAGGTTTTCCTCGGCCGGCCGGCGCAGGTTGGGCCGCAGGTACCGCGACACGCCGTAGAGCAGCAGGCCTACCACCGGCAGCAGCGCGAGCAGCCCCAGCAGGGCCGGCCAGGTGGCCAGGCGTGGCTCCAGCGTGAGGCCCACGGCCGCCTGCCGGCTGCCGGCCAGCACGCCAGCAGCCATCAGCAAGGCCTGCACGGGGTAGTGCAGCCAGTGCCGCCACCGGATGCGCCCAATGGCCCGATGGAAGTCCGGGTTCGTCATGGCCACAAAAGAAGCGCGTCTTGCCTGCCCCGCAAGCCCCCCACCCCTAAGCTTCGGCAGCGCCGGGCGTAAAGGGCTTGCTTTTCAGGGATTAACAGGCTAACTTAGGTGTTCATCTCATTCCCGCCGCCATGCCCAGCACCCCTCTGCCTTCGGACTCCCCGACGTCCCGCGTCGGCGGGGCGCTCCCCGTCCATCCCCCCGACGCGTACCAGACCTATACGCAGCGCAAAGCCCAGAAAAAGCAGCGCAGGCTCGACCGCATCCTGGCCTTCATAAGCTGGTGCGAAGGCTGCCGCTCCTACGGCAACAGCGTGTAGCAGCTGGGTGCCTGCTTTCGCCACCGGGGCGGCTAAAAGCCGGTTTCCAGCGCGCGGAGCTCGTCGAGCAGAGCCCGCCGGGTTTCGTACCCGTCGGCCACCTTCAGCTGCTGCCCGAGGCTGACGAAGCGGGCCGCGAAAGCCGCGAACTTCTCCGTGCGCTCCAACTGGCCCAGCCAGGCGGCGAAATCGGCCAGCTCGGGCTGCTGGCTCGAATAGGGCAGCAGCTCGGCCAAGTAGGGCATTTCCAGGTTCGAGCCTTCCCACATGCCGCGTGGCACCAGCGGGCGGCCGAAGAACTTGTCGAACAAGTACGTATTGCAGCAGTAGGCCTGCACCGCCTTCCGCTCTGCCTCTTGCAGCCGACCGTTTTTAAAAAGCAGAATGGTCCACTCAAACAGAAAATCCGGGTAGCCGATGTCGTCCCCGAAGTTCTTGTCGAACCACCGCGTGTAGCGCAGCCCGCCCGCGTAGTCGCCCAGCTGCACGTACAGCTTCGGCGGCAGGTAGCGGTAGCCCCCGCTGTCGTCATAGTCGCCGAAACGGCGCTTTTCGGCGGCTAGTCGCCGTTTCACGCCCGCGATTTGCTCGCGGAGCCGTTCGGTTTGTTTGGGAGTCAGGGGTTTGTGCATGCGGCGGCGGTGGGGTTTAGCGGCTGCCGGAAGTTTGGTTCAGCGCATCCGGCCAGGTTGAAGGGTTCAATTTTTCGGATAAAACTCGCTCCGCACCTCGTCCAGGTAGTCGTGGAAGCCCCAGCCGATGCCGCTGGTGTCGCGCACCACCTGCGCCGTACGGGCCGCAAACTGGGCCAACAGCTTCTGCTGCTGCATCAGGGCCAGGGCTTTGGCGTACACGTTTTCCAGGCTCGTATAAAAAGCCTCGTCGATGTCGCCGTACGCGTTGGTAAACCGTACGCCCGTCTCCACATACACCAGCAGCAGGTCGGCCACCAGCTCCGCTGCCGGCTCCAGCTTCTGGAAGTCGCTGAGGGCCTTCTTGCCTTCGCGCAACCGGAGCTGGTACCCGCGCTTGGGAAAAAACGCCTCCACCACTTTGGTACGGTACTTTTCGAACCGTTCCCGCTCGTTGGGCTGCACGTAAAAATTCAGGTACTCCTGGGCCGCCTTGTTCTTCTTGTACAAATCAGCAATCAGGGCAATGAGCTGGTCTTTGTCCAGCGTTTTCAACTCTTTCTTCAGGTCGGTTAATCCCATGAGTAGTGGCGGCTGTTAAATATTCGTGTTAAGCGACGTGTTTTGAGTTAACGTAAAAGTATTTGTGCAGAAGTAGGATTTGAAACTCTGTCGCCCGAACGTCCGCCCGGATTTGTTCCCCTGTTCAATCAATTCCAAATGCTTCATAATCTTCCTTTTATCTAAATAAATATATCATCAAATTATTGATGTTCGCCCGATTTTTCGCAAATACCACAATGTTGGGTGCAGGTTTTAGTCGTCCGCTAAAACAGTTTTATAATTGTCCACAAGCCCAAAAGTCCAAATGCAAACGGGGTCAAGAAAGCCATAAAACTTATCATCATCCATAATATTGGGTTCTTATCATTGCTTGGTTTGTCGCTCAGAAATTTTTGAAGTCCTGGTACTGAGTAATTGAATATTTCAGCTTTCGTCAGTCCGCAAGTCAGAGCATTTCTCATTGTCAACCCCTTTTTGAATGATTTGAGGGTAGTCGTTGGGTAAAATAGAACTCCCAATCCCATTGCCCAAAGCGTTAGTAACCAAGGAACATAAAGTTTATCCCAACCGCCTGATGCTACTTCCCAAGCGGATACTGCGCTTTCTCCTTTCCAAGTTGTGTCGTTGCCTGTCACAATATGGCTAACATCGTGTAAATAAATATTTTGACTTCTGCCCGCAACGTTTGGTAACGGTATTGAGAAAAAGCCAAATTTTATCCATGCATATTTTTCATTTACGCCACCTTCCTCTCCGAAGTCGTGTCGGTTGTAAAAGTCTTGGATTGATTGTCTAACTGTTGGTGGTAATATCATATTGGTTGTCTGTTTCGCGGTTTTTTAAACTCGCACCCAACAACTAGGTTGGCGCGACTGCCAATCTACATCAGTTGCGGCAATCCATCCATAGCCCGTAGGAGAATTGCGGAAAGCAACTCAGTTTTAGGTGAATTGCCACAGCTCGCTTTCATGCATTCGCCTTCGAAAGGCAAACAGAAACAACCAAAAAGGCCCGCCGCGCTTCGCTAAAGAAGTACGGCGGGCCTTGATAGCGGGCGCGTTCCGGCCGCTTACGGGAACTTCGGATACTTCGAGAAGTCGGGCTGGCGCTTTTCCATGTAGGCGTTGCGGCCTTCCTTGGCTTCGTCGCTGAGGTAGTAGAGCAGCGTGGCGTTGCCGGCCAGCTCCTGAATGCCGGTCTGCCCATCGAGCTCGGCGTTGAAGCTCGATTTGAGCATGCGCAGCGAGAGCGGGCTTTTCTGCAGAATCTTGTGGCACCAGGCCACGGTGGTTTCTTCGAGCTTATCGAGCGGCACCACTTTGTTCACCAGGCCCATGTCGAGGGCTTCCTGGGCATCGTATTGGTCGCAGAGGAACCAGATTTCGCGGGCCTTCTTCTGGCCCACCACGCGGGCGAGGTAGCTCGCGCCAAAGCCGCCGTCGAACGAGCCCACGTTGGGGCCGGTCTGGCCGAAACGGGCGTTGTCGGCCGCGATGCTCAGGTCGCACACCACGTGCAGCACGTGGCCGCCGCCGATGGCCCAGCCCGCCACCATGGCAATCACCGGCTTGGGAATGGAGCGGATGATTTTCTGGAGTTCCAGCACGTTGAGGCGGGGCACGGTGTCCTCGCCCACGTAGCCGCCATGGCCGCGCACGCTCTGGTCGCCGCCCGAGCAGAAGGCCCGGCCGCCCTCGCCGGTGAGGATAATGACGCCGATGTCGGTGCGGTCCTGGCACGTGCGCATGGCCTCAATCATCTCCTGCACCGTGAGGGGCGTGAAGGCGTTGTGCACCTGCGGCCGGTTGATGCTGATTTTGGCGATGCCGCCAAACTGCGTGAAGAGAATTTCTTTGAACTCCTTAATGGGAGTCCATAGGATGGGTTCGCTCATTTTTATTGAAATAAGCTCTGTGAAACTCTGTGAACTCTGTGCGGGATTAATTGCGCACGGAGTTCACGGAGTTTCACAGAGGGGTTGAAAAAGCTTGTTTAACTGCCGCCCGGTATTCTTCAAAAAACGCCGCGTTGGTCTTCGAGTCCGTGAAGACTTCGAGGATGGCCGCGCCGGTTTCGGCTGCAAAGAAAACCGGTAGCGCGGCTTCTAGTTCGGCAAAGGTCGAAACCGGGAAGTAGCGCAGGTTAAAATCCTTGGCCGTGTTCTCGGCCGTGAGCGCCTGGCGCGTCTCAAAAAACTCCTCCAGCTCAGGCTGCTGGCGCGGCCCATCAATCATGCGGAAGATGCCCCCGCCGTGGTTGTTGAACAGCACCACCCGCAGGTTGGGCAGCGGGTAGTTGTGCCAGAAGGCGTTGCGGTCGTAGAAAAACGCCACGTCGCCGGTCATCAAAACCACTGGCCGGCCGGGCTGGGCCAGCGCCGAGCCCACGGCGGTGCTGGTGCAGCCATCGATGCCGCTGGTGCCGCGATTGGCGAATACTTCGACACTAGGCCCTAGGCCAACTCTCAATCCGACGCTCAAAATGTTGGCGTAGCGCACGGCCATGCTATTGGCGAGGTGCAGCGCGGTATCGGATGAAACCCAATCCAACACATGCACCATAGCGGCAAACTCCGTCAATGTTGTTTGTCTGGCTTCGCGAAAAAAGCGGTTTACCAACGCTACGCCTTCCGCATCGGCCGTCGACCAAGACTGATGAAAGCTTTCCCTCTCCAAAAGGGGAGGTAGGTTGCCCTCCGCCACTGTAGCAAAAAAGGAAGTCGGGGTCGTATATAACACATCTGTTAGGGCACGGAACGTATCGGGGGCTTCGCCGCCCGCCAGGATATGAATGTGGCGCTTCGGTGGGTTTGCCCTCAAGAACTGTTTCAACGCCTTCGAGATAAGCGACAATCCGAACGTGATAAGCACTTCTGGCTGAAACGCTTTTGGGTCAACATGACTCAGAAACACGTCCTGCGCCGTCACTGGGTCAAACGCATTGACCTGCCCCAAACAATCCGCCACCACCGTCGCGTATCGGGCATTGATGAAAAGCTGAAGTGCGCTCATTACTTTCGCATCAGCCTGTTGCTGTCCCAGCACAATCAATGTCCGTTTGGAGGAATTGATGGCATTGCTAATATCGTCCCAATTCCCCTTTCTGGCTTCGTGCGGAACGGTTGGCGCCACTCGAATAATCTTCACATCCTGCTCATACCGAATCACCTCGCCCGCCTTCGGATAAAACGGCTCGCGCAACGGTACGTTCACCTGTACCGGCCCGGCGGGCGCGGCCTGCGCCAGGTTGATAGCCTCGTTCACGATGCGGGCCGAGTGCCATTTGGCATCGGCGTGTGCGGTATCGACCGGAAACTCGAATGCGCCCTTGGCGTGCGCGCCATACAGGTTGCGCTGGCGGATGGTCTGCCCATCGAGCTGGTCAATCCATTCGGGCGGGCGGTCAGCGGTGAAAATCACCAGCGGAATCTGCTGAAAAAAGGCCTCGGCCACGGCCGGGGCGTAGTTCAGCCCCGCCGTGCCGGAGGTGCAGACCAGCGCCACCGCCCGCCGCTGCGCCTGCGCGATGCCCAGGCCGATGAAGGCGGCGGCCCGCTCGTCGGGCACCACGCGCACGGTCAAATCGGGGTGGCGGGCGAAGGCCAGCGTGAGCGGGGCCGAGCGCGAGCCAGGCGATAAAACGACATCGGTAATGCCGTGGCGGGCGCAGATTTCGGCGATGTTATAAACGGCCTGCATGGATTTGAATTAAAAATTAAAAATGAATAATTAAAAATTGAGTTGGATGAACAAAATGGGTCGTTTTCGACAGCTGATAAGTCCGGCCATTTTTATTTTTAATTCTCAATTTTTAATTCAAAACGGCCCCCGCCGTTTGCATCTTCATCTGGGTTTACTGCCACACGCGGGCGGGGTCGGGGTCGATGGTGAGGCCGGTGCCGGCGTAGAGGATGGCCTCGGTGGCACGCAGCTGGAAGCAGCGCAGGTTCACGAAGAGGCGGGCGAGGCCGGGCGCGGCCACGTTCACCGGCCCCAGAAAGCCGCTGTAGTAGGCGCGGTCGTAGCCCTCGTGCTGCTGCAAAAAGGCCATCGCGGCCGTTTTGGGCATGCCGCCCACGGCCGAGGTGGGGTGCAGTAGCCGCAGCATGTCGGTGCCCAGCGAGGCGGGGGAAGGCACGTTTTGCAGGGCCACTTCGAAGTCGGTGCGCAGGTGCAGCAACTCGCCGGCGGCCACGGTGCGGGGCCCGGTTTCGTGGTATTCGCGCAGCCGCAGCTGCTTGAAGCAGCTCACGATGTAGCGGGCCACCAGCGCCTGCTCCTCAATCTCCTTTTGCCGCCAGATGGCATCCTGGGGCCGCGTGCCCGGCACCAGCGGCTGCGTGCCGGCCAGCGCCATGGTCCGAAACTGCCCATCGGCCGTGACCTCGGCCAGCACTTCGGGCGAGGCCCCCAGCCAGGTGCCCACGCCCGGCACGCTCACCAGCGACACGAAGGCCCGCGGGTATTTCTCGCTCAACTCATGAAACGCCGCCAGCGGGTCGAAGCCCGGTGGCAAGGGAAAACGCGCGGCCCGTGAGCTCACCACTTTCACCACTTCCCGGGCTTCGATGGCGGCCACGCCGCGGCGTACCAATGCAGTGTAGTCGGCTTCGGAGGCAGTGGGTGGCGCGGGCTGGGTGCTGTAATGCCAGGCCAGCGCGGCCGGCGTGGGCAGGGCTAACCAAGCCGTGAGGGTGGGCACCAGTTCGCGGGCGGCCGGGGCCACGGCCACGGTTTCGGGATGCGCGAGGTCATACAATACATCGGCGGGCAGAAATAGGGCCGGGTTATGGTCCGAATCGCGGAAGGGGAAGAAGGCGAAGCCGGCCGGGGCGCGGTCGTCCAGGGCCGGCGGCAGGCCGGTGTAGGTGTCTTCGAGGGAGCGGGCGGCCAGCAGCTGCGGCAGCGCCGCGTCGGGCTCGCGCCACAGGGCCAGCGGCCGGCCCGTACGCAGCGCGCCGGCCACCAGGTGGCGTAGGCGGGCTGCACCGTCGAGGCCAGCGGCCACGGCCGGCCAAGGTAGCTGGCGGTAGTCGGGCAGTGGCATTTAGGAAGCAGGCTGGGGCGCGATGTCAATCACGGCCATGGTGATGCGGCTGATGCAGACCAGCGCGCCGGTTTCTTCATGCGTGATGCGAATTTCCCAGACCTGGGTGCTGCGCCCGATGTGCACCGGCGTAGCCCGGCCCAGCACCCAGCCATCGCGCACGCCCTTGAGGTGGTTGGCGTTGATTTCGAGCCCCACAACAGCTTGCTTGCTGCGGTCGGGCAGGCGGAAGTAGGCGGCGATGCTGCCCAGGGTTTCGGCCAGCGCCACCGACGCGCCGCCGTGCAGCAGGCCCATAGGCTGGTGGGTGCGGCCATCGACGGGCATGCGGCCCTCGATATATTCGTCGGTCACGGCCGTGATTTCCATGCCGAGGGCACCGGCCAGGGTGGGGCGCGAGGCCGTCCAGCGTTTCACTTGTTCCAGCGGGGTCATGCGGGGAGGGCAGGGGAACGAGGAAGCCACAGCCACCGCGTTGCCAGTAATAAAAGGAAATCGGATAGTCAACGGTCGCGGTTAAAAACCCGTAACTGGAATAATTGTTGACGCATTGGTTACGCAAAACTACACGCCACGTCATGCCCCGGACCATCTTCCTCCTGCGCCACGGCCAGACCGATTTCAACGTGCGCGGCATCGTGCAGGGCAGCGGCGTCGATTCGAGCCTGAACGACACCGGCCGGCAGCAGGCGGCCCGGTTTTTTAGCGCCTACGGCCACGTGCCGTTCGATAAAGTGTATACCTCCGCGCTGCGGCGCACCCACGAGTCGGTGCAGCAGTTCCTCGACCTCGGCCTGCCCCACGAAGCCCATTCCGGCCTCAACGAAATCAGCTGGGGCGTGCGCGAGGGCACCCGCATCACGATGGAGGAGGACGAGGAGTACCGCCGCGTACTGGCCGGCTGGAACGCCGGCGACACCCACGCCCGCCTCACCGGCGGCGAAAGCCCCGAGGAAGTGGCCGCCCGCCAGCGCCCGTTCATCGAGCTGCTGAAGGCCCGCGACGACGAACGCACCGTGCTCGTGTGCCTGCACGGCCGGGCCCTGCGCGTGCTGCTCTGCCAGCTGCTCAACTACCCGCTCAGCTGCATGGAAGGCTTCGAGCACAGCAACTTATGCCTGTATAAGCTGGAGTACACGGGCTCGGTGTTTACGGTGAAGAACTTTCTGGACGTTTCGCATTTGCAGGTGGCGGGGTAGGGGAGAGCGGCAAATAAGCGGACCGTCATGCTGAGCGCAGCCGAAGCATCTCTACCGCGCAATGCAATTCAGCTAAAAGGATTACTGCCGCGGTAGAGTTGCTTCGGCTGCGCTCTGCATGACGCTCTTCGAGCAACCCGTTATCCATTATTCTCCCGCTCCCAACCTTGCCCCCCAAACTTTTCGGGCTAATTTTGGCCTCCCTAATCCAAGACGCGACAATCCGATGGCCGAAATCATAAAAATGCCCAAAATGAGCGACACGATGACCGAAGGGACCATCGCGGCCTGGCTCAAGAAAGTGGGCGATAAAGTTAAATCCGGCGATATTCTGGCTGAGGTGGAAACCGACAAGGCCACTATGGAGCTGGAGAACTACGAAGACGGCATTCTGCTCTACATCGGTCCCAAAGAGAAAGATTCCGTGCCGGTTGATGGCATTCTGGCCATCGTGGGCAAGGAAGGCGAAGACATTTCCGGCCTGCTCAGCGGCCAGAGCGGCGGCGCGGCCCCGGCGGCGGCTCCCGCACCGGTGGCGGCTCCGGCCCCGGTGGCCGAAGCGCCAAAAGCTGCCCCGGCTCCCGCTGCCCCGGTCCTCGCGCCCGCCCCGGTTCCCGCTGCTCCGGCCGCGCCCGCCAACGGCAAAAAAGCCACCGTGGTGCGCATGCCTAAAATGAGCGACACGATGACCGAAGGCACCATTGCCGCCTGGCTGAAAAACGTGGGCGACAAGGTGAAGTCGGGGGATATCCTGGCCGAAGTCGAAACCGATAAGGCTACCATGGAGCTCGAAAACTACGAAGACGGTACCCTGCTCTACACCGGTCCCAAAGCCGGCGAAGCCGTGGCCGTCGACGGCATCCTGGCCATTATCGGCGAAGAAGGGGCTGATATTCAGGCCCTGCTCGGTGGTGGTGCCGCCCCGGCCGCTGCGCCTGCTGCTGCCGAAGCTACCCCAGCCGCTACCCCAGCCGCTACCCCAGCCGCTAGCCCAGCCGCTGAAGCTGCTGCCGCCCCCGCCGAGGCGGCCCCGGCCAGCACCGGCCGCATTCTGGCCTCGCCGCTGGCCAAAAGCATTGCCAAGGAAAAAGGCATCAACCTGGCCCAGGTGGTGGGCAGCGGCGACAACGGTCGCATCGTGCAGCGCGACGTGGAGAACTTCCAGCCCGGCGCGGCGGCGGCTCCCACGCCGCAGGCGCCCCCCGCAGCTGCTCCGGCCCCGGCTGCTCCGGCTCCGGCTGCTACGCCGCAGGCGGCTGCACCAGCACCAGCCAGCCAGGCACCAGGCACTAATAACCAGGCACCAGGCACCAACAACCAAGCACCAGAAACCTACACCGACACGCCGGTATCGCAGATGCGCAAGGTGATTGCCAAGCGTCTGTCGGAGAGCCTGTTTACGGCCCCGCATTTCTATCTCACGATGGAAATCAATATGGATAAGGCTATCGAGGCTCGCGTGAAGCTCAACGAGCTGTCGCCGGTGAAGCTCAGCTTCAATGACCTCGTGCTGAAGTCGGCGGCCGTGGCCCTGCGCTCGCATCCGGCCGTGAACTCCTCGTGGCTCGGCGACCGCATCCGGCAGAACAAGGTTATCAACATCGGCGTGGCCGTGGCTGTCGATGAGGGCCTGCTCGTGCCCGTGGTGCGCAATGCCGACCAGAAGGGCCTCGCCGCCATCGCTACCGAGGTGAAGGAGCTGGCCGGCAAAGCCAAAACCAAGAAGCTGCAACCCGCCGAGTGGGAGGGCAGCACCTTCACCATCTCGAACCTGGGCATGTTCGGCATCGATGAGTTCACCGCCATCATCAACCCGCCCGATGCCTGCATTCTGGCCGTGGGCGGCATCAAGCAAACCGCCATCGTGAAGGACGACGCGCTGGCCATCGGCAACATCATGAAGGTGACCCTGAGCTGCGACCACCGCGTGGTGGACGGCGCGACCGGCGCGGCCTTCCTGCAAACGCTGAAAAGCCTGCTCGAAGACCCCATGCGACTGATGATTTGAGCCGCCGGAGCTTCAAGTAGAAAACCAGCCCCGCCGGGCTGGTTTTTTTTGTGCTTTTCGGAGCTAGCTTGCAGCGGTCTCGCATAGCTGTTTTTTGAGATAGTAATGCGGTATTTCTTTCACTTAGAGTAAGCTTTATGAAATCAACCACATTACTGGCATTCATGTGCCTGACTTCGGGCGTGGCCTGGGGGCAGGCCGCTACCACCTTCACCGGACAGGTAATTGATGCCGCCGGGCGGCCGGTTATCGGGGCCACCATCGTGGAAAAGGGCACCAACAACGGCACCTCCACCGATGCCAACGGGCGCTTCACGCTGCGGGCCCGCACGGCCGCGCCGAAGCTGGCTATCAGCTCGCTGGGGTATGCTACCCAGGAGGTGGCCGGCACCAGTGGCCTGACCGTGACGCTGGCCGAAAGCAGCACCAGCCTCGACGCCGTGCAGGTGGTGGGCTCGCGCAGCCAGAACCGCTCGGTGACGGACTCGCCTTCGCCGGTCGACATCATCGACGTGCGGGAGGTGACGGCCAAAACCGGCCAGCTCGACGTGAACCAGCTGCTGCAGTTCGTGGCTCCGTCCTTCAACTCGAACCGCCAGACCGGGGCCGACGGCGCCGACCACGTGGACCCCGCCAGCCTGCGCGGCCTCGGCCCCGACCAAACCCTGGTGCTCGTGAACGGCAAGCGCTGGCACCAGTCGGCCCTCGTGAACCTGTTTGGCAGCCGCGGCCGCGGCAACACCGGCACCGACCTGAATACCATTCCGGCCGCCAGCATCGAGCGCATCGAGATTCTGCGCGACGGGGCCTCGGCCCAGTACGGCTCCGATGCCATCGCGGGTGTTATCAACATCGTGCTGAAAACCAGTGTGAACGAGCTGACGGCCAACGCCAACTACGGCGCGTACACGGCCAAGTACCGCTTCGACGACAAAACCTTCGACGGCGGCAACCTCAACGCCAACCTCAACTACGGGGTGGGCGTGGGCAAAGGCGGCTTCGTGAATGCCACCCTCGACTACAACCAGCGCCAGCACACCCAGCGCGCCAACGTGCCGGCCCCCGACGGCATCCAGCGCCGCGAGTACGGCGACCCTAAGGCCCGCAACATGGCCGCCTATATCAACAGCAAGCTGCCCATCAGCGAAAATCTCTACGCCTACGCCTTCGGCGGCGTGAACCTGCGCAAGGGCGAGGCCTACGCTTACACCCGATTCCCCACCAGCACCGACGACAACGGCAACACGATTCCGAACCCGCGTAGCAACGCCACGCTCTACCCCAACGGCTTCGACCCTATCATCACCAGCGACCTTACCGATGCCCACGGCGCGGTGGGCCTGCGCGGCCAGTTCGGCGGTTTCGACGTGGATTTGAGCGAGGGCTTCGGCTCGAATCGCTTCCACTACGGCGTGACCAACACGCTGAACGCCACGCTAGGCGCGGCCTCGCCCACGACGTTTGATGCCGGCGGCTTCCAGCTGCAGCAGAACGTGGTGAACCTGAACCTGAGCCGCAGCTACAAAACCGTGCTGCAGGGCCTAAACCTAGCCATCGGCAGCGAATACCGCCGCGAGTGGTACTCGCTGTTTGCCGGCGAGCCGGGCTCCTACCTGAAGTACCCCGGCGCGCTGAACGACCGGGCCGGCGGCTCGCAGGGCTTTCCCGGCTTTCAGCCGCGCAACGAGCTCAAGGCCAGCCGCAACAACGTGGGCGTGTACGCCGATGCCGAGCTGGACGTGACCAAGGCCTTTTTGCTGGCCGGCGCGGTGCGCTTCGAGAACTACTCCGATTTCGGCAGCAGCGTAACCGGCAAGTTGGCCACGCGCTACAAGTTCAGCGAGAGCTTCTCGTTGCGCGGCACCGTGAGCACGGGTTTCCGAGCGCCTTCGCTGGCGCAGGTGAACTTCAACACGGTGTTTACCAACGTGGTGGGCGGGCAGCCGATTGATATTCTGCTCGACCGCAACAACGGGCCGGTGTCGAAGGCGCTGGGCATTCCGGCCCTCACGCAGGAGCGGTCGCAGTCGGCCAGCGTGGGCTTTACGGGTCGGGCCGGCTCGGTGCTGAGCTTTACGGTGGATGGTTACTACATCCACATCAAGGACCGCATCGTGCTCACTGGCACCTTTGCCGACGACGACCCCGAAATTGGGCCCATCCTGCAGGGCTTGAACGTGGGTCAGGCCCAGTTCTTCGCCAACGCCGTGTCGACCGATACCTGGGGGCTGGATGCCGTGCTTTCTAACTCTACCACGGTGGGGCCGGGCCGCCTCACCACTACGCTGGCGGCCAACGTGAACCGCCTGCTCATCGTAGGCGACGCCAAAACCACGAAGCTGCTGGCCGGCAAGGAGGAAACCTTCTTCGGCCAGCGCGAGCAGGCTTTCGTGAAGGCCTCGGCCCCGCCCTACAAAGTGAACCTGACGTTTGACTACAACGTGGGCCGCTTCGGCGCGCTGGTGCGGCTGGTGCAGTTCGGCCACGTGCTGCTGTATGATTACAACGGCGACCCGAACCCCTACCGCGACCACCTCACCACCGACGTGGCCCTCTCATACGCCCTCACCAACCAGTTGCGCCTGTCGGTGGGCTCGTCGAACCTATTCAACGTGTACCCCACCTTTTTCAACCCGCAGGCCACCGAAAACGGTGGTGCCTGGGATGCCGTGCAGATGGGCAGCAACGGCCGGTTCGTGTTCGCCAAGCTGCAGTTTCGGGTGAGCAAGCAGTAGGGGCGGAGAACGATAGCAGCACGATGATGCACGACGAAAATGAGAACGTCATGCAGAGCGTAGCGAAGCATCTTTACCTCGGAAGTAATCCTATCGATTGGATTAGTTGCGGCGGGCAAGATGCTTCGCTACGCTCTGCATGACGTTCTTTTTTCTTGTTGCAGCCCCAGACGGCCCCGGGCGGGCGCGGGCGTCGTATTTTTGCGGCCTTATGCAAGCAAAAATCCGCTCTACTACCGTGCTCGGCATCCGGCACAACGGCGAAATAGCCGTTGGGGCCGACGGGCAGGCCACCATGGACAAGCACGTGGCCAAGAACAACGTCCGCAAAATCCGCAAGCTGCTCGATGGCAAAGTCGTGACCGGTTTTGCCGGCTCCACCGCCGATGCCTTCATGTTGCTCGACCGCTTCGAGGAGAAGCTGACCAGCTATGGCGGCAACCTGAAGCGCGCCGCCATCGAGCTGGCCAAAGACTGGCGCAAAGACCAGTACCTGCGCAAGCTCGAAGCCATGATGGTGGTGGCCGATAAGGACGAGCTGCTCATCCTCAGCGGCACCGGCGACGTGCTGGAGCCCGACTCCGACGTGGCCGCCATCGGCTCCGGCGCGATGTACGCGCAGGCCGCCGCCCTGGCCCTCAAGAAGCACGCGCCGCACCTCACGGCCCGCCAAATGGTGGAAGAAGGCCTGCATATCGCGGCCGACATCTGCATCTACACCAATCATAATCTGATGATTGAGTCGCCGTCGTAAAGGCGTTCAGCATCGTAAAGAAAAAGTCGTCATGCAGTGCGCAGCGAAGCATATTTACCTCGATACTAATCTTTTTGATTGCGTTGAGCGGTAAAGATGCTTCGCTGCGCTCTGCATGACGGGTTTACATCCTTCTTAAACAACCCAAATTTCCCCTCATGCAAGTAACCGAATTCCTCCGCCACCATTACCGCCACTTCAACGCGGCCGCCCTCATCGACGCCGCCGACGGCTACAACAAGCACCTTGCCGAGGGTGGTAAAATGATGATTACCCTGGCCGGGGCCATGAGCACCGCCGAAATGGGTATTCAGCTGGCCGAGCTGATTCGCCAGGACAAAGTGCAGATTATCAGCTGCACGGGCGCTAACCTGGAGGAAGACATCTTCAACCTGGTGGCCCACGACTTCTACGAGCGCGTGCCCAACTACCGCGACCTGACGCCCGCCGACGAGCAGGCCCTGCTGGAGCGCCACATGAACCGCGTGACCGATACCTGCATTCCTGAGGAAGAGGCCATGCGCCGGCTGGAGCACTCGGTATTGAAGTTCTGGGAGAAGGCCGATAAGGCCGGCGAGCAGTATTTTCCCCACGAGTTCTTCTACCAGATTCTGAAGTCGGGCGAGCTGGAGCAGTACTACCAGATTGACCCCAAGCACAGCTGGATGCTGGCCGCAGCCGAGAAAAACCTGCCCATCATCTGTCCTGGCTGGGAAGATTCTACGCTCGGCAACATCTTCGCGGGCCACGTTATTTCGGGCGATATCAAGAACGTGCACACCGTGCGCACGGGCATCGAGTACATGATTTTCCTGGCCGAGTGGTACACCCAGCAGGCGACGGATGCGAGCCCGGTGGGCTTCTTCCAGATTGGCGGCGGCATTGCCGGCGACTTCCCCATTTGCGTGGTGCCCATGCTGCACCAGGACCTGGGCCGCACCAGCGTGCCGCTGTGGGGCTACTTCTGCCAGATTTCGGACTCGACCACCAGCTACGGCAGCTACTCGGGCGCGGTGCCCAACGAGAAAATCACCTGGGGCAAGCTGGGCCAGGACACGCCCAAGTTTATCATCGAGTCGGACGCGACCATCGTGGCCCCGCTGATTTTTGCCATCGTGCTGGGGCAGTAAGCAGTAGCACGAACGGTATAGTTCGCGTCCCCGCGCTGCTGCAACGATTACCGTTCTGCCACGCGAACTACACCGTTCGAGCTACGTGGCTGCCGGCTTGGGAGTAGCCTGCACAAGAAGAGCCTGCCGCTTCATCAGCGGCAGGCTCTTCTTGTGCAGGCATCGTGTGTTGCGCTAATTCTGCGCCGGTTTTTGGTTGAGTGCGGCAAATTGCTGGGTTAAATCTCAGATGGCATGGGGCACAGACCCGTGCCATCGGCAACTATAAGCGGTAAATCAAAAAGTGTGGTCAGACAATTCAATTTGTTGAACAGTCCGCCCACTTAAATGCCCATTTAACGGCTATTTAACTGCCGGAAAACGGCTAACGGATGGCACTGGCACAATTGACTTTTATCAATACGCCGAGGTGCCAGCGCAGCAGGTAAACAAGCCACAAAAAAGGCTACCCCGCGTAAGCGGGGCAGCCTTTCCAAACCGCTTAGGTAAGACCCTTGCGGGCCACCAGACTTCTTCAAGAAACCGGCTTGTGGCAATGCCCCTCCTTGCAACCGGCCAAAGCCAGTCCCGCATCAATAGCACCTATTCAGGTCGTTGCTGTGCCTCAAAGATACGGCGGCCGCAGATGTCAGTCGAAGCCGACCCACTGCACTGCACCCAACACGTAGAACGGGGGGCGGTTTTCGTGGGCTTGGCTGCCGCCCGTGCTGCCCGTCGTTTTGTTGTCGTTGCGCTCTTGATAAGGACGTGCGTTGCTGCCCGAATCCGTATCCCTGGTTTCAGTGTGATAGCGGTCAACGTAACCGTGGGCGTGGGCCGGCATCTCGGCAATGCTCAGCGCGTGGGTTTCCTCGCCGCCAGTCTTGCCCACCGTGTCATAGTCCGCACGGGCCGGGTCGAGGCCGGCCACGAACTGGCCCCGTAGGTCGGCCCGGTTGTTCTGCCCGTCGCAGAATGCCCAGCCCCAGGCTTCCGTGCCAGGCTTGCCCACGCCATCGGTGTCGTAGTTGGAGACCGTGAGATTTGCCAAATACTGCACTTCGCCCAAGAGGCGCGTTTTCTCTTGCAGCCGGTGCCAAAATGTAAGCACTCCGTAGACATCCACCACCAAGTTGCCAGCGCCGGCCATCACTGGTACCAAATCCATACTCTGCCCCTTGATGGTCGTCTTGGTGCCGCCCGTCTGATACGCCCGCTCATCAACGACGACCACTGCGCTCGGCGCGAACATCGCGGGTAGGGCCACATTGCTCCGGCCGGTGAACGGCAGCAGCTGGGTGCCATCCCAGACCATACCCGCGCCCACGTTGTACTGGCTGCCCGTCTGCCACACGCGTGAGCCGCTCACCACGCACGGGGCCAGGCCGTAGAGCAGCGCCGGCAGGCCCAGCAACGGGATATTATTTTGAAGCACTAGAAAATCATCATTGGCCACCGGCCGGCCACCTGTTTCAAGTTTTAAGCTATTCATGTGAAATAAGAGAAGATGTAAAAAGGGATTAGTTTCCGTTACTCAAAATAATTTCAGCGTCCCGAGTTGCCCCAACAATGATGGCGGCCACCTTTTTGCCCAAATCATTCAGGCCGGCTTCCACGGCCCCCGTAACGGTGTTGTGAACCTCGATTTTATCAATCCGAAGGTTCACGATGCGGGCCTTACTCTTGTCGCCTTCGATGTCGGTGCCCTTGCTTTTATTGAGCCCGGCCGTTACCGAGGGCGTGGCGCGGGGGTCTTTAGGAGCCGCACCCATGCCCGCGAACGGGTCTTTGGGAATAGCAATGGCTTCCCCAAATAGGCCTTTGAAAAGACTCTTGATGCTAAGGAAGGTGCCGGTCACCTTCTTCCACATCTTTTCAAT
>JANNDE010000374.1:0-1297 GCA_031387395.1 Hymenobacter sp.
CCGGTGATGCCCGGCTACCGGGCGCTTGCGTGCCCTGGTTCTCGGACGCCAGACGCAGGGAATCGGCCTTGAACGGCCAATCGTGTCTGCGCCATTTGTCGGGCGACGTCCCGTAAGTTTTGGTTGCCACAGCAGAAGAAAAACACATTCTTCTGTCCGTCAATTCTAGACCACCTCAGGTAGCGGTGGCACTGGTTTGTTGGTGGCAGTAGGCAGTTTGTCAGGGCAGCTAACTTTGTGAAGAGCGTATTCATCAGTTGAAAACTGATACTCATGAATCTACCGGCTCTATATGTTGCACAAACGCAACAAACAACTTACATTTGAGCGTATTTGTTGCGTTTGTACAACATGAATTGGTACGCCCTATCAGATTTGGCTATTTTACGCGAGTTGGGCAGTAGCCTGCGGCAACTGCGCCTCAACCGTAATCGGTCGCAGCAGGAGGTTGCCACGGCAGCCGGCATCGACCGGGCCACGCTGAGCCAAGTGGAGCACGGCCGGCCCACTTCGCTGCTGACCTTCGTGCAGTTGCTGCGCACGCTGGAACAGCTCGACCTGCTGGAAGGCCTAGGGAGTGTTTACAGTTAGGGCCGACCTTTGAGGATGAATAAAGACCGCAGTATGTTGACCGATGCGCAGTGGGAGCGGCTTTCGCCGCTTTTGCCTGGGCAAGCGCAGTCGCCGGGCACGACGGCTCGCGATACGCGCCTGTTTGTGGAGGCCGTGCTTTGGCGGGCCCGCTGCGGCGTGTCGTGGCGCGACTTGCCGGCCGAGCGGTTTGGGCCTTGGCACACGGTGTACGCCCGGTTTCGGCGCTGGCGCCAAGCCGGCGTGTGGCCGCGGGTGCTGGCCCAGGTGCAAAACGCAACGGGCTTGCACCGGCTCATGGTCGACTCTACGGCCGTGCGGGCGCACCAAGTGGCAGCCGGCGCGAAAAAAAAGACAGCCCCGTCGGCCAGGCGCTCGGCCGCAGCCGGGGCGGTTTCACGACCAAGCTCCACCTGAGTTGCGACGCCTACGGCCGGATTTGCGCCCTGGCCCTGACCGCAGGACAGGCCGGTGATTGCCCACAAGCTCCCGGGCTGCTGCGCAGCCACTTGCGGGCGGGGCAGGCCGTCTTGGCCGACCGAGCGTACGATGCGGGCTACGTACGCGAACAAATCGTGCAAGCAGCAGCCGTGGCCGTGATTCCAGGTAAGAAAAACCGGACGATACCAATCGAACACAATACGGAAATTTACAAAGAACGAAACCAGATTGAACGCGCCATTAATGGCTTGAAACGCTTTCGAGC
>JANNDE010000444.1:0-11618 GCA_031387395.1 Hymenobacter sp.
GGCCTGCATTTCAGCTTCCGGCACGTCGCCCTCCTTGTGGAAATCGAACAGAACTTCGGTATCAGCCAAGGCCTGCTCTACGGCTTCGTAGTCGTCGGTCCAGGTCTTGATGGCCTTGACTTCGCGCAGGGTGGTTTCGGCGGCTTTGGAGTCGTCCCAGAAGCCGGGAGCGGTGGTTTGCGCCTCGGAGGCGGCTATTTGGGCTTTGCGGGTATCGTAGTCAAAGATACCTCCTCAGGGCCTCGGCGCGGCCCTTCAAGTCCTTAATCTGGTCTTGGGTCATTGGTGGGAAAATGGGAGTGAGGCCCGGGCCTCGCGGGGCAAGCAGTCGCCTGCCTGGCAGCAGGCCCGGGCAAAGCGCAAAAGTACCGCATTCCGGGCCGGAACGGTGCCTGGCGGCGGCGTTGTATCTTTGGAGCATCCGCACCGGGTTGCTGGCAGCACATTTGCAGTGGCAACGGGAGGCCATGCGGGGAACCAGAACATCTATGGATATCGAGGAGCTGAAGCAGGATTTCGAGTCCGCGCGCATCAAGCATGTGCATTTCAAAAGCAAGCTGCGCTCTTACCTGTTTGGCAACGGGGGCGAAACGGGCCCCTTGCGCGACCCCGAGCAGTGCAGCCTGGGCCATTGGATAGCCGCCCGCCTGCGCGGCCAGGGGCCCTACGCCCATTTGCCGGAAGCCCGGCAGTTTGACCAGAAACACCGGCTCATTCACGCGGAAGCCAACCGCCTGATGGAGCTGCACGATGCCGGCCAGGACGACAAGGTGAGCGCTGACTACGCTCCCCTGCAGCGGATGGCCGACGATATGGTGGTGCTGCTGCAAACCATGGAGGCCAAGTTGCGTACCGAGGCCTGACCACTGTGCCGATGCGGACGACTGTATGAAAACATCCCTCACGACGAAACTTTTTGCGGGCATTGCGCTGCTAATAGCTCTTTTCGCCACCGTGATGGTGTTTTCCTACCGGCTGGCGGGGCAGGTGCTGCGCAATGCCCAACGGGTAGAGGCTTCGCAGCATATTTCGAACGAGGCCGTTACGCTGCTGCGCAACATCGTGGACATGGAAACCGGGTTCCGGGGTTACCTGCTCGTCGGCAATGAGCTTACCTTGGCCCCATATTACTTTGGCGAACGCGAAATGGTGGGCCGTTTCGCGGACCTGCGGGAATTAGTGCGGGCTACTCCCGCGCAGACGCAGCGCGTCGACCAGACCCAACGTCTGTTTCAGCAGTGGACCAGCTTCTCGCACCTGCTGATTGCCGAAAAGCGCGAAGCCCGCCAGCGCAAGCCGCAGCAGCGCGGCCTTGACGACCTGCCCCACCACCGCCTGGTGGAGAACCTGACCGGCAAGCAAATAATGGATGGCATGCGCGCGAACCTGGCCGAGTTTGAGCGGCAGGAGACTGCCACCCGCCGCCAGCAGCGCCAGCAGCTCGATAGTAGCATCCGGCGGACTGAGTGGGTATCGGCCGGGATGGCTCTGGCGGCGCTGGTGCTGGGGCTGCTGGGCGCGGCCTATCTGGTGCGAAGCTTCTCGCGCCGGCTGCGCAGTATGGTGGACCTGGCCCGGCGTATGGCCGATGGCGACTACTCCACTCAGGTGGCCGATGACGCGCGCGACGAGGTGAGCGAGCTCACCACTGCCCTGAACGCCATGGCGCGCACGGTGGGTACCAACATTGCCCAGCTCGAAAACCGCAACCAGGAGCTCGACCAGTTTGCCTACGTCGTATCACACGACCTGAAGGCACCGCTCCGGGGCATTGAGAGCGCCTCGCGCTGGATTGAGGAGGACATGGGTAAGGAGCAGCTGCCGCCGCACATCCGGGAGTTTCTGGGGCTGATGCGGCAGCGGGTGCACCGCATGGAAAAGCTGATTACCGGAATTCTGGACCTGGCTCGCGTCGGGCGGATGGTTCGTGCGCAGGAAACGGTTTTTATCAGGACGCTGCTTCGTGATATCATCGATTCGCTGGGCCTGCCCACGGGCTTTGCCGTCGAACTGCCCTTCTTTCTGCCCACGCTCACGACCGATGCGGTGCAGCTCCAGCAGGTATTCACCAACCTCATCAGCAATGCCGTGAAATACCACCACCACCCCGCGACCGGGCACGTGGTAATTGGCTGCGACGACGCGGGCGAGTGCTACTCGTTTTCGGTGGCCGACGACGGGCCGGGCATCGACCCGGAGTACCATGAGCGGATTTTTGTCATTTTCCAGACCCTGACCGAGCGCGACACCCTCGAAAGTACCGGCGTGGGGCTGGCCATCGTGAAAAAGATTGTGGAGCGCCAGGGCGGCCGCATTGCCGTTGAGTCGGCCGAAGGCCAGGGAGCCAGGTTTACTTTTACCTGGCCCAAACTGCCACCCAAAGCCAAAGCTGTCGCGCCAACAGCATCAAAATTGCCGAGCCTTGCGTAAGCTAAGCCGGGCTCCGGCCCGGGCATGTTGCCGTAGTAGTCAATTCCTTTCCTATGTCTCCCGACCACCAAAACCCCAGTATCCTGCTCGTAGAAGACGACCAGATGGACGTTATGAATGTGCGGCGTGAATTGCGACGGCAGAATATCAACATTCCGATTATTCATGCCCGCAACGGGCGCGAGGCCCTGAAAATGCTGCGCGGCGAAGGTGACGAGCCCCGGATTGCCAAGCCCAGCCTGGCCATGCTCGACATCAACATGCCCCGCATGAATGGCCTGGAGCTGCTCGAAGCCCTGCGCGCCGACCCCGAGTTTGCCGACCTGAACGTGTTTATTATGACCACCTCGGACCTCGATACTGACCGTTTCAGGGCGCAGCAACTGGCCGTGAGCGGCTACATCATCAAGCCGTTGAACTTTGAAACTTTTGGCGAGGGCGGCACCAGCGTCGACGGGTTCAGCTTGTTTCTGGACCTGCTGAAGCTGAAGCAGTAGCTTTTCCGGGTGGGGCTCACAGCAGCCGGAAGCCCATGCGGTGGTGCGGGCTGGGCCCGTGCTCCCGGATGGCTGCCCGGTGGCTGGCCGTGGGGTAGCCGGCGTTCTGCTGCCAGCCGTAGGCCGGGAACCCGGCGGCCAGCTCCTCCATGTGGTCGTCGCGAAAGGTTTTGGCCAACACGGAGGCGGCCGCAATGTGTTGGTACAGGCCATCGCCACCTACCACGCAAGTATGCGGGTAGCCCGCGAGGGGCCGAAACCGGTTGCCATCGACTGCCAGGTGGGTGGGAGCCACGCTCAGCGCGGCTACCGCCCGGTGCATGGCCAGGTAGCTGGCCTGTGCGATGTTGAGGTGGGCAATTTCTGCCACGGTGGCTTGCCCCACGGCCCAGGCCACGGCCCCGGCGCATATCTGGGGCCGTAGCTCGTTGCGCCTACGGGCACTGAGCTGCTTGGAGTCGTTGAGCAGGGGCGAGCTAAAGCCGGCGGGCAGGATGACGGCGGCGGCGAATACCGGCCCCGCCAGGCAGCCGCGGCCCGCCTCGTCGAGGCCGGCTTCGAAGGGCTGGGCAGTGCAGGAAAGCAGGAGGAGAGTACGGACTGGCATTGGTGCAAAAATACGCCACGCTGGCGGCCGCCAAAAAAAGCCCGGGCTGAGCCGCTACTGAGCGGCCCGGCCCGGGCTTTTTTTGGCGATGAGCAAGCCGATGTCGGCTACTTGTGGTCGCCGGCGCTGCTGCCAGTCACGTCAGGGGCATTTTCACCGCGCACGGAGCCCTGACTGTCGCGCGGAGCCGTGGCAGCGTCAATATCGGCCTCCTCGTCGCTCGAAATGTACTCGTTGGTGGTGGGCCCGAGGCCGCCGGTGGTTTTAGCGAGCTCGGCTTCGGCTTCGGCGTGATGAAGGTTGAAAAGCGGGTCGCCCACGGCGGGAGCTTTCCCGGCGGGCGTTTTGGAGTTAGTGGCCATCAAAAGATGGGCGCAGCCGGAATGTGCGCGGCTGCCCCGAACTGCATACGCAGGGAAGCGGGGCGGGGTTAAATTCAGGGGCACGGTCCGTGAAACGAGCTGTTGCCAGGGTCAGGGACCAAAAAAAAGGTCACCGCACAAGTGCGGTGACCTTAAAGTGGCGGGTCCGGCCGGAAGGTGTCTACCCCACCTTTTTGGCCAGAGCGCCGCCGCACGAGAGGTCCTTCCTTTCCACATTTCCAGCCCGTGCGGGGGTACTTATGGGTCAAAGATACAGTTCTGGAAGCGGGAAGCGCAAGTAGTATTTGACCAACGTCGCTTTTAGCCCGACCAATTGACCCGTGGAGACGGCGGATGAACGAGATTGGCCGGTGAATGGAAGCCGGCATGCGGCGGAGTGCTGTATTTTTGACGGCCAATACCCATCATTTCAGTGTAAGCATGCCTCAATTTTTGCCGCCGTCCGTCGATATCCACCACAATCCCTGGCAAACGCTGGCTTCAGAAGTCAAATACCAGAACCCGTGGATTTCGGTGCGTGAAGATACCATCGTCAATCCCGGGGGCGGGTGCGGCATCTACGGCGTGGTGACGATGAAGAACAAGGCTTTGGGCATTGTGCCGGTTGATGCCGATGGCAATACCTGGCTGGTGGGCCAGTACCGCTACCCGTTGAACGAGTACAGCTGGGAAATTCCGATGGGCGGCGGACCGGTAGAGCTGGACGTGCTGGAATCGGCCCAGCGCGAGCTGCGCGAGGAAACCGGCCTGAGCGCCGCCCGCTGGACGCGCATTGCCCGGCTGCACACCTCCAACTCGGTAACTGATGAGGAAGGCTTCGTTTTCCTGGCCGAAGACCTGACCCCCGGCGAAGTGGAGCCCGAGGAAACCGAAGACCTGCGCCTCTGGAAGCTGCCCCTGGCCGAAGCCGTCCGGATGGTGATGGACGACCGCATTACCGACGCCGTGAGCGTGGCGGGCCTGCTGAAGGCCGCGCACGTACTGGCGGCGCGGGGCCGGTAGCACCGGGCAGGGGCAGTTAAAAACCGGTAACCAGAAACCAGAAACTACCTTTGCGGGCATGCGCCACTTGCTTCGTTACCTCGGCCAGCGCCTGTACACTACCTGGGCAGTGGTCTGGTTTATCATTCCATTCGTGCTCATTTACCCCTGGCAGTGGTATTTCAGCCGGCGGCCCGATGGCGGCGGGGTAGTGCACGCGCTGAACCGGTTCTGGTCGTGGCTCTCGATTACGATGTGGGGCATGCCGGTAGAAGTGGTGCGTGAGCAGGCCGGGCCCAACCCGCAGCCCTGCGTGTACGTGGCGAACCACGGCTCGTACGTCGATATCATGATGCTGTTCAAGTACATCCCGGGTTTTCTTAATATGATGGGCAAGGCCTCGCTGGCCCGGGTACCGGTGTGGGGGCCGCTTTTCGGCAACGTGTATATTACGGTAGACCGCGCCAGCGCCGTGAGTCGGGGCCGGGCTATGGTGGCGGCCCGGCGCGGGCTGGCGGCCGGCAAAAGCATCGCCATTTTCGCCGAGGGCCGCATCTCGCCCCGGCCCGGCAAAGAGTTACTGCCGCTGTTGGACGGCGCTTTCCAGATGGCCATCGAGGCCGGCGTGCCGCTGGTGCCGGTGGGCATGCCGCTCAACCACATGTTTATGCCCGATGTGGAAAAAGACCTGCGCGTGCGCTACCACCGGCTCAAAATCGTTTTTCATCCGCCAATTGCCACTGCCGGCCTCACGCTAGCCGATATTCCGGCGCTGAAGGAGCAGGTGGCCGCCCAGCTCGCCGGCGATTTCCTGCCCAAAGGAGCCGTGAAGCCCGGGCCAAGCACCTGGCGCGCTCCGGTAGCTGCATCGGAACAGCCGCAGTCTGCCAACTCATAACTCTTAACTCAAAACTCCTAACTATAATGAGCACCGACCTCGGTACCCTGCGCGGCCTGGCCCATCTGGCCCGCCTCGAATTCGACGAAACCCGCGAGCAGCAGATGCTTGGCGACCTGAACAATATTCTCGATTTCGTGGCCCAGCTCGAAGGCCTCGACACGACCGGCGTGGAGCCACTGGTGCACCTGTCGCAGGAAATCAACGTGCTGCGCGACGATGAGGCCCGCAACACCGTGAGCCACCAGGAGGGCCTGCGCAACGCTCCGCGTAAGGACTCCGACTACTTCCGCGTGCCCAAAGTGCTCGAATAGTTGATGAGGGCGCAAGTTGCCAGCCGCCCCGCGGGGGCCGGCTGGCTGGTATGGCTGGCGGCGCTGGCCGTTGGCCTGGTAGGCTATTACTATTTCACGGGCGAAGCCAGCACGCTGCCGCTGCGCACGGTGCCGCACCTGCAGCCGGTAGTGCTCACGCTCGACAGCGTGGCGGCCGAGCCGGTGTATTTACCGGTGCAGGCCAGCGGCTTCGTTACCACGCTCACGCACGACGTGGCGGGGCCGTACACGCAGCCGGTAGCCGCGGCCGTTTTTCTGCTGCTGCTGGCCGGGGCGCTGGTGGGCTGGGTGGCGGTGGCGAGCACGTTGGCGCGCGCGCCCTTCGTAGCCGGTATGGTGCCGGTTATTTTCCTGCTGCTGTCGCTCAATACCGAGTCGCTGGGCCTGTTTGGCACCAGCGAGCGGTACTTCCTGTACCTCATGCTGGGGCTGATTGGCGGCGGGGCCTTTGGGCTGCACGCGTTTGCCGAGGGCATGGCGCTGCGCTGGCGTGTGCTGCTGCTAGCGGGAGTAGTGGCTGGCTTGGTAGCATTGCTATATGCGCAGAGCCTGCTGCCCGCTCAGGAAACCACGTTGCAGCTGGCTGCTTACGCCACTACGGGCGGCGCGGTGCTGCTGGCGCTGCTGGTGCTGTGGGTGGCGGTGGAAAATGTGCGGGCCCTGTTGTGGCTGAACACCCAGGCCGAGCAGCCGGGCGGGCGCTTCGGGCTGGTGCCTTTCGTGCTGGCGGCGGGGCTGTACGTGGGTACGCTGCTGCTCTATAACTGGAATAACGGCAGCCTGGAGCTGTGGCCCGGCCTGCTGCTGGACCCGTTGGTGCTGCTGCTGCCGGCCGTGGTGGCCGGCTGGATGGGCCTGCGGCTGCGCGCCCCGAGCTACGGCGAGTGGATACCTTACCGGCAGGGCGCGGCCCAGCTGTACCCACTGGCGGTGCTGGGGGCGGCGGGGGCGCTGGGCTATGCCTTTGCCACGGCTAATACCCCTTTGCTGGTGGCGGCGCGCAGCTTCACGGGTGCGGCGCTGGGGCTGCTGGGCGCGGCTTTTCTGCTGTATGTATTGATAAATTTTGCACCGCTCATCAAGCAGCGACTGCGGGTGTACCGGGTGGCGTTTGAGCCGCGCCGGCTGCCGTTCTACGCGGTGTACGTGCTGGGCATTGGGGGCATTGTCTTCCTGCAATCGCGCCAGAGCTTCCCGCTGCCCGACCAGGTGCGGGCCGGGCAGTTCAACCTGCTCGGCGACCTGGCCCGCCAGCAAAGCGAAGCCGCCCCCGACGACCTGGCCCAGGCCGGCCTAGCCGAGCGCTACTACGCCGAAAGCGGCGACGTGCTCTACCGCGCCAACCTGCACGCCGAGTTGGGCCGGGCTGCCCTCTACCGCTTCCGCCAGCAGCGTCAGAACGAAATCAACTCGCTGCGCCGGGCCCTGCTGCGTGGCCCCAGCGAGAAGGTATCGGTGCGGCTGGCTTCGCTGTATGACCAGCCCGACGACCTGTTTGAGGGCCTCGATATCCTGCGCCGTGGTTTGAAGGCCCAGCCCCGCAGCGCGCCGCTGGCCGGCGACCTGGCCCAGCTCTTCACCCAAACGGCCCTCACCGACTCGGTGGCCTTTTACCTCGATAAGGCCGAGCGGCTGGCCCCAGGCAGCTATGCCAGCCGCACCAACCAGCTGGGCTTTCTGCTAAGCCAGAATCTGCTGGCCGATGCCCGGCAGCAGGCCCTGAAGCTGGCCCCCAAAACCACCGAAGCGGCGCTACTGAGCAACCTCACGCTGCTGCAGCTGCGCACGGCCCGGCCCGTGGGGGTGGCGCTGCCGGCCCCCGGCGGCGGCCCGTTGGAGCTGGATGCCGCCCGCTTCGCGCAGGTGTACCACGGCGTGCTGCTGGCCGTGGCGCGGCAGCCCGGGCAGCTCACGCCCGCGCTGTTCGCGCACCTCAGCCAGCTGGCCAACCACTCGGCCAATGCTGATTACTACGAGCAGCTGTTGTTTCTGCAGGCGCTGGGCCGCCACGCGCGCGGCCAGGAGCTGCTGGCGCGCCAGCAGCTCCTGCCGCTGGCCAGCGGCACTTCGGGCCCGGCCGCTTACTACCAGCAGCTGCTAGGGTTGTGGCAGCTGCAGCAGGGCCAGTACGCTACGGCCGCCGACCAGCTGGGCTTCGCCGCCTCGCACGGTGCCCCGCAGGCGGCCGAAATGCGCGTGTATGCCCTGGCGCTGAGCGGCGAGCCGGACTCGGTGCGGGCCGCCACGGCGCGCCTGCTGGTGGCGGCCGATACAGCGCAGCGGCGGCAGGGGCAGCGGGTGCAGCAGCGGCTGGCGGCGGGCCGGCCGCCAGTGGCCGCGCCGCAGGCTGCCCGCATTGGCGCGGCCTGGCTGCGGGCAGCGCAGGCAGCCAGCGCCAAAGGCGACGTGAAAACAGCCACGGCCAACTACCAACGCGTGGTGCGCGAAGCCCCGTTCAACGAGGCGGGCGTGCTGGCGGCGGCGGCCTACTTCACCGGGCAGCGGCAAGCGCAGGCGGCCTACGCGGCGCTACGGGCCGGCCTGAATGAAAACCCTGCGTCGCTGCCGCTGTTACGGGCCTACGTGCTGGCGGCGGCCGATGCCGGCCTCACCGAATACGCGGCTGAGGCGCTGGCCGATTTGCGGCGGCGGCTGGCTCCGGCGGCGGCGGCTACTTTAGTAGCCGAATACGCCGCGCATCAGGCAGCCCGCACGGCAGCGGCAGCGTCCTTTTCTGGTGCGCTTTCGCCTTCCTCTCTGCAATAAGCCCTATTCTTATGAATCCGAACGTCATCGAAACCACCGATATCGCCAAAACCTACGTGATGGGCCATGAGGTCATCAACGCGCTGGTGTCGGTGAGCATTGAGATTAAGCGCGGCGAGTACGTGGCGTTTATGGGGCCGTCAGGTTCGGGCAAGTCTACGCTGATGAACATCGTGGGCTGCCTCGATACGCCCACCAAAGGCCAGTACATCCTCAACGGGCAGGACGTGAGACGGATGAGCGACAACCAGCTGGCCGAGGTGCGCAACAAGGAAATCGGCTTCGTTTTCCAGAGCTTTAACCTGCTGCCCCGCGCCACGGCCCTCGACAACGTGGCCCTGCCGCTCATCTACGCCGGCCTGAACAAGCGCGAGCGCACCGAGCGCGCCCTCGAAAGCCTGCGCGCCGTGGGCCTGGCCGACCGCGCCTCGCACCGCCCCAACGAGCTTTCGGGCGGGCAGCGCCAGCGCGTGGCCATTGCCCGTGCCCTCGTCAATAACCCGAGCGTGCTGCTGGCCGACGAACCAACCGGCGCCCTCGACTCCAAAACCAGCCACGAAATCATGGACCTGTTCGAGGCGCTGTATTCCAAGGGCAACACCATCATCATGGTGACGCACGAGGAGGACATTGCCCGCTACGCCCACCGTATCGTGCGCCTGCGTGACGGTTTGGTGGAGTCGGATGAAGTGAACCAGAACGTGCATACCCACGCCGTGGTGGGGCATTAAGTTGGTAATCGTTGAAAATCAAGCACGGTCGTGCTGAGCTTGTCGAAGTATCTCTAACGCGCAACGCAATCCATTTACTACTGCGGTAGAGATGCTTCGACAAGCTCAGCCTGACCGTTCTATCGTATGAAGTTATTAGAGCTGTTCGCTCATAAGCCCTATGAAAATCTACACCAAAACCGGCGACAAAGGCCTTACCTCCCTCATTGGCGGCACCCGCGTGCCCAAGAGCAGCCTGCGCATTGAGTGCTACGGCACCGTAGACGAGCTGAACTCGCACATCGGACTGGTGCGCGACCAGGAGGTGAACGCCGCCCGCCGGCCGCTGCTGAAGGAAATTCAGGACCGGCTGTTCACCATCGGCTCGGCCCTGGCGGCCGACCCGGAGAAGTCGAAAATGAAGCTGCCCGACCTGCACGAGGCCGACGTGACGCTGCTGGAAGAGGAGATGGACCGCCTTAACCTGGACCTGCCCGAGCTGCGCGCCTTCATTCTGCCCGGTGGGCACCCGGCCGTGAGCCACGCGCACGTAGCCCGCTGCGTGTGCCGCCGCGCCGAGCGGTTGGTCATCCACCTCGGCGAAGATTCCTTCGTGGCCGAGTTGGTGGCCGTGTACCTGAACCGTCTGTCCGACTTCCTGTTTGTGCTGAGCCGGGCCATGGCCCACGAGCTGGGCGTGGAGGAAGTAACCTGGCAGGCCCGGATGTGAGGCTCGCCGGGTTGGGGTCGGCGCGGGCCCTGGCTGCCGCATAATCCCGTTCTTTGTGGCGAAATACTCGCCGGCTTAATCGTTCTCACCTCCACTTCCGTACTCGGAACATCCCACCCACGCGTACCCCGAAATCGCCTTTATTATGATTGATACCATTCCCATGCACACGCAGCTGACAACGGATTCGCGGCTTGCCACGCAGGACTTCGATAACCTGGAATTCGGCAAGGTATTCGCCGACCACATGTTTGTGGTCGACTACCGCGACGGCGAGTGGCAGGATGCCCAGATTTTGCCCTACGGCGACATCTCGGTGAGCCCCGCCAACTCGGCTCTGCACTACGGCCAGGCCATTTTTGAAGGCATGAAGGCCTACCACCAGGCCGACGGCGGCGTGGCCCTGTTCCGCCCCCTCGACAACTGGGCGCGCCTCAACGCCTCGGCCGAGCGCATGTGCATGCCCACCATTCCGGAGGAAGTGTTTATGCAGGGCCTGCGCGAGCTCATCAAGCTCGATGCGGGCTGGGTGCCCACGTTTGCCGGCAGCTCGCTCTACATTCGCCCCTTCATGTTTGCCACCGATGGCTTCATCGGCGTGCGGCCTTCAGAGGAGTACCGCTTCGTGATTTTTACCTGCCCCGTGGGCCTGTACTACAGCAAGCCGCTGCGCGTGCGCTTCGAGCAGAAGTACGTGCGCTCGGCCGAAGGTGGCGCGGGCTTCGCCAAAAACGCCGGCAACTACGGCGCGGCCATGTACCCCACCAAGCTGGCCCAGCAGGAAGGCTACAACCAGCTCATCTGGACCGATGCCTCAGAGCACCGCTACGTGGAAGAGTCGGGCACGATGAACGCCATTTTCGTGATTGACGGCCGCGTGATTACGCCCGCCCTCAGCACCAGCATCCTCGACGGCGTGACGCGCCGCAGCGTGCTGCAGCTGGCCCGCGACTTCGGCATGCCCGTAGAAGAGCGCAAAGTGAGCAGCCGCGAGCTCATCGAGGCCCTGGAGGCCGGCAAGCTGGAAGAAGCCTTCGGCGTAGGCACCGCCGCCACCATCGCGCCCATCGCCGTTATCGGCTACGAAGGCCACGACTATGAGCTGCCCGCCACTCGCCCCGACGGCTTCTCGAAGCGCGTGAGCACGGTGCTGGATGCCATCCGCACCGGCGAAGGGGCCGACGTGCACAACTGGATGGTGGCGGTGTAGGTGTAGCGCGAACTTTGTAGTTCGCGTCCCCGCGCCATGTAAATCGTTCTGGGACGCGAACTACAAAGTTC
>JANNDE010000462.1:0-9756 GCA_031387395.1 Hymenobacter sp.
ACCAAGCCCGGCGGCTTCGAGGGCATCGGCACCAAGGGCCTGCCCTGGCTCAAAAAAGCCAGCGAGCTCACCGGCCTGCCCGTGGCCGTGGAAGTCGCCACCGCCAAGCACGTCGAGGACTGCCTGGCCTTCGGCGTGGACATTTTGTGGGTGGGCGCGCGCACCACGGGCAACCCGTTTTCGGTGCAGGAAATCGCCAACGTGCTGCGCGGCGTCGACGTGCCGGTGCTCGTCAAGAACCCCATTCACCCCGAGCTTGAGCTGTGGGTAGGAGCCGTGGAGCGACTGCAAAAGGCCGGCCTGAAGCAGGTGGGCCTCATTCACCGGGGCTTTTCGAGCTACGGCAACACCGATTTTCGCAACGCGCCGATGTGGCACCTGCCCATCGAGATGAAGCGCCGGCTGCCCGAGCTGCCGCTACTCTGCGACCCCAGCCACATCTGCGGGCGGCGCGACACGCTGGCCGCCGTGGCGCAGCAGGCCCTCAACCTGGGTTTCGATGGCAACATGATTGAAAGCCACATCGACCCCGACCACGCCTGGAGCGACGCCAAGCAGCAAATCACGCCCGAGGTGCTGCGCAACCTCATCGAGAACCAGGTGTGGCGGCACGAAACCACCAACGAGCAGGAGTTCCTCTCGGCCCTCACCGGCCTGCGCGAGCAAATCAACCAGCTCGATGCCGAGGTGATGCAGCTGCTGGGCCGCCGCATGGCCGTGGCCGAGAAAATCGGCCAGTACAAGCGTGCCAACGACATCACCATCCTGCAAACCAACCGCTGGAACGAAGTGCTGGAGCGCGCTCAGCGCCAGGGCAGCTCGGTGGGCCTCACCACCGAGTTTGTGGAGCAGTACCTGGCGGCGGTACATTTAGAATCCATCAACCGCCAGAACCGGGTGATGGAGGGGTAGGCTATGCTTTTTGTGCGGGTTTTATACTCGCAGTATATAAAAAGAGGCTCTTGATGCGTACAAGGGCCCCTTTTTATGCCTGGCGGATACTTGGTGGCGGCTGGAATGTGGCTGGTTACCCTGCTCGTCAAAGTAGGCAGAATGCGCCAAATGCGCTGTTGTGTTGTGGCGTGGCTGGCATAGGAGCCGCTGCCGGGCTCGGAGCGGCCCTTGGGCTCAGCAGTATCAGGCTCAGTTCACCGGCGCGTCGGCCGGGCGCGCTTGCAGCCAACGCATGGCCTCTCCTTCGTCGCCGAAAAAGGAGATGGCAAACGGCTGGCCGTCGTAGGATTCGGCCGAGACGTAGCCGGGCTGCCGCACAATGGCCTCGTGCAGCACCGGGCCCACGAGGTAGGCCACGTACAGGCGGCCGCCCAGGCGCCGGGCCATGTTCGGAAAAAAGTCCTGGAGCAGCCAACGGGTGGTGGCCGGGTCGTTGAGGGTGCGGCGGCGGATGTCCTGCAGCCAGAACCGGCAGTTTTCCTGGGTGGCTACTTCCTCCATTTGCTGGTACACGGGGGACAGCTCGGGCGGGGCCGGCTGGTAGGCCCATCGGCCCACCAGAATATTGAGGTCGGGGCGGTAGGCGAGTTGCAGCAGGGCCGGGGGCAGGTCGGAAATCATAGGCGGAAAGAGGGGTGGTGGGTACTCCTACGCAATTCCGCCCGGGCAGGGTTGGGATGGCTAGTGGCCGGCCGGGGCGTCGGCCAGGGCCGGGCGCAGGTCGGCGGGCGGGTGTTTTTTCAGCGAGTAATACGCCAGGGCAACGCTGCCGAGGGCCAGCACCGCCCCCATCAGAAAGGGTGCGCCGGGGAAATACACCGGCGCTTTGGGCCCCGTGAAATAGCCGAACAGATAGGTCATCAGCAGCGGGCCCACCACGCCGGTGGCGCTCACCAGGCTGGTGAGGGCACCCTGCAGCTCGCCCTGCTCGTTGGCCGGCACCTGCCCCGAAATAGTGCCCTGAATAGCCGGTCCGGCAATGCCTCCCAGGCAGTAGGGGGCCAGAAACGCCAGCATCAGCCAGCCCCGGCTGGCAAAGGCAAACAGCACGAAGCCCACCGTGTAGCACAGCAGCCCGATGATAATGGCGCGGGCCGCGCCCAGCTTCGGAATGGCCACCCGCACCAGTCCACCCTGCACCAGGGCCGAAAACAGCCCCACCACGCCCAGCGAAATCCCCACCATGCGCTCCGTCCAGCTGAACTTGAGCATGGTGTAGAACGTCCAGACCGATTGCGTGGCCGAGCCCGCCAGGTACAGCAGCACCAGGGCCGCCACCAGCCCCAGCACCGTGGGGTAGTTGCCCAGGCGCAGCAGCGAGGCCACCGGGTTGGCCCGGCGCCACTCGAAAGCCCGGCGCTGGGCCGGGGCCAGCGACTCGGGCAGCACCAGCAGGCCATACAGGAAGTTGCACAGGCTCAGGCCTGCCGCCACCATAAACGGCATGCGGGGCCCAAAGTGCGCCAGCAGCCCGCCCACCACCGGCCCAATGATGAAGCCCAGCCCAAACGCCACGCCCACCAGCCCGAAATTCTGGGCCCGTTTATCGGGGGCGCTGATATCGGCAATGTAGGCCGTGGCCGTCGTGAAGCTGGCCCCGGTGATGCCCGCCAGCACCCGGCCCACAAACAGCCAGGCCAGCGTGGGCGCGAAGCTCAGGAAGATGTAGTCGAGCCCCAGCCCGAGCAGGGCGGCCAGCAGCACCGGCCGCCGCCCCAGCTTATCGCTGAGGCCGCCCATCACCGGCGCAGAGCAGAACTGCGCCGCCGCGTAGGCAAACGTGAGCCACCCCGAGTACACCGACGCCCGGCTCAGCCCTTCGCCCGTGAGCTGCTCAATCAGCTTGGGCACCACCGGGATGATGATGCCCAGCCCAATCACATCGATAAGAATGGTAACGAAAATGAAGCCCAGGGCGGGCGCGCGTTTATCGGACATAAGCGGAAAAGCAAAAAGCGCCGGCTGGCCGCCGGGCCGCAAAGGTCCGCAGAAAACAGGGTTGAGGGTAGGAGGGCACCTCTTACCCTCAACCCTCCGCGCTGCAGATGCCCTGCAGCAGCGTGCTAGCTGTGGTTGGTAAGGTCGGTGCGCAGCCACTCGATGGCGGCGTTTTCCTCAATAAACCGGTCACCAATGAACGGCTTGCCCTCGAAGTAGGATGGGGGCGGAAATGCCAAGTCAGCGGCCGTGTCGCGCATGTACATGGGGGCCAGCAGGTAAGCCAGCCGGCTGCGGCTGCCCAGCGCGGGCCCCAGCCGCGGCAGAAAGCTGCTCACCATCCATTGCGCGCCCAGCTGGTGGGTATTGAAGCGGCGGCGCACGTCAATCAGCCAGCGTCGCGCTGCCCCGGCCTGGGCAGTCTCCAGCATCAGCTCGTAGCCGTGCATCAGCTCGGGCATATCTACGGGCCGCAGCCAGCGGGCGACCAGTACTTCCAAATCGGCCCGGTAAGTGATTTCTAAAAAGTCTTCAACCCGAACTGGGTTCATGCGCAAGTTTCTAAGTGGGAAAACGCAAAGGTAGGGCTGTCCTCAGCGGCCACCCACATAAATTTATAGGGAGCGTAACATTCGGATAACCAATCTATCACCTGCCCAATAGCGCTGCCAAGGCCCCTTTGCTGATTAAATCTGACCGCCTTGCTTGTTTTGCCCCCAAACCCGTACTACCTTTGCAGCACCAAAACAGTGCGGGGTGGAGCAGTTGGTAGCTCGTTGGGCTCATAACCCAAAGGTCACTGGTTCGAGTCCAGTCCCCGCTACCTAAAAGGCCGTTTCCAATCAGGAGATGGCCTTTTTTCTTTTCGACTGGTCCGGGACTCTGGAGTGGCAGCTGCAGTGCGCTGCTGCTTCCTCGACCGCTGCCCTCACCGTACCACGGCCTGCTTGCTGGCTGAGCGGCCAAACCTGGTGGGGAAATACACCAGTTCGGCTTTGGCTGGGTTGAGGGTGTACACGCCCCGGAACCGGGGCTGAAGCGCGATGCGGAACTCGTGCCGGCCGATGGGCAGGTGGTCGATGAAGATGCCGGTCTGGTGGCGCAGGTATTCGCGGTGGGTTTCGAGGTAGCTGGTGGCGGCCGGGTCGCCGTAGGAGCAGCCGGCTGGAATGGGCACTTCGAGTAGCACGTAGCGGGTTTCGGCTTTCACGTCCACCGTCACCACCAGCTCGGTGGGCTGGCCGGCGCGCAGCACCACGCGGGTGCCGGTTTGGCCGGCCAGGGCCGTGCGCACCGTGAAGGCCGCCGTCACGGGAGCCGGCGTGGGGTTCCAGCGGCTCTGGTAGGCGGTGGCATAGAGCGGCAGGGGACCTTCTTTGTGCAGCACGAGCGGGCCGGCCGTAGCCGCCAGCGTGGCCGTGAAGGGAAACGTCGTCACCACCTGGCTAATGGGGCCGCTAAAGCTGGCGCGGGTCGGCCCCGCCGGGCGGCCCGCCGGAAACAGGTCGGGGCCGATGGTTTCGAGGATTTCGGCGGTTTCGTAAGTGCTGGTCCAGTGGCCGCCCTCGCGCATGTTGAGCAGGCCGGCGCGGATGCGAGCCAACTCGGCCGGGTGGCCGTCCACGGCGCGCAGGGCCCGGTAGGCCAGCAGCGTCGCGCCCACCCGGTCGCGCAGCAGGAAACTGTAGTAGGACGAGCCGTGCAGCGTATCGCCGTAGAACACGCCGCCGAGCTGGGTGCTAAGCCGGTAGCGGCGCAGGGTATCGAGCTGGAAGGGCAGGCCCAGCTGCTGGCGCAGGGCCACCAGCGCGAGGTAGCGGTCGAAGGGCTGGCGGCCGGTTTGGAGGCGGTCGAAGCGCGCCACGTAGGTGCGGTAGTCGGTGGGCGCGCCCAGGCGGTGCAGCAATGCCAGCAGCCGAACCAGGTCGTCGGGCGAGCGGTAGTAGCCGGGGAAGGGATGCCCCTTGAGCGCGGCCACGGTGGCCGGCTCGCTGAGGTGGTTGTCCAGCTCGCGCAGCAGGAAAGCCTGCACCGGCGCACGGTCGAAAGCGACGGAGAAACCGGCTTTTTCGGCTTCCAGCAAGGCCTCGATGACGTGCGTAGTGGCCCAGGGGCTCACCTCCGACGTGGGCCAGGTGCCCCACAGGCCTTCGGGCTGGTGGCGGCCATCGACCAGTTTCTTGATGAGGAGCCGCACGGATTTTTCGCCCCGGAACGGCTGCTGCTGCACCAGCCGGATGCGCTGCTCGAGCAGCAGGGCCTTGAGCTTGGACGCGGCCTGCTCGTTGCAGAGGTAGGCGTAGTGCTGCAGGTGCTCGATTTCCAGCAGCAGCAAAGGCAGCGCGTCGCTTTCCAGATGCACCGTCACCTCGCCCAGCGCGGGGTTGATGGGCAGCTGCAAAGTCGTGTCGGCGGCCGTGATGGTGGCGAACGTGCCCACTCGCTCGCGGGTGCCGGCCGGAAGCAGGGGCACGGTACGCTGCTCACCGTCCTGGTAGCCGTTGGGCTGGGCCAGGGCAAAGCTGAGCTGCACCGAATCGGGCGCGGCTGCGGCGGGGGCCGTGAAGGTGAGCGTATCGAGCGCCACCGGGCTTACGCGTTGGGCCTGGCTGCGCAGCGCCCGCGCGCCCTGCCGAAAGGTGGTGGTTACCTGGGCCGTGTCGAAGCCGTAGTTCAGGCTTTTGCCCAGCAGCTGGGTGCGGTCGCCGGCCACCAGGAAGCGGGGCGTGGCCAGCTCGGCCCGCAGCTGCTTGAAGGCGCGCAGGTGGCCGGTGGCGCGGCCCAGGCGGCCATGGTCGTCGGAGGCCAGTACGAAGCTGTCCCAGCTGGTCACGTCGTCGGGTAGCACCACGTCGGTTTGGGCCTGACCACGGGCATCGGTCACGAGCAAGGGCCGCCACCAGGCGTAGTCGCGGAAATGGCGGCGCATGGCCAGGCGCGGGTCGCGGCCGGCATCGTCGGGGGTGGTGCTTTTTTTGGTGATGATGAGCAGCACGCCGTTGGCGGCGACCGCGCCGTAGAGGGCTGTGGCCTGCGCGTCTTTCAGCACCGTTACGCTGGCAATGCTGGCCGGGTCAATGTCGGTGAGCAGGCCATTGAAGGGCAGGCCATCAAGCATAATCAGCGGTTGGGCGCTGGCGCTGCCGGTAGCTACTCCCCGAATCATAATCCGACTGCTCGCGCCCGGAGTCGCGCCGGTAATCTGCACGCCGGCCACTTTGCCTTGCAAACTATTCATGGAAATGCTTGACACCGCGCCGCTCATATCACGGCGGGTAACCGAGCTATAACCCGTTACCACCACCTCACTCAGCTGCTTGCTATCGGCCACGAGCTTCACCAGCACCACGCGCTGCCAGCCCAGCACAATTTCCTGGGTCACGTAGCCGATGGAGCTGATGGCCAGCGTGGTGGCATCGTTGGGCGGCACCTGGAGCGTGAAGCTGCCATCGGCGGCGGTCGATACGCCCAGCGCGGTGCCTTTCAGCAGCACCGTTACGCCGGGCAGGCCTTCCTCGCTGGCCTGGTCGAGCACCTGGCCGCGCACGGTGTGCCAGCCGGGCTGCGGTGCCGTCGGCGTTTCAACCCGGATAACCCGGCGCTGCTCCAGAGCCTCCATGGGCGTGCTCAGCTTGGGGCGCAGCCGCCACAGCAGCTGGTTGAGGCGGTGGCCCAGCGGCCCGGCCGGCACCTGGTCGGCCCGCCGCAGCTCATAGTAAGTTTGGCCGTTGGGTTTGATGAGGAGCTCATCCATTGGGGCCAGGCAGCTGCTATCGGCCAGTAGGATGGCCACGCGGTAGCGGCCGGCGGGCAGGGCGTGCAACTGCTGCGTGCCGTAGTAGCGCACGAGGCGCAGGAATTTGGGCTGGTCGGGCCGGGTGAGGCGCACATAGCGCGGGGCCGGTAGCCCGGGTTCGGTGGCGGCGTTGGGCGGGGAAGCGCAGCTCCAGGCGGCCCTGCCCGGCGGGCGTGCGCCACGGGGCATCAAAAACGGTACTAAGGTACTCGGGCGTGGTGGCCGCCGCCCACTGCGGCCGGCGCTTAAAATCAGCTTCGGTATAGGCAAACTCCTTCAACGGCAGGATATTATAGTAGCCGGCGGTGCCATTTAGCTGGCCCAGCTCGCCCCCGTCCAGGCACTGCATCTTCAGCAGGTTTTTGCCAAACGAATACCGGAACAGCGGCTCGAACAAAAACTTGCGCCGCAGCCCGTAGTCATCGCGCAGCAGCACCGAATCGGGCCGGAACGGGCCCGCCACAAAGTTTCCGAACCGGTTCTGTTCCAGCGGGCGCAGCGCCGGGCCCTGCCGCAGGGTGGCGGTGGGCAGCGGCGTGTTGCCGAGCACCACCAGCGAGCGCTGCAACCCCAGTAACTCACTGGGTGTGAGTTCCCGGGGGCGCTTTTCAACGGTCATTTCGGCGCAGGGGCGGTTGGGGTCGATGCTGAGCGTGAGCTTGTGCAGGTGGCGCAGGTACACATCGCGCAGGGTGATGAGGCGAGTGGCCGTGCGGATGCTGAGGGTGTGGTGCCCGCTGTCGGCCACCACGGCGTAGGGGTCGTGGTGGTTCACGTCGTAGATGTAGCCGGGCTGGCCGTCGACGTACACGGCAATGGGCGGCTGCACCCGGCCCGAGTCGACCACGAAGGGCGCAACCTGCGTGAGCCCGCCCGGCGCAGGCTGGTATTCGTGGAAAAAACCGTCGTCCGGATACAGAAAGTGGTAGAAGGTGAGGGAATCGAGCCCCAGCAGCCGCCGCCAGCGTGGCCAGGCCAGCGGCTGGCTCTCAGGCTCCTCGCCAAACTCCCTCGTGAGCTGAAAGCGCCGTAGCGAGCGTCGGCCCTCCACCGGCCGGGCCGTGCGCACCACGGGCAGCTGAGGCGCATCGGGCTGGCCAAATTTGCCGTTGTGCGCGTAGCTGGTGAGGGCGGCGTGGGGCACGGGGCGGCCGCGCTCGTCGGTTACGGCAAAGCGCAGGCTGATTTTCTGGCCGGGGTAGGCCACGGCCGGCTGCTCGGTGTTGATGATGAGCTGCGGCGCGGGCAGGGCCACGGTGTACTCGGCCGTGCGCAGCTGGGCCCCCCACCAGTAGTGCAGCGAGGCAAACCAGGGCTCGCGCCCGGCGTGGGGCACGGCCAGCCGCAGGCTGGTGCCGTAGCCGCGGTAGCGCAGGCGGTTGCCCTGGTACACGAAGTACCAGAAAGCTACCCGGCGTGGGTTGTCCACGGCCAGCACCAGCGAGTCGTTGGGCCGCTCGGAGAGCAGGCTGAGGCTGGCGTTGCGCTCGTCGATATCGAGGCGGGCATGATGGCCCTGCTCGTCCTTCAGCTCGTAGTAGTCGGCCAGGGCAGCCACCGGCAGGGCGCACGGCAGCTGCACCGGCCCCCGAAACAGCCAGCCGCTGCCCACCGCCCGGTCGGTCGAAACCGCCAGCGTGGCCGCGTGCGGCTGCGGCTGGCCCAGGTGGCGGTATTCGAGGTACACCGAGTCGGCGCGCAGCTCCAAGCGTAGCTCGCCGGGGTCGTGGCGAAACTCCACGCTGGTGCTCTCGGTGCGGCGCTCATTATCCGAGGTCAGCAGCGTGGCCTGCACCTGATAGCGAAAATCCACGTCGGGCAAGGCGGCGGGCGGCACGTTGAGGCGGGTTTCGCCCAGCGCGTCGAGGGGCTGGCTGCGGGTCCAGAGCGTGTCGGGCATGAATACCTGGCGACGCGGCAGCGGCCCGGGCGCACCGGTCGGCGTCAGGCTCAGCCGCAGGCGGGCATCGAGCAGGTTGAGGTCGTTAGCATCGGAGCCGCGCACGTAAATGGCCTGGGGCTGGCCGAATAGCTGAGTTTTTTCGGCCACGCGCAGGCTGTAGTGGCTGTTTTTGAGCTCGTAATCTTCGAGCCGGAACTGGCCGCTGGCCAGCGTGTGCTCGTGCCGGTCTTTCAGCCGGAAGCGCACGTAGGTGTCGGGGCGCAGGCCCAGCGTATCGGTCAGGGGCAGGGCATACTGGTAGCTGCCGGGCCGGGTAGGGCGCAGCGTGGCAATGCGCTTGCCGGGCTGGCTTTCGTAGTTGCTGCCCCCCAGCCACAGCGTGAGCGGCCGGCGACAAGGGCGGCCGTTTTTCCGGCCGAGCACCCGCGCTATCAGGCGCAGGGTGTCGCCGGTGGGGCGGTAGCGGGGCTGGCTGGTGGCTACGTAATTGGTCCAGCGGGCGCGCTCTTCGGTGCGGCTCCGGCCGTTCCGGCGCTCCTCGCGCACGTCTTCGTTGAATACCGAGCGCAGCAATCCCACCAGATGGTTCGAAACGGTGCTGGCGTGCTTCAGGTCGTGCCCCAGCCACCACACCGGCCGTGTGAGGTAGCCCAGCGGGAAGCCGTAGAGCACGCGCCGGCCGGCCCGCCGCAGCCAGGGCCCGGTGGATTGGTAGCGGGGGCCGCTTTCCGGAAACGTCTGGGTGAGCGGGTGGAAGGTGGTGCGCCCGGCCTGCACGACGGCCACCAGCCCGGCCTGGCCGCCGCCGGCCCGCCGGTAGCTCTGGATGGCGGCATCGAACAGCAGCGGCCGGCCCGCCACGGCCACCTGCGCATCGGGCAGCAGCCGGCCCAGCGAGTCGCGCACCACCAGCACCAAGTCGACCTGGTTGTCGACCACCAGCACCTCGCGGTCGGTTTCGGTGCGCAGCTCGTATAGCAGGCGCGGGCCTTCGGCGTGGGCTTCGAGGTAGTAGCCCGGCGGCAGGGCCCGGCGCAAGGGCTTCTCCGAAAGAAAAGAATCGATTACCTGGGTGAAAAACTCCGGCCGCGCCGCCCGCATGCCGCGCTCGTATAGCTGGCGGGTCTGGGCTTCGCTTATCCGGAATACTTTGGTGAGGTAGCTG
>JANNDE010000466.1:0-1381 GCA_031387395.1 Hymenobacter sp.
CACGTGGCGCGGTCAACGCTCTGCGCCTGAGCCCCACGGGGCTGATGAACTACTGGTGGGGCAACGACCTGGAAATGCCCACGCCCAGCCTGGCCGGGGCTTGGCACCACGTGGCCGCCACCTACGACGGCACCACCCGCACCCTCTACCTCGACGGGGCGGTCATCGGCTCCGACCGGCCCGGCCCCGTTGGCGTGACCAATGCTGGCAACCTGCGCATCGGCTCGACCAACAGCGAAGAATATTTCAATGGCAACATTGACGAGGTGCGGGTCTGGAACGTGGCCCGCACGGCCGCCGAGCTCAGCACGGCGCGGGGAGCGCACCTGCTGCGCAACCCGGCCGGGCTCGTGGCCTACTACCGCTTCAGCGAAGGCAGCGGCACCAGCACGGTCGATGCCAACGGGGTTGGGGCCAACGCGGGCACGCTCACCAATGGCTCAGCCTGGAGTACGGACGCGCCGAGGATTGTCAATGGCGTACCGGTGGTACTGACCGTGACCGATGCCAGCGGCCACATCGGCACGGCTCCGGCCGTGGTAACGGTGTTGCCCGCCTCGGCCACGGCCACCACGGCGGCCAATGCCACGACCTTCAGCGTGTGGCCCAACCCGGTGGGGGCCAAAGGAGCCTTGCATATTACCCTGCCGGTGCCGGCGGCTTTGGCGAGCCTGAGCCTGCGCAACGCCCTGGGCCAGCTCGTGCGCACCCGCGCATTCAGCGGCAGCGCCACCGAGCTGCCCACCGCCGGGCTGGCCAGCGGCCTCTACCTGCTCAGTGTGCAGGCCGACGGCCACGCCCCCACCGTGCGGCGTTTGATGGTGGAGTAAGCCGGCCCCAAGGGGCGGTGCTGCTCCCGTGTGAATCGTTCATATTTTTTCTCCACACTACTTTTTTTCGTATGAAACAATTGTGTAGCGGCCCGCCCGCCGCCCGGCGGCTGTCCCCCCTCGTCGATTTCCGTTTAAGCCTGCGCCGCCTGAGCGCGACGCTGCTGCTAGGTCTGGTTGCTGGCAGCGCCCAGGGCCAGGTTGCGCGGCTGGCTCCCGGTTTTTTCCAGGCCGATGGCGCGGCACGGACGGCACCGGCCACTTCGCCGCTGGCCGCCACGCTCACCCGTTCGCAAGCCCTGACCCTGGACGTGGCGGGCCTGCGCGCCGCCCTGGCCACCGCCCCACTCGAAAACCGGGCCGGGGCCGCGCCCCTGGTGCTGGCCCTGCCCCAGCCCGACGGCACCAGCGCCCGCTTCGCCCTGCGCGAGGCCCCCATCATGGAAGCCCCACTCGCCGCCCGCTACCCGATGATTAAAACCTACGCCGGCATCGGCCTCGACGATGCCACGGCCAGCGTGCGCCTCGACCTCACGCCCCGGGGCTTTCAC
>JANNDE010000495.1:0-1489 GCA_031387395.1 Hymenobacter sp.
GACGTGGCCCGGCGGCTGGGGCAGGCGGCCGGGGCCACCCAGGTGGGCCGCCGCATGCGCGCCAGCATCGATACGGCCATTCGCATGGCCACCGCGCTCCAAACGGTGCGCCAACAGGACGGCTTTTTGTGGGATGCGCTGGCCCCCAGCACGGCCCTGCCCCTGCCACGCGACCGCAGTGCCCTACCCGCCGGCTGGCGCAAGCTGGCCCTTATCGCGCCGCAGGAGCTGGCCCAGGCCGCCCTGTACGTGGTGCGCCAAAGCTTTGCCATTGAGCGCGAAGCCGTGGCCGGACCCGCCGCCAAGCTTCTCGGCTTCGTGCGGCTGGTGGGCGACGAGCCGCGCCAGTTGTTCGAAGCCGCCATTCAGCATTTGTTGAGCACGAATCAGATAACCGATACCAACGGAGTGTTGCGGCCAGTAGCATAACCGGTATTTAAGCATCGGTCAATCATGATGCGTAGAATGCGCTCAATGGACCGCGTCTGTTCATGAAATCTGCCTAAATCCGCATGGTCAGCTTACTCACCTTTCGCCTGCACGGCACCATCCCCGCCGCCACCGTCCGCGAGCTGAAAGCCAGCCTGCGCGCCGCCCAGGAAGCCGGCACCGACCACCGCCGCGCCCAAAAGCAGTTTTTCGCCCGGTTCGATACCGTGCTCGACCGCGCCCCCATCGGCCCCGGTTACTTTGAGAACGAGAAAACAGCCGAGGCGCTGGCCGGCGAAATCATGATGCTGGAGGAAACCGGCTTCCGGGTGCACGACTTCGCCATTCTGCCCAACCACGCCCACCTCGTGCTGGAGCTGCCCAACGACAGCCCCCTCTCCTTCGCCAAAGCCATCGACCTGCTGCACCTGCGCACGAGCACCAACTGCCGCCGCCTGGTGCGCCCCAAGCTCCCGCCCGAAGCCGAGTTCTGGCAAGTCGGCTGGCACGAATACGAAGTGCCGGACGATGCTGAGTTGACGCGGGTGCTGGCCTACGTGCGCGGCAATGCCCGCGCCGCCGGCCTGGCCGCCCGGTTCCAGGAGTGGCCGTATGTGCGTGAGTGAGAGTTGAGGCATAACGCTGGCCGCAGCTCAGCATGCAGCACGTAACTTTTCCGCGAGCGGCGAAAAGTCGCCCGCTGGCCGCTAGCCGCAGTTTAACGCGCAGCACGTAACTGCTGGCCAATGGTAATGTGAGTCTGTGACTCACGGCGGCTACAGCGGTTTCGGGGTTGATGTACGCGCCGGGCGGCCCCGCGTCCAACGTCGATACGTATCGGTACACGCTGCCCGCCAGCGACGTGCGCCCGGCCGTGGCACGCAGCTCGGGGGGCGTGGTACTGAGCCCCGGCGGGCTGAGCCTTGCCGCCACTGCCACCTGGGTTACGCCGGAATTTGCGGACGGCCGCGCGCGCTGCTGGGACAGCCGGGCGTTTCGGTGGCATGGTAGGGGCGGGTTGCACCCGCCCGGCGTTCGCACCGTTGCCACGATTCCGTTC
>JANNDE010000514.1:0-6332 GCA_031387395.1 Hymenobacter sp.
TGGTTCGTTGGCAAACAGGTGATGCGGTGTGCGCGTTGCTGACAGGCGGGGGCTACGCCGAATACGTGGTGGTAGATGCCCGCCACTGCCTGCCCATTCCGGCCGGCTTCAGCATGGTGGAGGCTGCCGCGCTCCCTGAAACCGTGTTTACAGTGTGGCACAATGTGTTTCAGCGGGGAGCTTTGCTGCCTGGCGAAACGCTGCTCGTGCACGGTGGCAGCAGCGGCATTGGCACCACGGCCATTCAGCTGGCCAAAGCCTTGGGTAGCCGCGTGGCCATCACGGCCGGCGACGAGGCTAAATGCGCGGCCTGCCGGGAGCTGGGCGCTGACTGGGCCATCAACTACAAAACCGAGGATTTTGAGCAGGTGCTGAAGGCCGAAGGCGTCGACGTCATTCTCGATATGGTGGGCGGCGACTATATCGCCAAAAACCTGCGCCTGCTGAAGGACGACGGCCGACTGGTGTTCATAAATGCCATGCGGGGCGGCAAGGGCGAATTCGACGCGCTGGAGGTGATGCGGCGGCGGCTGACCATCACGGGCAGCACCCTGCGGCCCCGCCCGGCCGATTTCAAAGCGGCGCTGGCGGCGGCCGTGGAGGCGCACGTATGGCCCCTGATTGCGGCCGGGAAGTTTCGGCCGGTTATCTACCAGAACTTCCCCCTGGCCGAAGCGGCCGCCGCCCACGAGCTGATGGAAAGCAGCGCCCACATTGGTAAGATTATGCTGCAGGTAGCCGGGTAGCCCAATGCGCGGGCAGGGCGCTTTACCTTTGTGCGACCGCGCAACTTTCGCCTTCCCCCGCTAGTTTTTGGCTCATGAATAAAACGTATTGCCCCAGCCTCACCGAATACAAGCGTCGCGTATCGCGCGTGGTCAACATTGGCGGCGTGCCCATGGGCGGCGACTACCCCATCCGCGTGCAGAGCATGACCACCGTGGACACGATGGACACCATGGGCTCGGTAGAGCAGACGCTGCGCATGGTGGCGGCCGGCTGCGAGTACGTGCGCATCACCGCGCCCAGCATGAAGGAGGCCCAGAATCTGCTGGAAATCAAGAAGGAGCTGCGTAAGCGCGGCTGCAACGTGCCGCTCATCGCCGACATTCACTTCACGCCCAACGCCGCCGAGCTGGCCGCCCGCATTGTGGAGAAGGTGCGCGTGAACCCCGGCAACTACGCCGATAAAAAGAAATTCGAGGAGATTGAGTACACCGACGCCACCTACGCGGCCGAGGTGGAGCGCATCCGCGAGCGGTTCCGGCCGCTGGTGCAGATTTGCAAGCAGCACGGTACCGCCATGCGCATCGGCACCAACCACGGCTCCCTTTCAGATAGAATTCTGAGCCGCTACGGCGACACCCCGCTGGGCATGGTGGAGTCGGCACTGGAGTTCCTGCGCCTCTGCGAGGAGGAAAACTACTACGACGTAGTGCTGAGCATGAAGGCCAGCAACACCCAGGTGATGGTGCAGGCCTACCGCTTGCTGGTGCAAAAGCTCGACGAAGAAGGCCTGCAGCCTTACCCGCTGCACCTGGGCGTGACGGAAGCCGGCGAGGCCGAAGACGGCCGCATCAAGAGTGCCGTGGGCATCGGCACGCTGCTCGAAGACGGCCTGGGCGACACCGTGCGCGTGTCGCTCACCGAAGCCCCCGAGGCCGAAGCCCCAGTGGCCCGCATGCTGATTGACCGCTACACGGAGCGGGCCGCCACGGCGAAGGCGATTCGCCCGTTGGGCGCTTCGCCTAATGAAGAATTAAGAATGAAGAATGAAGAGTTGGGGAGTGATAATTCTTCACTCCTCCTTCTTAATTCCTCATTAAGCGAAGCGTCACAGTCGCCCATCAATCCGTTCCAGTATTTCCGCCGGGCTACCCACGAGGTGGCCAATTTCGGTGGGCAGAACGTGCCGCGCGTGGTGGCCGATTTGTCGCGCCTGCCGCGCCTGGAGTACGGCGACCTGCGCGCCGCCGGCCACCTGTATTCGCCCTTTCTCGACAAGTTTCAGATGGGCGACCTTGGGGCCGACTATATCTACACCGGCGAGCGGCCCGTGCCCTACATGCTGCCCAATGGCCTGAAGGAAATCGTGACCTTCACGGCCTGGCGCGACGCCGGCCGCCGTCCCGAGCACTACCCGCTGATGACGCCCGACGCCTACCTGGCCACCATACCCGCGCAACGCCACCCGCAGCTCAACTTCCTGTTGGCCGACCTGGCGGCCCTCACGCCCGAGCTGCTCCAGCACCTGCGCGTTGACCGCACGGTGGTGCTCACTCTCGAAACCACCAATGCCCACGCCATGCCGGAGCTGCGCCGGGCCTTCTTCGAGCTGATAAACGCGGGCATCACCTGCCCGGTGGTGGTGCGCCGCTGCTACACCTTGGAAAACCCCGCTCAGACCCAGCTCGACGCCGCCACCGACGTGGGCGGCCTGCTCATCGACGGCCTCGGCGACGGCATTTCGCTCTGCACCGAGGCCCTGCCCGCGCAGGAGCAGGAGGCCTGGCTGCGCGACATCGACACGCTGAACCAGCTCGCATTCGGCATCCTGCAGGCGGCCCGCACCCGCATGAGCAAAACCGAATACATCAGCTGCCCCAGCTGCGGCCGCACCCTGTTCGACTTGCAGGAAACCACGGCTATGATTCGCCAGCGCACCGACCACCTCAAGGGCATCAAAATCGGCATCATGGGCTGCATCGTGAACGGCCCCGGCGAAATGGCCGATGCCGACTACGGCTACGTGGGCGTGGGCAAGGGCAAAATTGCCCTCTACCGCGGCCAGGAAGTCATCAAGAAATCGGTGCCCGAAGAACGGGCCGTGGATGACCTGATTGAGCTGATGCGCGAGGATGGGCGCTGGATTGAGAAGGAGGTGCTCGGGGAGCCGGTGGGGGCGTAGGTAATTCCTGTTGTTTGAGCTGCTGGTTAATCGGGGTAGAGACGCAAGGATGCGTCTCTACCCCGATTAACGCGAACGGTTTTGAGCAACGAAAGAAACCGGGGAATTGTGCCCGCTTACCGCCCCAGAAAGAACGTCCGAAACAGTTCCAGCTCCTCCAGCTCCCGCTGCACGTAGGCCCGAAAAAACGACTCCCCAACTTGCCGTTGCAATACGGAAATGCCCACGTCAATCAGGCGCAGGCCCTGCTGCGTCAGAAGAATATTGTCGTAACGGTCGCCGGGCAGGTTGGAGGGGCGCAGCAAGTCGCGGTGCACGAAACCGGCCTGGTGCAGCGCGTGCAGCTCGTCGGTGAAAGCGTCGAACCAGATTTCCCGCATTTCCACTTCGTAGGCGCGGAAATCGATGGGGTAGATGCGCTCCATAACCAGCATATCATTGCCCAGCGCTTCGTTGTTTTCCAGGCGCAGGAATTTTACCACCAGCCCATTCACCTCGTTGGCGAAACGCATTTTTTCGGCTTCCGAGCCAATGTCGGAGCGGGTATCTTCGCCGAATAGCTTGCCGACTTCGGTCTCGGAAATGGCAATGGCCGCATTGTTGGCACCGCGCGAGAGTTGCCGGGGGTAGCGTTTGGGTTCCATGAAGGCGCGGGGTTGAGTTTGGCCAAAAGTACAGCTGCTTGCTGGCACTTAGCCGTGTCGCCCAACGCTTCGGGGAGGGCGGTGCCCAAGCTGAAGCAGGTGCTACGATAAATCTTTCTGCCGCGCCAGATGTTATCTTTCCGAACCCAAACCCGCCCCGCCATGAACGGTAAAAACCTCTTTAACTTCGGCCCCGTCCTCGGTTATTACTTCCGAAAAAACGACCCCAGCCGCAAGAATAACTTCAACATGAAGACCATGCACTTCATCAATAAGCTCAGCCTGGCGATGTTCCTGGTGTGCTTAGTGGTGATGCTGTTCCGCTACGTGCTGTAGGCTGGGAGAAATGAATATTGAGGATTTCCGCGACTACTGCCTGCTGAAAGCCGGCGTGACCGAAGAAACCCCCTTCGGCCCCGAAACGCTGGTGTTTAAAGTCGGCGGCAAAGTATTCGCCCTCACCGCTATCGACACCTTCGGCAGCATCAACCTGAAGTGCGACCCCGAGCGCGCCGCCGAGCTGCGCGAGGCGCACGACTACGTGCGGCCCGGCTACCACATGAACAAAAAGCACTGGAATACGGTGCTCATCGGTACGGGCATCCCCGGTGGCCAGCTCCGTGAGCTGATTGACCACTCCTATGAGTTGGTGCGGGCGTCGTTGCCGAAGGCCGTGAAGGCGACGCTAGCAATGTAGCTCGGACTCGCAGAGTCCAAGCTACAGGTCTTACTGCCCGACCAGGAACACGGCGTTGCCGAACAGCAGCTTGCCACCCTGCCAGAAGGCGCGGAACAATGGGTTATCGCCCAAGTACACCACGGTGCCGCGGCCCAAATCCTGGGTGCCGACTACGAACGTATCGCTGAGCTCCTTGCGGGCCTTGGTGCCGGTGAAGCCGGCCGAATAGCTGTTCTTTTTGATGACGCCCACGTTCCAGCCGCCTTTGCCCAGAAAGCTGTAGTTGAGGGGGTTGCGCACCAGCGCGAAGTAGGTGTCGCCGTAGCCGAAGGCCAGCGGGTGGGAGTTGTCGAGCTGCACGCGGTAGATGCTGCCCTGCACGGCATCTTCGGCTTCTTCACGGTCGGCATCGCCGTAGCGGCGCAGCAGGCGGTAGGGGTTGGCCTTCAACTTCTTCTTGATGGCGGTGGAATCAGTGGTTTTGGGTTTGAGCAGGAAATCCTTTTTGCCGGAGAGGAATTTGGCCGCGCCTTCCAGCGCGATGAGGCGGCCGCCGTCGCGCACCCAGGCTTTGAGGCTTTCCAGGTTGCGGTCGTTGTACACGTCGGAGTAGCCACCGTTGGGCAGGATGAGCACGTCGTATTTATTGAGTGAAACGCGGCTGAGGTAGTCGGTGCCGAGCACCGTGAGCGGGTAGCCGAGCTGCTGCTCGAAGAAGTGCCAGACCTCGCCAAACGCGGTGGCATCCACGCCGGGGCCGGCCACCACGGCCACGTTTGGCTGCTTCACGAAATGCACTGAGCTGGAGCCCAAATCGCGGCCCGAAGTCGAAAAGCCCGATTTCACGGCCATGACGGTGGTACCGGCCGAGTCGGCCTGGGCGCGCACCAGCTGGTCGAACCGCGCCTCGAGGCCCTCGTTGCCGGTGCGGGTGATGATGAGCGTACCCGGCGCATACTGCTGGCCTTCCGACTCAAAGGCTTTTTCGGCGTAGCGTACCTTTACTTTCTGCTGCAGCAGGCGGCTGAGGAAGCGCACGTCCTGCAAGGAGTTCCAGCGGGCCAGGTAGGCGTAGGGGCGGTCGGCGAGGGCGGCGCTGCCCTTCACGCTGGCCGTGGCGGGCGCGCCGGCCGAGGCATCGAGGCGGCCGGCTACGGCGTAGGATTTCAGGCCGAAGGCGTAGGGCAGGGCCCAGGAGGTGATGTCGTAGGTGAGCGAGTCTTCGAGCTGGGATTTGGGCTCGAACAGCACTTTCACCAGCGTCGATTTGGGCTGGTACATGCTGATAACCACGTCGCGGGGCTCGATGGTGACGTCGCCGGTTTTGCCGGTGGTGTAGTTGAAGCCGCGGGTTTTGGTGCGCTTGGGCGCGTAGCCGTAGCGAATCTGGTTGCGGTCGAGGTACTGGGTGAAGGCGCGGAGCTGGCCGGGGTCGTTACCGGCCGCCATCACGTAGCTCTTGAACTCGCCCTGAGGCTTGCTGGCGGCGTTGGCGAAGTAGCTCTGGAACTCGCGCAGCAGGTCGTCGTGCCGCTCGGCGGTGGCCTGAATGGTGGCCCGGCTGGCCGCGTGGTGGTGCGCGATGCGCTGGGCCAGCGTCAGGGTATCGCCGTCGAGGCGGGCGTAGGCTATACCGGCGGGGCCGCCGCCGCCCTGCTCATAGGTCATCCCAATCGCGCCGTTGAAGCTGGGCCAGGTGTCGCCGTAGGTGGGGGCGTAGAGGTCGTAGACTTCGCGGGTGAAATACAGCCAGTTGTTCTTGTCGAAAGCCACCTTGTTGTAGTCGCCCAGCACGCCCTGAAACTTGCGCTGCCAGGCCGTGAGGTCGGCGTGGTAGGGCTTGGCGGCGGGGGAGAAGTAGTAGGTGTTGTTCGGCCCCATCTCGTGGAAATCGGCGTGCACCGCCGGGAGCCACTGGTTGTAGAGGGCGATGCGCTGGCGGGTTTCCTGCTGGGTCTGCCAGGCCCAGTCGCGGTTCAGGTCGAAGTAGTAGTGGTTGTAGCGGCCACCGGGCCAGGGCTCGTGGTGCTCCCAGGAATCGGGGCCGGCGTTGCCGGACTGGTTGCGCACGCGGTTGTACCAGTTCACGTACCGGTCGTGG
>JANNDE010000532.1:0-3487 GCA_031387395.1 Hymenobacter sp.
AACAGCACTGTGCACACCGCCAGCGAGCCCAGGATGCCGATGGGCATGTTGCGCTGCGGGTTCTTGGTTTCCTGGGCCATGGTGGCCACGATGTCGAAGCCGATGAACACGAAGAAGATAACGCCCGCGCCGCGCAGAATCCCACTCAGGCCAAACTCACCAAACGTGCCGGTATTGGCCGGAATGTAGGGTTGGTAGTTGGCCGGGTCGATGTACTGCCAGCCCAGGGCGATGAATACCAGCACCACGGCCACCTTCAGGGCCACCACCAGCGCATTGAACCAGGCCGAGCCCTTGGTACCCCGCGTGACGATGGCCGTAATGGCCAGCACGATGAGCATGGCCGGCACGTTCACGTAGCCGTGCACGGTGCTGCCGTCGGCCAGCGTGGCCGACTCAAACGGCGACATCACCAGCCGCGCCGGAATGTGCAGCCCATATTTACTCAGGAACTTAATGAGGTACTGCGACCAGCTGATGGCCACCGTGGCCGCGCCCACCGAGTATTCGAGCACCAAATCCCAGCCAATAATCCAGGCGAACAGCTCGCCCATGGTGGCATACGAATAGGTATAAGCTGAGCCCGACACCGGCACCATGGCCGCGAACTCGGCGTAGCACAGCGCCGAGAAGGCGCAGCCCACCGCCGCCACGATGAAGGACAGCGTAACGGCCGGCCCCGCGTTGTTGGCCGCCGCGATGCCGGTGAGCGAGAACAGGCCCGCCCCGATAATAACCCCGATGCCAATAGCAATCAGGCTGATGCCATTGAGGCTGCGTTTGAGGGTATTGGCCCCCGTTTCGGCCGCTTCAAGGCGAAGCAGCTCCAGTGATTTTTTAAGCATATTTTTTGGACACACCTTAAAGGCGTGTTGTTTGTAGGAACGCGCCATGGCGCGTTCAATCGTTATTAAACACCCCATGACGCGTTCAATCGTTGTTAAACGCCCCACGACGCGTTCAATCGTCGCGCTGTACGCCTCGTGGCGCGTCCCAATCATTGCGCTGAACTGAACGCGCCATGGCGCGTTCCTACGGCTCTACCTGCTACGCCAGCACCTGAATAACGGATTCCGAAAACCGCTCCATTTCCTCGAGCTGCGGGCTGGCCTGCAGCAGGAAGAAATCGACGCCCACGTTTTCGAACGCTCCAATCCGGTCCTGCAGCTGGGCGGGCGTGCCGGTGAGGCCGGTGCGCAGGCCCCGGTTCGACACCGAGTAATCCTGCAGCGACACCCGCTGCTCGAGCTGCGTGCCGGCCAGCCACTGCTGGTAGTTGCCGTAGCCGGCCGCCGAGGCCTGCACGTTGGTGATGCGGTCCAGCTCCTTCTGCACGTCCGGCTCGCGGTCGCGCACAATGGTGTAGCCGGCCACGCCGAATTTCATCGGCGGCAGGCCTTTTTGCTCGCGGCGGCGGCGCATGTCGGCAATGCGGGCCCCGATTTGGGCGGGCGAGTCGCCGTGCATCACGTAGCCGTCGCACTGGGTCGAAATCAGGTCTTTGGCCGCTTCCGACTCGCCGCCCGCGTACAGGAACGGGGCCTTGGCGGGCTTGGGCTGCAGCACGTTGTCGGCCACCTGGTAGTACTTGCCGTCGTAACTGAAATGGTCCTGCTTCCACACGTTGGCCACCACGTCGAGCCACTCGCGGGTGCGGGCGTACCGGTCGTCGTGCTGCTCGAAGTGCAGGCCGTACTTGGTGGCCTCGTCCTTCCACCAGCTGCTCACCACGTTCAGCGACAAGCGGCCGGGGGCAATCAAATCGATGTTGGCGGCCTGCTTGGCCAGCAGCGCGGGGTGGTGGAACGTGGGCCGCACGGCCACCATAATTTCGAGCTGCTCGGTGACGGCGGCCAGCGCGGCGGCCGTGCTCCAGGCTTCGAGCGAGGGCGCTTCAGTGCCTTTGATGTCGTTGAGATACAGCTCGGCGATGAGCGTGAGGTCGTAGCCGAGGGCTTCGCTGCGCTGGGCCAGTTGCTTCACGTAGCTCCAGTCGGTGGGCATGCGCTCGTCGTCGACGTTGCGCAGCCACCCGCCAAAAACGGGCATCCAATAGCCAAATTTCATTGTTTTTCCGTTACTTAAGTGCACGTCATGCAGCGCACTCTGCGCTGCATGACGTGCTCATGGTTTAAAACTTGCAAGCCGTGGCCAGCTCGGCCGCCGCAGGTGCCGAAGCCACCGCCGGCAGCTGCGTTTCGAGGTAGTCCACAAACCGGGCGTAGGGGTCGAAGCCGACCACGTTCACGGCATCGGCCACGAAGTTGGACAGCGCGTTCACATCGTAGAAATAGTGCTGACCATCGCGGTCATCGACCAAGTACTCGATGCCACCGACGTCGATCTTCGCCGCCTGCGCGATGCGCTCCACTTCGGCGATGATGTGTGCCGGCGGATCGGCGCGCTCCACACGCATGCCCGACTTCGGGGCATCGATCGCGCACGCCCCGCGCACCAGTTCGACACCATTCGTGGTCTGGCACGCGTCGGCCGGGCACAGATCGAACGAACCGATGGCGGGATACACGTTGATGGCGTACAGGTACTTGCCGTTGAGGGTCTCCACGCGCGTGATATGTCCATCGCGCAGCGGCGCGGCTTCCTGCACGAGTGCGGTACCATCTACGCCGAGATCCACCACGCCGGCCGACACGGCATCAGCCAACGCCTGCTCCGTGTCGTACTTCACGATGCCGGCGCCACTGCCGCCCACATTCGCCTTCACCAACACGGGATAGCGGAAGCCCCGAGCGGCGGCGACCGCGCGCGACGGATCGTTGATCACACGCGAGCGCGGATACGGGAGCCCAAGCTCGCGCAGCAGATCGAGCTGCGTGGCTTTGGAGAGTTCGAGCGCGTAGGCGTCGGCACCGTTCACCACCGGCACGCCGAGGCGCTCGAGATGACGCAGCCAGTGCAGCGTGTAGAAGGTGGTCTGCGCGTGACCGCGCAGATACGCCGACGGGCTCGCCCGATTAAACACCAACGCGTACGGCGTGTCGGTGTTGGCGGGTTCGAATTCGTGCGCGGCGGCGTCGAGCCGCTCGTAGGCGATACCGCGACGCTCCAGCTCGGCGAATAGCGGGCGAAACCAATCGGGATGCTCGTGATAAATGGCGATGGGGCGCGTGGACATGTTCAGCTCCGGTCACGATGGCGCCGTCCCAAACGACAAAGCCCGGGCTAGTGGTTCGCCCGGGCAGTCGCGTTTTAGCTCGTTGTTTTACGTGGCGGCAATAGGCGGCAAATGACCACGATCTCTGTTGTTCGCGGAGACTAGCGGCCGGGGCGCCCTTTAGTCAAGTGCTGAGATAACTGAGTCTCTATTCTCAGTCGGCGCCGATTCCTTCGCCGCTTACGCGACCTTCCGCCGCCGTGCGTTCAACGAGCGCGCATCGTCCTGCCGCGTCTCGATATCTCGCGTCTTGAAGCCGCGAACCGCCTCAGCGAGCGCTCCGGCCTGGCCCAGCAACTCTTCTGACGCGGC
>JANNDE010000598.1:0-5162 GCA_031387395.1 Hymenobacter sp.
CCTCCTTCATCTTCTCTTCGCGGTTGGGCAGGTTTATCATCTCCACCTCGGCGCCCACCAGGTCGATGTGCGAGGGCATGAGGTCGAGGTGGGGCAGGATGTTGGTGGGCAGGATGATGTCCTGGGCGTTGATGCCGTCCACCATGCACTCGTAAATGCTGTTTTGAATGTCCTTGGGGTCGTAGCCCACGCCCGAGGTGGCGTTGGCCTGGGGGTCGGCATCGACGAGCAGGGTCCGGTAGTCCAGGGCGGCCAGGGAGGCCGCGAGGTTGATGGAGGTAGTGGTTTTGCCCACCCCGCCTTTCTGATTGGCTACCGCGATGATTTTTCCCATTGGAGTTAGTTGTCAGTTGTCAGTTGTTCGTTGTCAGTTGCTGGTTGTTGGGTCTTCAGGGTCAGTTCGCGGGCCTTCTGAGCCTCATGTACTAACGACTGACAACGAACAACGGGCCACTAATAATGAATAACTTTTGCCGTAGCATTGCACAAAGATACATTCTTTCCCTGTTCGCATGGCCCCTTTTTTGGCTCGTTGGGCTAGCTTATCGGCTAAACCTTTTGGATTCTGGCTGCCTGCCCTGGCCCTGGCCGGCTGCCACGACGCGGCCCGCCCGGCCGCCGACGAGCGCCGCGTGTTTCGCTACAACCAGCCCGAGGCGCTCTCGTCGCTCGACCCGGCTTTTGCCCGCAATCAAGCCAACTCGTGGGCGGTGTCGCAGCTGTTCAACGGGTTGATGGAGCTGGATTCGACCCTGCTGCCGGTGCCCGCGCTGTCCCGCCGCTACTCGATTTCGCCCGATGGGCGGACGTATACGTTCGTGCTGCGGCCGGGCGTGCGGTTTCACGACAGCGACGTTTTTGCCGAGGGCAAGGGCCGCGAGGTGAAGGCGGCCGACTTCGTTTATTCCTTCAAGCGCATCTTGGATGCGGCCACGGCCAGCTCGGGCGGCTGGATTTTCCGGGGCAAGGTGCTAGAGAAGCCTGATGGCAGCATCAGCGACACGGCGTTTGTGGCGGCGAACGACTCGACGCTGCGCATTCACTTAAAGGAGCCGTTCATTCCGTTTCTGGGCATCCTCACCATGCCCTATGCCTACGTGGTGCCGCACGAGGCCGTGGAAAAGTACGTGAAGGATTTCCGCGAGCACCCGGTGGGCACCGGTCCGTTCCGGTTCAAGCTCTGGGATGAGGGCAACGTGCTGCTCTACGAGCGCAACCCCGACTATTGGCGCGCCGACCGGCAGGGCCGCAAGCTGCCCTACCTCGATGCCGTGGCCGTGAGCTTCCTGCCCGACCGTAAAACCGAGTTTCTGACCTTTATGCAGGGCAAGCTGGATTTCCTGTCGGGCATCCGGGCGGGCTCACGCGACCTCATTATGCATCCCGACGGCACTATTCGGGCCGATTTCAAGGGCAAGTTCACGGTACAGAAAGCGCCTTACCTGAACACCGAGTACCTGGGCATTCAGCTCGATTCGGCCAATTTGATTGGCGAACAGGCCGTGCAGGGCCGCGCCCTGCGCGACAAGCGGGTGCGCCAGGCCCTGAACTACGCTCTGAATAAACCCGAGATGCTGACCTACCTGCTGAACCGGGTGGGCCACGCGGGCACCTCGTGCTTCGTGCCCACGGCGCTGCCTTCGTTCTCCGAAAAGGAAGTGCCCGGCTACACCTACCAGCCCCAGAAGTCGCGCCAACTGCTGCGCGCCGCCGGCTACGGCCCCCAGCGCCCGTTGAAGCTGCGCCTGAGCACGGTGCTGGAACGCAAGGAAATTGGCGAGTACCTACAGAAGCAGTGGGCCGACGTGGGCGTGCAGGTGCAGATTGACATTAACCAGTCGGCCGCGCAGCAGGATTTGGTGGATAACGGCCGGGTGGCCTTCTTCGCCAAGAGCTGGCTGGGCGACTACCCCGACGCGGAAAACTACCTGGCCCTGTTCTACAGCCCCAATTTTAGCCCCGCCGGCCCCGATAAAACCCACTTCAAAAACGCGGTCTACGACAAGCTCTACGACGAAGCCCGCCGCACCCAGGACGTGGCCAAACGCACCGCGCTCTACCAGGCCATGGACCGCATCGTGGTGGAAGAGTCACCCGTCATCAGCCTGTATTACGATGAAGTGGTGCGCCTGACGCAGAACAATGTGCGCGGCCTCCGTCCCAACCCGATGAACCAGCTGCTGCTGGAGCGCGTGCGCAAGGAGTAGCGCGGACTTTCGCTTCGCCGGCTGCCGCGTAACAGCACCCGCTAACCCAGGGTGCCAGGTAGATTTCGCCGTACCCGGGAATCGGCTTATTTCTCTAACCCATCCACTTGGGCCAGCTGGTCGAACTGCGCGGTGAGGTAGGTGAAATAGTTTTTCACGTTTTCCGGGGCATTGTTTTCGACCAGCACTCTTTTGAGGGTGCCGTCTGCTTGATGGATGGTGACGACGGTGCTGGGCATATCAGTCACGCCGCTCAGATATTCTTTTTCGAAGGTCTCAAAGTGCGCATCCTTGGCCCGGCGCAGCATATCGGCTACCGAAGCGGCGGGTAGTTGCAGGTCGTGCTTGCCCATCATGGGCACGAAGCGGCGGCCGTCGTAGGCTACGCGGCCGTCGGCGTATACTTCCATCATGTAGACCGGACATCTCCCGAAGCAAGGCGTCCGCTCGAAGGTAAGGACTGGGCCGGTAGCGGTGGGCGTGGTGGCCTTGGTGGTGGCTACGGGCTTTTTGCTGGCTTTTTTAACCTTCACCTTTTTGGTGGTTGCGTGCTGAGCACAAGCGGACAGCACGAAGGTGAAAGTAAAGAAACTGAGCAGCAGCAGGAGTGAGAAGGAGCGCATAGCGAGAAAAATGAGAAGATGAGAGCGTAAAAATAGGCCCATAAAAAGCCGGCAGTACGAAAACCGTGCCTACGATTTTCATACTGCCGGCTTTCGGGTGGTTAGCGAAGCGAAAGCCCGCGCCACTAACCGCCGCGTAACACCAGCTACGACTTCTTGCGGGCCTGGGCCTCGCGCTCCTGCGCGGCTTTCATGGCTTCGGCAATGCGGCCCTGGATGCCGCCGGGCTTCTTATCCTTGTTCTTGATTTTGTTGGCGTCAAGCTGGGCGCGGATTTTCGTGTCATCCACGAACGCCTTGGTGGCCGCCTGCTGGGCGAAGGTGATGACGTTGGACACGAAGTAGTACCAGGTGAGGCCCGCCGCGAAGCTGTTCAGCACGAACAGGAAGATGATGGGCATCAGGTAGCTGTAGGTCTTCATCGGGCCCTGCATGGCCGTGTTGGTCTGGTTGCTCTGCCAGGTCTGGAGCAGCGTCGAGGCCGTCATCAGCAAGGTGAACATGGAAACGTGGTCGCCGTACCATTTCACGTAGAAGGGCAGCTTGATGAACACGTCGTAGCTGCTCAAGTCCTTGGCCCACAGGAAGCTTTGCTGGCGCAGCTCGATGGCGTTCGGGAAGAACTGGAACATCGCGAACAGAATCGGCAGCGTGAGCAGCGTGGGCACGCAGCCACTCAGCGGGCTCACCCCGAAGGTCTGGTAGAGCTTCATCGTTTCCTGCTGCACCTTGGTGGCATCGTCGCCGTGCTTGGCTTTCAACTCGTCAATCTCGGGCTTCAGCACTTTCATGCGGGCCTGGCTCTCGTACGTTTTGTAGGTGAGCGGCCAGGTTACGAGCTTGATAAGCAGCACCAATAACGCGATAATGACGCCGTAGGACGAGATGTACTGCTCCAGGAAGTGGAATACCGGCAGTACGATAAAGCGGTTCACCCAGCGGAACAGGCCCCAGCCCAGTTTCACGTTGCGGTCGAACTCCGGCGTCACCGCCTTGAGCAGGTTGAACGAGTTCGGGCCGAAGAAGAAGCGGTACTGGCCACGGCCTTGCTCCACCTCGGCCACCGGAATGGTGAGCGTTGAGCGCAGCGTTTTAATGGTTGTGGAATCCTCCGGGTTCACCGTCGAGTTAAACGTGCCGCCCGCGTAGGGCTGCTGGTCGGCGATGAGGCCGGCCACGAAGAAGTCGTGCTTGTGGGCGGCCCATTTTACCGGTCCGGTGGCCTTATACTCCTCTGGCTTCTCGCTTGCTTCGTCCAGCCCGTCGAACTCGCCGGCGGCCAGATAGCGGTTGATGGTGGTGTGGCTGCGGTTCTGCTTCAGGTCCTGCTCAGTCTGGCGCACCTGGTCGACGAAGGTGAAGGTGAGCGGCTCCTGGGCCACGGTTCGCTCCAGGCCCAGCAGGCGCAGGTCGTACTTCAGCTCGAAGCTGTTGGCGGGCAGCGAATAGGTCTGCACGATGCTGCCCCCGGCCACCGGGGCCGAGAACGTGAGCACCGAGCCCGCCGTCGTCTGCGAAGGCGCGGCCTGGAAGTTCAGGTCCGAAAACCGGATGGTCTTGCCATCCACGGTTCGGAATTTGGTGTCCATGCGGGCGCTCTTGGCATCAAACAAATCGAGCGGCTTCCCGAAGAACGTCTTGTACTTGTTCATCCGCACGGCCGTGACGCGGCCGCCGCGGGTCGAGAAGGTGATGGTCAGGTTCTCGTTGGCGAGGGTCACGTCCTTGGCCGGGCCGGCCGTGGTGTCGAGCGCGGCTTCCGGGGCCAGGGCCGTGGACGCGGCCGGTGGCGTCCCGGCTTTGGCGGCGGTAGTTGTCGCGGGTGGGGTTTTGCCGGCGGCTTTTTCATCCGGCTTCTTCGGGCTGAAGAAGAACAGGTACACGAGGAGCAAGGCCGAAATAAGGAACAGGCCGGTTGCTGAATTTCTATCCATTAGTAAAAAAGGTTGCGAAGGGGCAAAGGTAACGCTGCGCTCAATGAAGAATGAGGAATTAGGAATGAAGCATGAAATCGCCTGTCATCCTTCATCTGGCGTCCGCTTGCGAAGGACCTTATCGCATTTGCACAGGTTCGCATTACGGCAAGCTGCACTTTATGCGATGAAGTCCTTCGTAAACTCAAGTTGCGGACATCCACTGGTAAGCCCCAGAGGGGCGAAATATCGGTAGTAAAAAGCACCAAAAGGTGCGTTAGAGCCCCGTAGGGGCGACACTCGTCCAACGAGTGTCGCCCCTACGGGGCTTCAAAAACCGATAATCAGCAGGGTTTACTACCGATATGTCGCCCCTCTGGGGCTTACCAGTGGATATCCCCAACTTGGGGTAGCAAGCG
>JANNDE010000472.1:0-1207 GCA_031387395.1 Hymenobacter sp.
GGGTAACCCCACCCCCCAGCCCCGTCTCCGCTATAAGCGCGGAATCCGGTGGGGAGGGGGAGCCGAACGATTTTGCTCCCGAAATGAAAGTGCCCGCGTCTGGCACCCCTCCCCACCGGGGAGGGGCTGGGGGTGGGGTTCGCAAGGCCATCTTCCTCGGCGACCTCGTGGACCGCGGCCCTGCCTCCCCGCAGGTGCTGCGCCTGGTGATGAGCATGGTGCGCGACGGCAGCGCCCTCTGCGTGCCCGGCAACCACGACATCAAGCTCCTGCGCCACCTCAACGGCAAAAACGTCACCGTCAACCACGGCCTGGCCGAAACCCTGGCCCAGCTCGAACCCGAGCCCGAAGCCTTCAAAAGCGACGTCCGGCGCTTCCTCGACGGCCTGGTGAGCCACTACGTGCTCGACGGCGGCAAGCTGGTCGTCGCCCACGCCGGCCTCACCGAGGCGATGCAGGGGCGCGGCTCGGGGGCCGTGCGGGCCTTCGCGCTGTTTGGCGAAAGCACCGGCGAAATTGACGAATTCGGCCTGCCCGTGCGCTACGAATGGGCCCGCGAGTACCGGGGCCGGGCCATGGTTGCCTTCGGCCACACGCCCGTGCCCGAGGCCGAATGGCTCAACAACACCATCGACCTCGACACCGGCTGCGTGTTCGGCGGCCGCCTCACCGCCCTGCGCTACCCCGAGCGCGAGCTCGTGGCCGTGCCCGCCGCGCAGGTCTACTCCGAGCCCGTGCGCCCGCTCAACTACCGCGCCCTCCAGCTGCAAGCCCAAAACCAGAACAACCCAAGCACCGAGCACCAAGCACCAAGCACCGAGCACCAAGCACCAAGCACCAATAACGCCCAGCACGAAAACGACGACCTGCTCGACATCCGCGACGTTACTGGCAAGCAGTTCATCGAAACCCGGCTCATGCGCGGCGTCACCATCCGCGAAGACAACGCCGTGGCCGCCCTGGAGGTGATGTCGCGCTTCGCCCTGCACCCCAAGTGGCTGCTGTACCTGCCGCCCACCATGTCGCCCACCGAAACCTCGGCCCTGCCCGACCTGCTCGAACACCCCGCCGAAGCCTTCGACTACTACAAGCGCCTCGGCGTGGAGCGCGTTGTCTGCGAAGAAAAGCACATGGGCAGCCGCGTGGTCGTGGTGCTGGGCCGCGATGAAGCCGCCATCCAGCGCCGCCTCGGCCTCGTGGGCGAGGG
>JANNDE010000603.1:0-1578 GCA_031387395.1 Hymenobacter sp.
AGCAGAACCTGAACCAGATGGTGGATTCGCTGAACCTGTTTGCCGGCGAGGTAACGCGCGTGGCCCAGGAAGTAGGCACCGAAGGCAAACTCGGCGGCCAGGCCAGCGTGCCCAACGTGGGTGGCATCTGGAAGGACCTGACCGACAACGTGAATAACATGGCCTCGAACCTCACCGTGCAGGTGCGCGACATTGCCAACGTGGCCACCGCCGTGGCCAAAGGCGACCTGAGCCAGAAAGTAACCGTCGATGTTAAAGGCGAGCTGCTGCAGCTGAAGCAGAACCTGAACCAGATGGTGGATTCGCTGAACCTGTTTGCCGGCGAGGTAACGCGCGTGGCCCAGGAAGTAGGTACCGAGGGCAAGCTCGGCGGCCAGGCCAGCGTGCCCAACGTGGCCGGCGTGTGGAAAGACCTGACCGACAACGTGAATTACATGGCCAGCAACCTGACCAGCCAGGTGCGCGACATTGCCAACGTGGCCACGGCCGTGGCTAAAGGCGACCTGACCCAGACGGTAACCGTCGATGTTAAAGGCGAATTCCTGCAGCTGAAGGAAAACCTGAACCAGATGGTGGCCTCGCTGAACCTGTTTGCCGGCGAAGTAACCCGCGTGGCCCAGGAAGTGGGCACCGAGGGCAAACTCGGCGGCCAAGCATCGGTGCCCAACGTGGCTGGCGTGTGGAAGGCGCTGACCGACAACGTAAACGACATGGCTTCGGCCCTCACTTCGCAGGTGCGCGACATTGCCAACGTGGCCACCGCCGTCGCCCGCGGCGACCTCAGCCAGAAGATGACGGTGAACGTGAAGGGCGAAATCTTGGAGCTGAAGAACATCCTCAACCAGATGGTGGACTCGCTCAATATCTTCGGCGACGAAGTGACCCGCGTGGCCCGCGAAGTAGGCACCGAGGGCAAGCTCGGCGGGCAGGCCGTGGTGCCCCGCGTGGGTGGCACCTGGAAAGAGCTGACCGACAACGTGAACACGATGGCCAGCAACCTGACCAGTCAGGTGCGGGACATTGCCAACGTGGCCACGGCCGTATCGAAAGGCGACTTGTCGCAGAAAATTACGGTTGATGTAAAGGGCGAATTGCTGGACCTGAAGGACAACCTGAACCAGATGGTGGACTCGCTCAACATCTTCGCCGGCGAGGTAACCCGCGTGGCCCGCGAAGTGGGCACCGAGGGCATTCTGGGCGGCCAGGCCAACGTGCCGCGCGTGTCGGGTACCTGGAAGGACCTGACGGACAACGTGAACACGATGGCCAGCAACCTGACCTCGCAGATGCGGGACATTGCCAACGTGGCCACCGCCGTAGCTAAAGGCGACCTGAGCCAGAAAATTACGGTGAACGTGCGCGGCGAGCTGTTGCAGCTGAAGGAAAACCTCAACGAGATGGTGGACTCGCTCAACATCTTCGGCGACGAGGTAACCCGCGTGGCCCGCGAGGTGGGTACCGAGGGCAAGCTCGGCGGCCAGGCCAAGGTGCCCAACGTGCGCGGCACCTGGAAAGACCTCACCGACAACGTGAACACCATGGCCAGCAACCTGACGAGTCAGGTGCGGGACATTGCCA
>JANNDE010000684.1:0-1335 GCA_031387395.1 Hymenobacter sp.
TTTTAAGTTCACGCCCAACGACAGCGACGGATTTATATTAGGTGTCAAAAAGCGCGGATTCAATTTAGGAATTGATGCACTGGCATACAGTGCAACAGCCATTCAGCCTTACGCCGCAGAATTTGCCGGTGGGGTCCGGGATAAAGTGGTTCCGGCCGTAACGAGCAGATTAGACCCCAACCACTTAACGACCATTATAAACAACCTCGAACTGAGCCAGCAGTACGTGAAACAGCGCATAGCGCAACTCATGCAGGTAGTTGACCTGATTAATGACCCAGTGAGTTTTGGTCGGGAAAAACTACAGCAGGCAGGCAATACTTTTTCGAATGCCTTGACTCTTGTTCGTCAACTTGATGGCGTTACTCATGGTATCAATGCCATTGTGGATTTAACCCAGGAGAAAGTAGCTGAAACGGTCGGGATTGGGCTTGGTACGTTTGCGATATTTAACATTCCGCAGATGAAAATGAGCACGAATTTAGCCTTTAAAGCAATGTTCCCGCCCGGCACGGTCCTTGGAACAACCGCTAGCTTTCTCCCCATAAAATTACTTCTAACCAAACCGCTAGCCAAAGTGGTCGGGAACCCTGTAATCGCTACCAGTATGCTAGCCTACCTTGCCGCAACTGCTATGGGTAAAAGCATAGCTGATAACATAGCACTGAAAGAAAATTCGCCAAGCACTTACAAACGATTAGTTGAAAACAAAACCGACCTGCTGAAGGCGAGCAAACAGACGGATGCACGCGATTCTATAGAAGCGACCCGCAAGCCGAGGAGCTAAGTGAGTAGCCAGAATTAAGTAGCCAGTAGCAAGACTGTCATATGATAGTAGTCAATTGCTTGAACAAAATTTTGCTGCTTCTGTCCTGCTACTCAATGAACCTGTTTAGGTAGTCAACAGCACGTGCTCGCCCACTGCGAACGACTGCCCACACAGCTTCGATAGGTAAGATAGGCTATGCAATGCGCCGCGCCCGAAATTTCACACCTGTGAATGAGCGGCTGCGTTTGCCACCAGCGGCGGCCACCGTTTTCGGCCCTGGCCAGCCTGCTGCCCGCCGAATTTGACGACCTGCTCACCGATTTTGCGCCCCGCTGAGCGTGGCACCACCGCTACTACACCTCCGACGGCGACCGGCGGCGTATTCCGGCGCACCAGGAGCGGGCCACCGCCACCTTGCCTGCCGGGCCCTAATACAAAGCTTTTTTCTTGCTGACCTATCGCAAAATCAACTCCTTGCAGCAGCAGCAGGCCGCTAGCTTTGGGGTGTCGCAGACCCGCGTCAGCCGCCTGGCGGGCCCCTTGGTCAACGTGCTCAACCAGACGCT
>JANNDE010000727.1:0-6413 GCA_031387395.1 Hymenobacter sp.
AAAAGCTCCGCTGTAAGTCAGCGGAGCTTTTTTTGTGGCGGGTGGGTAAGTAGCAGGACAGAGTTAACAAGTAGCCATATTTTGTTCAAGCAATTGACTGTTATAGTATTGTAATCTCAACACTTGCTATTTAATTCTGGATACCTATACTGCTGTTACGCACCCAGGGCGAGATGGCGCGGGGCTCCGCCCCGTGCCGGTTATTGGCAGGCCGCTGGCCTGCAGTCGTTGCCCGACACCCGCGCCTATCGTGCTAACGGCTGGGCCAGAGGCCCACAAATAATAGACACGGGGCAAAGCCCTGCCGGGTACGACCCTACCGGGTACAACCCTGCCGGGCACGGCCCCGCGCCATCGTCACCAAGCTGCGTAACAGCAGTTACCTAAAAGGCCAAGGGGGCTTACAGGGCTGGCAGTACCGTGCCGCGCACCTCGCCAAAGCCAATGCGCACGCCGTCCCTGGTAGCGTGGCCGCGCATGGTCACGGTGTCGCCGTCGAGCAGGAATTTGCGTTCCGAACCGTCGGGCAGGGGTAGGGGGCGGGTGCCGCGCCAGGCCAGCTCCAGCAGCGAACCCAGCGAATCGGGCGTGGTGCCCGAGATGGTGCCCGAGGCGCATAGGTCGCCGGCTTCGAGGTTGCAGCCGTTGGACGTGTGGTGCGTCAGCTGCTGGGCCATGCTCCAGTACATGAGCCCGAAATTGCTGCGGCTAATGGTGGTTTCGGGACCTTTTTCGGGCGTGAGCGCCACTTCGAGGTGCACGTCGAAATTATGGTTGCCGCCCTGGGCCAGGTAGGGGAGCGGGGCGGGCTCCTGCACCGGCCCGGCTATGCGAAAAGGCTCCAGCGCATCGAGCGTAACCACCCACGGGGCCACGCTGCTGCCGAAGCTCTTGCCCAGGAAAGGCCCCAGCGGCACATATTCCCAGCTTTGCAGGTCGCGGGCGCTCCAGTCGTTGAACAGGCAGAGGCCGAAAATATGCTCCTCGGCATTATCGATAGTTACCGGCATGCCCAATTCACTGCCGCTGCCCACCACGAAGGCCATTTCCAGCTCGAAATCGAGCTGGCGGCTGGGGCCGAAGGTAGGCACCGCTTCATCGGGGGCCTTGCGCTGGCCGCTGGGCCGCCGGATGGGCGTGCCCGAAGCCACGATGCTGCTGCTGCGCCCGTGGTAGCCAATGGGCAGCCAGCGCCAGTTGGGTAGCAGCGCATTGGCCGGGTCGCGAAACATGATGCCCACGTTGGTAGCATGCTCAATGCTACTGTAGAAATCGGTGTAGTTGGCGGGCTTCACTGGGCGCAGCAGCTGCACCTCGGTTTGGCGCAGCAGGCAGGCGCGCACGGCCTCTTCGTGGTCGCGCAGGCGGGGCTCGTCGTGGCGCAGCAGCTCGCTCACGCGCTGGCGCACGGCCCGCCAGGCCGGCCGGCCCAACCGCAAAAAGGCATTCAGCGAGCGGCGGCGGAATACCCGGGGCTGCGCGCTGCCCAGCTCGGGCAGGTCCTCGAAGAAGCCGTATTGGCTGGCCGCGTACAAATCGAGTACGTAGCCACCAATGGCCACTGCCAGGCGCGGCCCGCGCTCCTCGGTTTCGAACACCCCGAAGGGTAGGTTTTGAATGGGGAAGTCGCTGTCGGGGCGAATATCAATCCAGGAGCGAAGAGCAGGCGAGTTCAGCGCGTTGGGCATAGCAGGAAGCGGGATGGTTTGGGTGGATGTAAAGGAAATTCCTGTTCAAAAAGAACGTCATGCAGAGCGCAGCGAAGCATCTTTACCGGGGCAGTAAATCAAATTACTGTTGCCGTAAAGATGCTTCGCTGCGCTCTGCATGACGTTCTTTTAGCTGTCAGCTACCGCGCCTCCACGGCCGTGATTTCCGGCACGGCTTTTTTCACGGTGTCTTCCAGGCCGGCGCGCGTCATCGGCGACATGGGGCAGGCCCCGCAGGCCCCTTCCCATTCAAGCTGGAGCACGCCTTCGGGTGTGATGTTGGCCACGCGCACGTTGCCGCCGTCGGTGGCCAGGTAGGGGCGCAGGCTGTCCAGGGCCGCCTCGATGCGGGGCATCAGCGGGTGGTCGAAAACGGGGGCGGGGGTTGAATTTTCCACGGGTTGGTTAGGGGTTCATCTGCACGACAGCCGTTTTGGGGGCCACGTTGTTGCGGATACTGACCTGTCGGGCCACGGCCTCGGCCAGGTCGGCGAAAAGCTTGCCCACCGCCGACTTGGGGTCGAGCACGGCCGGCTGGCCCTGGTCGCCGTTCTCGCGAATGCTCTGCACCAGCGGCAGCTGGCCCAGCAAGGGCACGTCGTGGCGGGCGGCCAGCTCGCGGCCACCGTTCTCACCAAAAATAAAGTACTTGTTGTCGGGCAGCTCGTCCGGCGTAAACCAGGCCATATTCTCAACCACGCCCAGCACGGGCACGTTGATTTGCGGCTGCCGGAACATCTGCAAGCCCTTCTGCGCATCGGCCAGGGCCACCTTTTGCGGAGTCGTCACAATCACAGCCCCGGTCACGGGCACGGTCTGCACCAGCGTGAGGTGAATGTCGGAAGTGCCGGGCGGCAGGTCGAGCAGCAGGTAGTCGAGCTCGCCCCAGTCTACTTCCGTAATGAATTGTTTGAGGGCCGACGAGGCCATTGGGCCCCGCCACACGATGGCGCTTTCGGCCGGGGCCAGGAAGCCGATGCTCATCAGCTTCACCCCGTATTTCTCGATGGGCTGAATCAGATTCTTGCCATTCGGGCCCTGGAAAACGTGCGGGGCCTGGTTTTCCACGTCGAACATGACGGGCATGCTGGGCCCGGAAATATCGGCATCGACCAGGCCTACTTTGGCACCGGTAGCGGCCAGAGCCACGGCCAGATTGGCCGTAACGGTGCTTTTGCCCACGCCGCCCTTGCCCGAGGCAATGGCAATGATGTTCTTCACCCCGGGCAGCAGGTCGCCGCGGTTGTTGCGCAGCGTGGTCACGCGCGAAGTCATGGTAATCACCACGTTGGCGTCCTTGTCGACCATCGTGTGGATGGCGCGCTCGCAGGCATCGTGAATAAGTTGCTTTAGCGGACAGGCGGGCGTGGTGAGCACCACGGTAAAGGCCACGGTGCGGTCGGTAATCTCAATATTCTCAATCATGTTGAGCGTGACGAGGTCCTGCCCGAGGTCGGGCTCCTCCACGTAGCTCAGCGCTTTGAGAACGGCTTCTGGGGTAATGGTCATGAGTGAAATAATGGGCCGAAAACAGGCGGGCTGCAAAGATAACCCCGGAAGCGGCGGCCGGGTTAGCCCCGCCCCCGGAAAATACCGGGCTAACCGTATCGAAAATTGCCAATTATTCGCAATATTTACTGACGTTGGTCTGCCCCTTCCCTCTTCTCACCCTCTTTCTACATCTTTTGCCATGCAACACGTCGATTCCCAGCTTCCCAGCCCCGTAGAACCTGACGGCCCGGCCAGCGGAGCCGACGCAACCGAAACCCTGGTAGTGCTGGCGTGGGCCGTGCCCACCGCCGCCAAAGTGCCGGCCCCGCGCCAGCGCGTGTCCATGGCCACCATTATTATGCAGCCCGCCTCCATCACCAGCACGGTGCCGGCCAAAGTCATTGTCGAGTTGTGGGCTAACAATACCGTTCTGCCAACCAGCTGGTGCACCACGGCTACGCTCACAGCCGCGCCGCCTATCCGAATGGCATCTTAAAGCCGCCTGATTTTTTTGCGGCGGCAGCGATGAAATAAGGTTTAAACACGCTCTGGAAAGACCCCGAAAGATGTGGGTAAGGGCAAGGCTACCGGCGCAGCCGGGGCCCGCCGGGAGGGGAGCCGGGCTTAGGTTTTCTGCTTCTTCTTCTTGGCCGCCGGAAACAGAATATTGTTCAGAATGAGGCGGTAGCCGGGCGAGTTGGGGTGCAGGGCCAGGTCGGTGGGCTCTTCACCCACGAGGTGCTGGTAGTCTTCGGGGTCGTGGCCGCCATAAAACGTCCAGGTGCCCTTGCCCAGCGTGCCGTGGATGTAGCGTGCCTCGCCGGTTTGTTTGGTTTCGCCCATCACAATTACATCCGGCTTAATGAGGCTTTTGCGGAAAGCCGTGGTCTGGCCCATGAAGCCGTGGATGGTTTTGTCGTGGTTCTGGCAGAGCATGGTGGGCACCGGGTCGTACTTGGCCGAGTAGGTGAAGAGCGAAAAATAGTCGTTCTGCTCGCCCAGGCCGCGTTCGTTGGGCTGCATATCGATGTTGGAATACTCGTACTCGTAGGCATTGCGCACGAGCTGGAAATTCTGGAAAGCCAGGCAGCGGTTGAAGTTGAGCTTGGATTGGGCGGCCGGGTCGGCCGGGTCGCCGTCGTACATGGTTTCCACCAGGTCGATGCCCAGGCCGGCCAGCGCAATATCATACGAGTCGGTAGCCGAGCACATGGCAAACAGGAAACCGCCGCCAGCAATGAACTCCTGCATTTTGGTGGCCACCGTACCTTTCATCACGCTCACCTTGGCGAAGCCGTTGCGCTTGGCGGCCGCTTCGGCGTCGCGTACCTGCTGCTGGTACCAGGGGTAGTTGCGGTAAGTGGCGTAGAACTTGCCGTACTCGCCGGTGAAATCTTCGTGGTGCAGGTGCAGCCAGTCATATTTGGGCAGCTCGCCCTTGAGCACCTCGTCGTCGTAGAGCTGAGTATACGGAATTTCGGCGTAGGCCAGCACCATGGTCACGGCGTCGTCCCAGGGCTGCTTGCCTTTGGGCGTGTACACCGCGATTTTGGGCACCTTCTCCAGCTTCATCACGTCCATGTTGGCGTTGGGTTCGGCAATTTCCTGCAGAATGCTGGTGTACTGGGCTTCGCTGATAACCTGGTAGCTCACGCCGCGCACGGCCAGCTCGTTCTCGGCCCCGGCCCCGGTTTCGAAGGCGAAGGCCCCGCCCCGGTAGTTCAGCAGCCAGTCGACGGGCACTTCGCGCTGAAGCAGCCAGAAGGCCACGCCGTAGGCTTTCAGGCACTCCTTCTGGGTGTTGTCCATCGGAATGAGGACGTGGTTGGCGCGGGCGGCCGGCGCGGCGGCCAGGCCGGCCCCGGCCACGAGCAAAAGCAGCACTAGACGTTTCAGCAGCATCGTTTTTTCAGCAAATGGTAGGTCCGTCCCAAACGAGGTTGCGGCGGCGGTGGTTCAAGTTAGGGGCCGGCGGCCGAACTTTGGAGCCCGCCGGCCCGCCCGGTGCGTTTCGGGGCCGCAGCTTTCGTACCCCGCCGCGCGTCCTTCTCGTTCCCAACTGCCATCTTTGGTCCCGCGCGCGCCGTACCGGCTGCGGGCTATAGCATCTGCTTATGAGTCCTTTCGAAAACATCCGCGAAGCCTTCCGCTCCATTCGGGCCAACCTGCTGCGCACCATTCTTACGGCCCTGATTCTGAGTATCGGCCTGTTTGCGCTGGTGGGCATCCTCACGGGCATTGATGCGATGAAGAACTCGCTGTCCGACACCTTTGCCAGTCTGGGGGCCAATTCCTTCGAGCTGCACGCCAAGGGCTACACCAACCGGTATCAGCGCGGCGGCGTGCAGGCCAAGCGCTACCCGCCCATCGATTTTTTGCAGGCCAAGCGCTACAAGGTTGCGCTGGGCGACCAGGCTCAGGTGGGCGTGTCGGCCTTCATCGCCGGGGCCGTCGAGATGAAAGCCAATGGTGTTAAAACCAACCCCAACATGCAGGTGGTGGCCGGCGACGAGAATTACCTCAAAATTCAGGGCTACAACCTGGCCGCCGGGCGCATCTTCTCGCAGGCCGAGCTCAACAGCGGGGCCAACGTGCTGATTGTGGGCGATGAAATCCGGGCCAAGCTCTTTCCGAAGGTGCCGCCCGTGGGCCGCTACGTGAGCGCGCTGGGCCGCCGCTTCCTGATTGTGGGCCTGCTCGAAAAGAGTGGCAGCGGGGCCGGCGGCGGCGGGGCCGACCGCCTGGCCCTGCTGCCCCTCGAAACCGGCAACCAGCTGCCCCGCCAGCGCGCCCTCACCTACGACGTGAAAACGGCCACCGACAAACCCGCCGCGCTCGACTTCCTCATGGGCCAGGCCACTGGCGTGATGCGGGCCGTGCGCCACGACAAGCTGGGCCAGGAAGACAGCTTCGTCGTCGAAAGCAGCGAGTCGCTGGTGAAGGATTTGGATGCGATTTCGGGTAAGATGAAGGCCGGCGGCAGCATCATCGCCTTCGTCACGCTGCTCGGGGCCAGCATCGCCCTCATGAACATCATGCTGGTTTCGGTGACGGAGCGTACCCGCGAAATCGGCATTCGCAAGGCCTTGGGGGCCACGGCCAAGCAAATCCGGTTTCAGTTTCTGATGGAAGCCATCGTGATTTGCCTCATTGGTGGCGGCCTGGGCATCCTGCTCGGGGTAATCGGCGGCAATTTCGTAGCCAGCTTCGTGG
>JANNDE010000760.1:0-3273 GCA_031387395.1 Hymenobacter sp.
TAAGTAGGCAGTCAGAATGGAGTAGTCAGTAGTCAGATAATAAAAATTTGGTTATGAGCGTATTATACAAAGTCTGACTACTGATTACTTATGACTGACTACTTAAACAGCTTTATGAGTACGCGACGTCCGACGGTTAGCGTTTGTTGCATTACCTACAACCACGAGCAATTCCTGGTCCAGACCATTGAATCAGTACTGATGCAGCAGACGGATTTTGAAGTTGAAATGGTGATAGGGGAGGATTGCTCAACCGATAGTACGCGGCGCATCGCGCAAGCGTATGAGAAGCAATACCCAGGACGCATACGCGTGCTCACCCCAAACACAAACCTGGGGATTATGCCGAACCTGATGGCGACCATGGCTGCTTGCCAGGGAGAATACATCGCGTTTCTGGAAGGCGACGACTATTGGACCGATGCCAATAAGCTGCAAATTCAGGTAGAGGCCTTGCGGGCCAACCCTGACTGCGCGCTTTGCTTCCACGACGCGGAGATATTCGATGATGGTGAACCCGACCAGCCCGTGCTGGTATTCAGCCAGCAGGTGGCGGCTCATGCGCTGCCGCCACCTACGGCCCAGGGGGCCATCCGGCGGTTTACGCAACTCGATTTGGCCCGGGCCGGCTGGATAATTCCGTCGGCCTCAATGCTGTTCCGGACCAGCAGCCTGCCGCAGCCGCTGCCGGCCTGGTTTGCGGGCGTGTACAGCGGCGACTACACCCTGCACCTGCTTAGTACCCGCCGGGGGCCCGCGCTGTACCTGCCCCGCCTGATGTCGCGCTATCGCCAGCACGACCAGAGCGTGAGCAGCACCATGGTGCAGTCGGTGTATCAGTTTGAGCGCCGCGTCTACGAAGCGAAGATGTTTCAGCAACACGTGTTCGAGCCCCGGCACCGGAAGTACGCGGATATTTACCTGGCCAACCAGTACAAGGGCTACGCCCGCTACCTGCGCGGGCAAGGCCAACGGGGGGCGGCACTGCGGTACTTTGCCAAAGCCCTTTTCCTCAGCCGGCAGCGCCTGCCTTTATACCTGGAGCGCCGCCTGGGCAGCTGGCGGGCACCGGCCGCCGCGGTGCAATAGCGCGTTTGGTGGGATAGAAGATGGTGAGAAAGGAGCCGGAACGGCGTAGAGACGCATCTTTGCGTCTGGTCGTTGAGCGGATGCCGTCTCTGTCGTTCAACGACGAGATGCAAAGATGCGTCTCTACTGAATTTCTAAACAGCCTCATACCCGATTGGCCGCGCGTGCACGCCGCGCTATATTTTTACGTTTCAAGTTATGTATCAGGTTGTTGATGGTGCGGAGATAATGCTGAGCGTCATGGTTATCACGTATAACCACGAGCAGTACATCCGGGCGGCGCTGGACAGCATTGTGGCGCAGCAAACGACGTTCGCGCTGGAGGTAGTGATAGGGGAGGACTGCTCGACGGATGGCACCCGGGCGATTCTGCGGGAGTACCAGGCCCGCCACCCCGCTCTGATACGGCTGCTGCTGCACGGGCACAACCTGGGCGTATCGCACAACTGGGAAACGACCGTGCAGGCGTGTCGGGGTAAGTACATCGCCTTGCTGGAGGGCGACGACTACTGGACCAGCCCCCATAAATTGCAGCAACAGGTCGATTTCCTGGAGGCGCATCCGGATTTCAGCCTGTGTTGCCACCGCACGCGCGTGGCGTACGAGGCGGGTTTATCGGCGCGAACCAGTCCGCTCGTGGCCGCCCATGCCAAAACCGAGCTCACGCTGGCTGACATAACCCGGGAATGGGCAATTGCCACCGCCTCGGTGGTGTTTCGCCGCGAGCACCTGCGGGAGCTGCCCGGTTGGGTGCACCACTCGGTGGTGGTCGACTTGCCGGTGTTTGCCCTGCTGGCCAGCCGCGGCCGCGTGGGCTACCTGCCCGGGGAGATGGCCGTGTACCGCGTTAACGCGGGCGGCGTGACCAACACCCGCCGGCAGGAAGAATTCCTGTTGGGGCTGGCGCACATGCACCAGTGCCTCGACCAGGAGCTCGGCTTTGCCTACCACCACAACCTGGCCCTCAAGCTGGCGAATAACTACGCCAGCCTGGCGGGCCTCATGAACAACCAGGGTAACTACAAGGCGGCCCGGCGCTATCTGTGGCAGGCATGGCGTGTTCGGGCCGGCCTGGGCTTGGGGCCTACGAAAGCAGAGGTGAAAATTCTGGGGGCCAGCTTGTTTCCGGCATTGTGGCGCCTGGCCCGGCCCGGTAAAAAGCGGGGGTAGCCGGCTGCGGTAGGCAGCGGCGGCGGGCAGCCAGGGCATGCCCTGCCACGACTGCGGGCTGCAAAGGCCGTAACTTTGACTGGATAAAGGGGAAATGGCCTGACCAGGCAGCCCGGGGTTAGAGGGCGCGATAAACCAGACAATTACCTATATCCGTTGCCGCACGATGCAGTAAAGCAATGAAGCGGTTTAGAAAGTTAAGAATACTCAGGATGACAGACACGTAGAAACGCGACCTTATAAACCTAGGACCTACGCACCACACCGGCCCCCGCGTTTTGCCCGGCGCTTTAGCGCCGGGATGCGGGTCCTTGATTGGGCTGGCGGGGCTTTAGCCCCCGCGCGGCGCGGAACGAGCAGGGGCTAAAGCCCCCAAACAAGGGGCCAACCTATTATCCCGGCCCTTCAGGGCCGGGATAATACAACCGATGGCTTTTGGTGCGTAAGTCCTAAAACAGTTTCAATTTCAGAACAGACTCAACCGGGTGCAATTCAACACTACGCGCTGCCACCTTCAAGCAGAAATTCGAGCCAGTGTCTGATGCCCTCAGCGGAGCCCAGCGGCCAGTACCGGTGACTCATGAATAGAGGCGTAGTTTTGAATTACACCCGACTCAACCTTAGATTAGAGCAGTTTCCGGGTTAGAGTGGTTTCCGGGTTGGTGTACAGTTTCTGGAAAAGTTAAATTTTTGATTTAAAAGTTTTTAACTTTTAAATCAAAAATTTAACTTTTAACTCTCAACTTTTAACTCTGTACACTGAACGGGAAACCGCTGTAAGTAGGTAGTCAGAATGGAGTAGTCAGTAGTCAGATAATAAAAATTTGGTTATGAGCGCATTAAACAAATGCTGACTATTGATTACTTATGACTGACTACTTAAATATTTTAACCTGTAACTCCAGAACCCCGCTGGGGCTAAAAAAACGAAGAGTGCGTAAGTCCTGAATATTTTGTTCCGGCAATTGCCTGTTATACTTGTCACGAAGAGAAATGCGCGAACGCCGAGACGCG
>JANNDE010000761.1:0-2192 GCA_031387395.1 Hymenobacter sp.
CGCCCTGCCGGGTGAAGTGACCGCTACGGCTGTTACCGACAAAGGCAAAAACCCGATTGTCACGCTCAACAGCATCGACAATCAGTTGCTGGGCCAGGTGGCCGCCAAAATTCGTTCCTTGCGTAAAGTTGAGCCTTACAAAGGCAAAGGCGTGCGTTTCGTGGGCGAAATCATCCGTCGCAAAGCTGGTAAAACGGCCTCTAAATAAATTCGCATCATGGCTTTTGATAAAGCAACTCGCCGCAAGCGGATTCAGCGCATCATCCGTACCAAGGTGGCTGGCACCTCCGAGCGGCCCCGGCTGTCGGTGTTCCGTAGCAATACGGGCATTTACGCTCAAATTATCGACGACACGACCGGCCGCACGCTGGCTTCCGCTACGTCGAAAAAAGTAACGGCCGAGGGTGGCAATGGCGTGGCTTTGGCCGCCGCCGTAGGCCGTCAGGTAGCCGCCGTTGCCCTGGAAAAAGGCATCACGAAAGTGGTGTTCGACCGCTCGGGCTACCTCTACCACGGTCGCGTAAAATCATTGGCTGAAGGTGCTCGCGAAGGCGGCCTCAATTTCTAAACTATCATGGCGCAAGAACGCGACAACAATCGTCCTGGCGGAGACCGTCAGCGCAGCAACGACCGCGACCGGAACAAGGACAACTCCCGCATGGGTGCTGACTCCGACTTCAAAGAAAAAGTAGTAGCCATCAACCGCGTAGCGAAGGTGGTGAAAGGCGGTCGCCGCTTTAGCTTCTCTGCCATCGTGGTAGTAGGCGACGGCAACGGCAACGTAGGCTACGGCCTCGGCAAAGCCAACGAAGTAACCGACGCCATTGCCAAAGGCATTGACGACGCCAAGAAGAACGTGGTGAAAGTGCCGATGTACAAGCACACCGTTCCTCACCTCATGGAAGGCCGCTACGGCGGTGGTTTCGTGCTCATCCAGCCCGCAGCGGCTGGTACGGGTGTAATCGCCGGCGGTGCAATGCGCGCCGTGTTCGAGAGCGCCGGTATCAAGGATGTGCTGGCGAAGTCGAAAGGCTCGTCGAACCCTCATAACGTGGTAAAAGCTACGTTTGCAGCCCTCGCCAAAATGCGCGACCCGTTGCAAATCGCTCAAGCCCGTGGTATTTCTTTGGCCCGCGTTTTTAACGGTTAATTGATATGGCACAAATTCAAGTAAAGCTCGTGCGCAGCGCCATTGACCGCCCCGAGCGTCAGAAGCGCACCGTTCAGTCCCTCGGCCTGAACAAACTCAACAGCACCGCTACCCACGAAGTAAACCCGTCCGTTATGGGCATGGTGAAAAGTGTGCAGCACCTGCTCCTCGTAACCGAACTGTAAGACTATATCGTCATGCTCAATCTCAGCAATTTATCGCCCGCCTACGGCTCGACTAAAAACGAGAAGCGGATTGGCCGGGGCGAAGGCTCCACGCGCGGTGGCACGTCGACCCGTGGTCACAAAGGCGCCAAGTCGCGTTCGGGCTACAAGCGCAAGTCCGGCTTTGAAGGTGGCCAAATGCCCCTCCAGCGTCGTGTGCCTAAGTTCGGCTTCACGAACATCAACCGTGTAGAGTATAAAGCCATCAACCTCGATGCGCTGGCTACCCTCCTCGAAAAGAACAGCGCCACTACGATGGATGCTGCTTACTTCGTGGCTAACGGCTTGGTTTCCAAGAACGCTAAAATCAAAATCCTCGGTCGCGGCGAAATCGCCACGGCAGTAGAAGTTCATGCTCACGCATTCTCGAAGTCGGCTGTTGAAGCCATCGAGAAGGCCGGCGGCAAAGCGGTTACGCTCTAAAAAGCTACCTTCGGCAATGAATAAGTTTATCGAGTCGATAAAAAACATTTTTGCGATTGAGGATTTGCGTACGCGAATCCTCAATACGCTTTTCTTCATTGCCATCTATCGCCTCGGCGTGTACGTGGTGCTGCCGGGCGTCGACCCCACCCAACTCAAGACGGGTGCCCAAGGTCTGTTCGGTATTCTGGATACGCTGCTTGGCGGCGCCTTCAGCCACGCGTCGATTTTCGCGCTGGGCATCATGCCGTACATCTCGGCGTCTATCGTGTTGCAGCTGCTCACGATTGCCGTGCCTTACTTCCAGAAACTCCAGAAGGAAGGTGAGTCGGGACGTAAGAAAATCAACCAGTACACCCGGATTCTTACGATTCCGATTGTATTGGCCCAATCAG
>JANNDE010000002.1:0-11144 GCA_031387395.1 Hymenobacter sp.
GATAATATCGTCACAGTTGTTCCAGGTTTTGAACAGCGCCTCGATAAGCGGGTGGTGGGCACCGAGCTTCAGCAGCTCTTCGGCGGGCAGCAGTACGGCGTTCAGGCGCACGATTTCGCGGCAAATCTGGTCCAGAATGCCGTGGTACCGGGGCTGGTTGGCCTGCTGGTCCTGCCAGTGCTGGTAGCGGCGCAGGAAGGGGTGGCTCAGCAGCTTGCTCACGGCCAGGTGGTGGTAGCGGGGCACGCCGTACCCCGTTTCCTGGCTGCCCTCCCGAATGCCGGTCAGGTGCACTTCGAACAGCAAATCGACCAGGTTGAACAGGGGCGTGGCCTGGAAGCTCAGGCCCATGGTCACGTTGTAGTCGGGCACCTCGTCGGGCGGCAGGCCGTGGAGCACGGGCAGCAGCAGCGTTTCGTCGGGCAGCACCACGGCCACGGTGGCGTCGGGGTAGCGCTGGCGGGCTTCGGCCAGCAGCTGGCCGGCCAGCTTGCCCTGCATGCTGGGATTAGCCACGCCCAGGTAACGAATGTGGTGTGGCTGGCCGCGCAGGTACTCAACCCCGCCGCCAAAGTTTTCGCGGGGCAGGTTCCAGTCTTTCAGGTAGCGGCGCAGGTGCTGGCCGGCGCGGTTGGGCGAGCCTTCTTCGAGGTAAAAGGGGTCGCCGTCGAAGCGGATTTCGGCCCGGCCGGCCTTGCGCAGCAGCTGAATCAGCTTCTCTTCCGAGGCCGACAAGTTGCCCAGGCCCACGAATACGTGCATGGCCGGCGCGGGCGCGCCCGGGTCCTTCAGCTGCTTCTCCAGCTGCTCCACGGCGCGGCGGTAGGCCAGGCCGGGGTAGGCGAGGTGGTTGGCCAGCATGCGCTTTTTCAGCTGGTGATATACCCGCTCCAGCTGGTTCCAGAAGCCGAAGGAGTGCGCGGCGGCCTGGCTTTTGGGGGGCAGGGCGGCCAGGTCCCAACGCTCCAGAGCTTTGGCTTCGCTCAGGTAATCGAACACTTTGTGGGTGTCGGCCAGGTTCTGGTCGAGGTTGGAGAAGTCGTTGAGCAGCATAGCGGCCCAGCCCACAAACTTGTCGAAATCCAGCCCCGTATCGATGCCTTTCAGGATATCATAGAGCAGCAATTGCAGGGCAATGGGCTCTTCCACCTGCACGCCGGCCAGCTCCACCATGTAGTCTTCCATGGCGGCCACGCGCGGGGCCCACAGCGGGGCCCCCAGGGGCAGAGCCAGGGCCAGCTCATTCTTCAGGTACACCACGGCGCGGCGTGTTGGCATCACCACGATGAGGTCGGAGAGCTCATCGAGCGGGCCCGAGCCGTAGCGGTCGAGCAGCTCGCGGGCAGTGGCGGCCAAAAAGGAAACCGGCGCGGCCGGTGGAGCAGCCGGGGCCGCGAACGGCGCAGTAGTAGGGAAAGCGGGCATCGGGGTAAAGATACCGGCCGCGCCCGCATGCCGCGCCGCGCCTAGCGGGCGAGCTTGGGCTGGGCCAGCTCGCCGTGCCGCATGAATGCGACCAGGAGCTCGACCAGCTCGGGCTGGGTGTGGGGCCGGGGCACGAGCAGCGCCGCCCCGGGCACTGGCACCGGGGCCAGCAGGTGGCGCAGGTCCTGCGCCTGGGCCGGAAAAAAGTCCATGGAGCAGCCCCCGAAGCTGGCCACCTGGCTGGGTCCTTCACTCAGCACCTGGCAGTTGTAGTGGCGTGGGTCGGATACGAGGTGCTGGTAATAGAGCTCGCGCACGACTTCACGCGGGCCTTCGAGCACCTGCAAAAAGCGGCCGTCGGGGGTGTAAAGCAGGATGCTGCTGAGGCCTCGGTGCTGGTTACGGACACGGGCGTGCTCAATCAGCGTCTGCATCTGCTGGGGCTCAAAAGGAATCAGCGAACAGCTCTGATAAAGGAGTTGGTATGTGCTCATGGGCGGCAACGAGGAGAAAATGCAGCTGCGTGACGAACAAAGAACCGGTAGCCGGCGACCGTGGGTGCAAGTCGGGCCGGGCTTGGGAAACTCCCAGACCAGCAATATCACTCAAAAATGGCGATAATGCAATGTTAAATTGGTGTAGCTTTGGGGCGGCCGGGGCCTTGCCTTGCCGGTTGTGCGCCATTGCCACGGGCGGCGTACATTCTAAGAGAAATACTTCGTTACCTTTTTTGGTTTATTATGAAATTTGTTGCTTTAGCCCTGCTGCTGGCGTCGCCCGCCGCCGTGGCCCAGACCACGCCCGCTGTTATTCCGGCCCCCGCGCCTCCTGCCCCCGCCCCCGACCCGGCCTGGCGCAAGTCCATCAAAACCGGCCTGGGCCTGAACGAGTCGGTGCTGAGCTCGAACTGGCAGGGCGGCGGAGTAAACACCATCGGCTTCAATGCCCTGTTCAATGCTAGGGCCAACCGTAAAGTCGGCCCGCACAGCTTCGATAACGAGGCCGACCTGCTCTTCGCCTTCTCCCAAACCAAGGGCCTCGGCTACCGCAAGGGGCAGGACCGCCTCTACCTCGACACCAAGTACGGCCGCGCCCTCACCGAGCGTTGGGATATGTTTCTGTCGCTGAACCTGCTCACCCAGTTTGCCCCCGGCTACAAGTACGAGCCGACCTCGCTTACTTCCGATTTTTTCGCGCCCGCCTTTATCACCGCTGCCTACGGCTTTGAGTATCACCCGGCCACCTACTTTCACGTGCGGCTGTCGCCTTTTTCTCCGCGCCTCACGGTGGTGAGCCGCGTCGAGCGCTTCATCCAGAACCCCGGCGACACCCCCTACGGCGTGAACCCCGGCCACAGCACCCGCTTCGAGGTGTTGGCTGCCCAAATCCTGGCCGAATACGATAAAAACATCAGTCCCAACGTCAATCTGAAGGCTCGCTACCTACTATTCGCCAACTACGAGCGCCTCAATTTCAAGGAAATTGACCACCGCCTCGACGTGGCCCTCACCGCCAAAGTGGGCAGATACATGAACGTGGCCCTCAACGGCATCGCGCTCTACGACTACGACCAGAACCATGGGGTACAATATTCGCAGGGTCTGACGCTGGGCGTGGCCTACGCCTTTCAGAACTACGTGGACGCGAAAAAGTAATGCTGCGACTGAGACGGAGGCAGCGCCGGAGCCGGGAGGTTCCGGCGCTTTTTTGGTGGGGGCGGGGCCACTCGGGCGGCTCCTATCTTTGCTGCCTCCCCGCATTCCCTTATTCACATGGCGAAGAAAACCAAACCCCCCGTTGCCGAAGTCCCCGCCGTTTCGGAGCAGCCCTACTATTTGCAGCGCGCCCACATCAAGGATTTTCGCTCCATCCGCGATGCCAAGGTGGAATTCAAGCCGGGGTTGAATATTATCATCGGGGCCAATGGGTCGGGGAAGACGAATTTTCTAAACTGCGTTGCGAATGGGTTATCAATAACTAACCATGATTTTATAGGAGGGAGTGGTACTTCTTTTTTAATGCAAGGAGTAAATCAAATAGAGTTAAATTATAAAGTAAACTACCATATTGCTGACACTAGCTCATTGTCAGATGATATTATCAACGACATGTCACCTCAAGATGTAGAAATTAAATCAGGTGACCTGGTTTTTAAAGGTGAATCAATTTTAGCGGTTGTCGGAGAAGCTATGAAGGCTAATTTCACAGCATTTGCCGATTTATTACTAAGTAGGATGGTGTATATCAAATATGGGGTGCCTAATCCATATCCATTTGCGGGCGAAAGTTTCGAGTTAGTCGTTAATAGCAAGGGACAGGTTTCAGCACGTAATCACAAAGGAGATATTCCTCTTCCTCTTAATGAAATCAGGGGGGTGTTGTCGAGTTTTTTTGTGAATGAGATTCGTAATAGAAAATTTGAGCTTGATGAATTCGCTTCTGTAACTGAATTTGCTGTTTCCTTTTGGATTGAGCTTTTAGAATATTATTTAAGTAGATTTTCTCCGATACAAGGATTAAGAAATGCTAATACTATTCAAGCTTATAACAACGCATCTCAAAAAGAGATAATAGTAAAAGGACTAATAGGTGATTATAAGGTGAATAATGATTGGTTGCCGTTTGAGGCGTTATCGAGCGGTACGCAAAGGATGTATTACCTGATTTCTGAGATTTCTGCGCCTTCTGTCCCATTATTGAGAAATAATTTTTTTGAGAAGAAGTATAATGAAGGTCCAAATAAAATCATTCTTCTCGAAGAGCCCGAATTAGGCATTCACCCCGACCAGCTGCACAAGCTGCTGCTGTTTCTGCGGGAGCAATCGGAGAAGCATCAGCTCATCATCACCACGCACTCGCCGCAGGTGCTGGACATGTTAAACGACGACGAACTGGACCGCATCACGATTTGCGAGCTGGACGAGAAGAAGGGCACCCAGTTTCGGAAGCTGAAGAAGGCTCAGATTGAGACGGCGAAGAAGTTTATGCACACCGGACCGGGCATGTTTCTGAGCGACTATTGGCGCTACGGCAACCTGGAAGGCACCAACTAATTCGGCGCAACGTCTACGATGGCTACGAAGAAAAAGGACCCTATCCGGGTAGGGTTGATGGGCGAGTCGCCGAACGATACGGCCGCGCTAAAGGTGCTGCTACTGCAACAGTACGCGGGCCGTATTCAGGTCTTCCCCTTGCTTAAAGGCCTAAAAGCCGATAAAGTATCCGGCTTGAAAGCCCTGCGGATGCTTCCGGCCTTATATGCCGACGAACGGCCCGACATCGTGGTTTTTACCCGCGACCTTGACGCGTTGGCCTCCGATACGGCCCAGAAACAAAAGCGGCAAAAAGAATTCGACGACATCAATGCGCGGGTGGGCGGCAAGGGCATTTTCCTGCTGCACATCTACGAATTTGAGGCGTTGATTATGGCCCACATTGCCCCGTTTAACAAGCTGTACAAATGCGCTTGCAAGCCCCAGCCGGACCCTATGCGGATTGTTGACCCGAAAGGGAAGCTCCAGGAAGCCTCTCGCAAGGGCACTCGCGGCAAGTACTCCGAAAATGCCTGCGAAGAAGTATGCCAGCTGCTGGACTACGCCGAGCTAGTCAGAAACTGCGGCTACTTCCGCGACTTTGATGCGGCTTTTGCGGCGAAGCTGCCCCAATAGTTTCGGCTACCGCAGCGCGTAAATCCGCTCAATTATCTCCACTACTTTCAGGCCTTCGAGGGCGTTGGTGGTGGCGTGGCTGCGCTGCTGGATGGTGTCCACCACATTTTCGATGACTTGCACGTGGTTGGCGGCCGAGCCCTGGAAGGGGCCGTAGTCGTTGGCCGGGTTGGTGGGCGCTAGTTCCGGCATTTCGTAATTTTCGAGGTGGCAGTACTCCACCTTGTCCAGGTACTGGCCGGCAATGCGCAGGCTGCCGCGCTCGGCCACCACGGTGAGGGAGCTTTCGAGGTTGCGGTCCCACACGGCGGTGCTGTAGCTGAGCGTGCCGCTGCCGCCGCGCACCAGGTCGAAAGTGACAAGGCCGCTGTCCTCAAACTCGGTCAGGCCCTCGTGGGTGAAGTCGCGGAAGCGGGCCGCAATATTGGTGATGTCGCCAAACACCCAGTACAGCAAATCGACGAAATGGCTGAACTGGGTGAAGAGCGTGCCGCCGTCCAGCGCCTGGGTACCTTTCCAGCCGCCGGGCTGGTAGTAGCGGGCGTCGCGGTTCCAGAAGCAGCTGAGCTGCACGAGAAACACCCGGCCCAGGCGGCCTTCGTCCGCCACCTGCTTGAGCCAGGCCGCCGGGGGCGAGTAGCGGTTCTGCATCACGCCGAAGGCCAGCCGGCCGGTTTGCCGGGCTGTTTCGACGATGGTTTCGGCATCGGCGGTGTGCAGGGCAATGGGCTTTTCGACGACGACGTGTAGCCCGGCGCGCAGGCCCGCTACCGCCTGCCGGGCGTGCAGGCCGTTGGGCGTGGCCACCGTCAGCACGTCGGCGGCGGGCTCGGTTTGCAGGTAGTCTGCGAGTGAAAGGAAGAACGGCACGCCGGGAAACTCGGCGGCGAGGCCGGGCTTCAGCTCGGGGCGCACGTCAATCAGAGCCACCAGCGCGGCCCCCGCGTGGCGCGAAACCAGCGCGGCGTGGCGGCGGCCAATGTGGCCCACGCCGCAAATGGCGAAGCGGACAGGAGAGAGATAGGTCAATTCAAAGTCAGGAAAACCCCGCACAGAGTTCGCCGGGTTAAAGGAGTTTGATGGGATGAAAAACTCCTTTAACCCGGTGGACTCTATGCGAGAAATTGCTTTATTATTTCTGCGATGTACGCCACTTGCTCCACCGTCAGCAGCGGGTGTATCGGCAGCGACAGCACCGCGCCGCACAGCCGCTCGGCCACCGGGAACTGGCCCGCCCGGTAGCCCAGGTAGGCGTAGGCGGGCTGCGCGTGCACTGGCAGCGGGTAGTAAACTATCGTGGGCACGCCCAGGTGGCGCAAGTGGTTTTGGAGGTCGTCGCGCCGGCCGATGTCGGCTAATTGAATGGTGTATTGATGAAATACGTGGCTGCCGCGCGGGTCGCGGGCCGGAATGGCGAGGCCCGGTACGCCGGCCAGCGCCGCATCGTAGCGGGCGGCCACGGCCTGGCGGGCGGCGGTGTTGGGCGGCAGCTGCGGCAGCTTCACGCGCAGCAGGGCGGCTTGCAGGGTATCGAGGCGGGAGTTGAGGCCGATGCGCTGGTGGTGGTATTTGCGGCTTTGGCCGTGGTTGGCGAGCTGGCGCAGCAGGGCGGCGCGGCCGGCATCGCGGGTGAGCAGGGCCCCGCCGTCGCCGAGGCAGCCGAGGTTTTTGGAAGGAAAAAAGGAAGTGGTGCCCACCTCGCCAACCGCGCCGGCAAAGGCTGTTTCGCCGTTGGCAAACCGGAAGGTGGCTCCCAGGGCCTGGGCATTATCCTCAATCAGCGCGACGCCGTGGCGGGCTGCGATAGCGCGCAACGCCTCCAAATCGGCACACTGGCCAAACAGATGCACGGCGATGATGGCCCCGGTGCGCGGCGTAATCGCGGCTTCGGCGGCGGCCGGGTCGAGGTTGAAGGTGTCGGGGCGCACGTCGGCCAATACCGGTTTCAAACCCAGCAGGGCCGCAGCTTCCAGCGTGGCCACGTAGGTGAAGGCGGGTACGATGACTTCGGCCCCGGTCGGCAGCTCCAGGCTCAGCAGGGCCAGCGTGAGGGCATCGGTGCCATTGGCGCAGGGGATGACGTGCGCGCCGCCCAGGTACTCGCCCAGCTCGGCCGCGAAGTGCGCCACCGGAGGCCCCTGAATGAAGGCCGCCGATTCTAGCACCTCCCGCATGGCATCGTTCAGAGCTGGTTGCAGCAGCGCGTGCTCGGCGGCCAAATCGAGCAGCTGAATAGGGGAGGGCGGGGCAGGAAGTATCAAAACAGGGAAAAGCTAAGGCCGCCAAAGATACCGGCCAAAATCGGCCAGCCACACCACTTGGGCCAGACGGAAAAATCAGCCCGCCAGCTCGCGTAGCAGCCAGTGCAGCTTCAGCAAATCGAAAGCGCGCAGGCTTGGGCGGGGCGAAAGCAGCTGCCGCCGCAGGGCCGGGGCGGCAGCGCCCAGCGCCCGGCGGGCCAGCGGGGCCGCGCCCAGCCACCGCAGCCGCAGGGCCGTTTGCAGCAGCCGCGAATTAGTGCCCGGCCCGTTTTCGCGGTGCACGTGGGCCAGGTTGCGCACGGCCTGCTCGCTCCGGGCCAGGAAAACGGCGGCCGGCTCTAGTCCGTCGTGGATAACCGGGTTATCGAGGTGCCGCACCGAAATGCCCGCCGCCGCCAGCTCCGTGCCGAACGTAGTGTCTTCGTGGCCGTAGCCGCTCAGGCGCTCATTCAGGGGAAACCGTTGGAAAACGGCGGCCTGAATCAGCGCATTGTTGATGGTGAGCTGGGCGTAGGGCGCGGCCTGCCGCGCGGTGGCGGGGCGGGCTTCGCGCGCCCGGCCATACAGCCAGCGCAGATATAAAGCAGCGTCGGCGGGCGGCGCGGTGTCGTAGCTGGTGCCGCCGATAAGAACGGCGGCATGGCCGCGCGCCGCCGCGTAGCGGGCCAGAAACTGCATATCGGGCAGCCGGCTGTCGTTGTCGAGCAGCAGCAGCCACTCGTGCCGCGCGGCTTTGGCCAGCTGGTTGCGAATGGCGGCGCGGCCTACGTTCTGCGGTAGCTCGTGGTAGCGCACGGCGGGCAGCGCGGCCAGTGGGCGGTTCTGCTGCCGCAATTCTTCCGCCGAGCCATCGTCGAACAGGAGAATTTCGACGGGCCCGGGCCAGCTGGTGGCCTGGGCCAGCAGCGCCCGCACCAGCTCGCCCACGGCCCGCTGATATACCGGAATCAGCACCGACAATCCGGTCTCGTCCTCTGGTAGCATCAGCTTGGAAGTGAGGGACGCGCCGAGTCCAGCAGCTCGCCGTTCTTGCAGGTAAGCACGCGATGCGGGTACTGCTCGATGAGTGAGAAGTTGTGCGTGGCCATGAGAATGGCCGTGCCGGCGTTATTAATTTCGCCAAACAGCTGCATGATGCTGGCCGACACGTCGGGGTCGAGGTTGCCGGTGGGTTCATCGGCCAGCATCAGCACGGGCTCGTTGAGCATGGCCCGGGCGATGACGACGCGCTGCTGCTCGCCGCCCGAGAGGCGGTGCGGCATGCGGTTGGCGGCCCCGCTCAGCCCCACGCGCACCAGCATGTCGCTGATGCGCTGCTGCTTCTGCGACTTGCCCTTCCAGCCGGTGGCATTCAGCACGAACAGCAGGTTTTCGGCCACCGTGCGGTCGCTCAGCAGCTGAAAATCCTGAAACACGATGCCCAGCCGCCGACGCAGAAACGGCACCTTGCCGGCCGCCAGCTTCGGCAGCGGGTAGCCCGCCACGGTGCCCATGCCGCTTTGCAGCGGCAGGTCGGCGTACAGGGTTTTCAGCAGCGACGACTTGCCCGAGCCGGTGCGGCCCACGAGGTAGGCAAACGCACCCTTTTCCAGGGCAAACGACACGCCCTGCAGCACGGCCTGCTGCTCCTGCATTATCGTGGCATCGTACAACTCGATTACATTCTCAACCATACGATTACAGGTTCAACGGCCGTAGCTTGCCAAATTCCAGGCCCGAAATCACGGCTGCCAGCTCCGTTTCCTTGCCTTCGAGGCCGTAGCGGTGCAGGTCCTTCAGCGGCCGGTCGGCCCGGAAATAGGCCACCAGAATAAACTCCTCATTCCGCAACTGAATGTAGTCCGGAATTTTGGCCTTGCCTTTTACTTTGATGATGTACACGGCGGGAAGTTTTAAGTGTTGAATGTTGAGGGTTGAATGGTCCGTCAAACGAGAGGCTTAGCAAGCACTCAACCCGCAACATTCAACCCTAGGAATTTACTTTTTTGTGGTCGGCCAGGAACGTGGCCAGGCCCTTGTCGGTGAGCGGGTGGCTGAGCAGGCCGTTGATAACGCTGAGCGGGCAGGTGACCACGTCGGCTCCGATTTCGGCGCACTGAATGAGGTGCGGCACATGACGCACCGAGGCGGCCAGCACCTCGGTGGGGTAGCCGTAGTTGCTGAAAATCTGCACAATCTGCTCCACCAGCTGCAGGCCATCGGCCCCGATGTCATCGAGGCGGCCCACGAAGGGCGACACGTAAGTAGCGCCGGCTTTGGCGGCCAGCAGGGCCTGGCCGGCGGTGAAAATCAGGGTGCAGTTGGTTTTGATGCCTTTGTCGGCGAAGTACTTGATGGCCTTCACGCCGTCCTTAATCATGGGCACTTTCACCACGATATTGGGGTGCAGGTCGGCCAGGGCCTCGCCCTCGCGCACCATGCCGTCGAAATCGGTGGCAATCACTTCGGCCGACACGTCACCGTCGACCAGCTCGCAAATCTGGCGGTAGTGGGCCATCACGGCATCGAGGCCTTTGATGCCTTCCTTGGCCATGAGCGAGGGGTTGGTGGTCACGCCGTCGAGGACGCCCAGTTCCACGGCTTCGCGGATTTCGGCCAGGTTGGCGGTGTCAATAAAGAATTTCATGCTTTTAATGAAGAATGAGGAATGAAGAATGAGAAATGACTGAGCAAAGCGGACGGTGCCAGCGCCCATTCTTCCTTCCTCATTCCTCCTTCCTCATTGAAAAAAGAATCGGCCCCAAAGCTACTCAACGGCCCGCCAAAATTGCGGAACGGAGCAGCATCGGGGCCGACGCGAAAGGACAAAAAAAAGCAAGCCAGAATCGCACCGCTACAACCACTTACCCTTGCTACCTTCCGGTTCTGGGGGAGTTCAGCAGGAGCTGGTCGTTCTGACTTGCCGATGCAAAGGTAATCACGGATTACGCGGATTTAAGCGGATTTCACGGATTTTGTAGTCGATTTGATGCGGGCAGTCAGTCCACACACGGTAAAGCGCTGATTGTTTTGCCACTGCTGACCGTAAAAACAGTGTAAATAGAACCACTTGAAAACCTGCGTCGACTACAAAATCCGTGAAATCCGCCTAAATCCGCGTAATCCGTGATTTATCCGTGGTTAGCTTTGCGGCATGGAACGACTTATCATCCTTGATTTCGGCTCGCAGTACACGCAATTAATCGCCCGGCGCATCCGCGAATTGCACGTGTTCTGCGAAATTCACCCTTACACGCACGCCCCGAACCTCGTCCTCAGCGATGATATTCGGGGCGTTATTCTTTCCGGCTCGCCGTGCTCGGTGCGCGATGCGGATTCGCCTAATCCCGACCTGAGCCATATTCTGGGCCAGGTGCCGGTGCTGGGCGTGTGCTACGGCGCGCAGCTGCTGGCCCAGCAGGGCGGGGGCGAGGTGCTGCCCGCCACCATCCGCGAGTATGGCCGGGCACGGCTGTCGGCGCTCGACGCGGCCTCGCCGCTGCTGATGGATATGCACCTAGAGTCGCAGGTCTGGATGTCGCACGGCGACACCATTCAGCGCCTGCCGGCCGGCTACGATATCATTGCCAGGACGCCCGAAGTGGCGGTGGCCGCCTTCAAAATCGACGGTCAGGACACCTACGGCATCCAGTTTCACCCCGAAGTAACGCACTCCACCGAAGGCAAGCAGCTGCTGAAAAACTTCGTGGTCGACATCTGCCAGTGCGCCCAGAGCTGGACGCCCGACCACTTCGTGGATTCGGCCGTGGAAGCCTTACGCAACACCATCGGCCCCGACGACCAGGTGATT
>JANNDE010000012.1:0-3019 GCA_031387395.1 Hymenobacter sp.
CCGAGGGCACCGGCGTAGGCCTCTACCTCGTCAACCGCATCGTGCAGGGCACCGGCGGCCGGGTAGAAGTCGAGAGCGAAAGTGGCCAGGGTACCACGTTTCGGGTGTATTTATGAGGGGTGGTGAAGTGGTGGGACGAAAAGAAGCGAGTGAATAAAGGAAGGTCATGCTGAGCGCAGTCGAAGCATCTCGCTTGGGGCAGTCATTCTAACGATGAAACGATTGAGTGAGTGGTGGTACGCGAGATGCTTCGACGCCGCTGCGCCGCGCTCAGCATGCCTTCCTTTGACTCCAAGTCCCCAAGTCCCCAAGTCCCCAAGTCCCCAATATGCAAGTCTTTATTTTCGACCTCAACGGCACCATGGTGCACGACATGGAATACCACACCCGCGCCTGGCTGCGGCTGTTCAACGAAGACCTGGGCGGCTGCTTCAGCTGGGACGAGGTGAAGCCCCAGATGTACGGCAAGAACCGCGAGGTGCTCACGCGCGTGTTCGGCCCCGACCGCTTCAGCGGCGAGGAAATGGACCGGTTGGGGATGGAAAAGGAGCGGCGCTACCAGCAGGAGTTTCGGCCGGCGCTGGCGCTGCTGCCGGGCCTGACCGCATTTCTGGAAGCCGCCCACCAGCGCGGCATCCCCATGGCCATCGGCTCGGCCGCCATTCCGTTCAACATCGACTTCGTGCTCGATAACCTGCACATCCGCCACTATTTCCGGGCCATCGTGAGCGCCGACGACGTGCCCGTGAGCAAGCCCAACCCCGAGGTTTTCCTGCGCTGCGCCGAGCTGCTGGGCGTGCCGCCCGCCGATTGCCTGGTGTTCGAAGACGTGCCCAAAGGGGCCGAGGCCGCCCGCAACGCCGGCATGGCGGCCGTGGTCCTCACCACCACCCACGACGAAGCGGAATTCGCGCACCTGCCCAACGTGCGGCACTTCGCCCCGGACTACACCGATGCGTTTATGCGGGGGCTGGTGCAGGGGAAGTAGGAAAAGAAGAACGTCAGGCTGCGACTGCGCTCAGCCTGACGTTCCAGGCATTCGTTTACTGCTCGTTCTACGGCAGTACCGCTACCCGCACGGCCGACGGATGCCCGGCGTCGTGGTACACCTTGATGGTGGCTTTCTGGAAATCTTTGGCGTCGGCCGTGGCAATGGGCACGAAGGTTTGCGGGTTGCGGTCGACAAGCGGGAACCAGGTGCTCTGCACCTGCACCATGAGCCGGTGGCCGGCGGCGAAGGTGTGCAGCACGTCGGGCAGCTCGTATTTCACCTCGGTGGGCTGATTGGGCTTGAAAGCCTCGGGCTTGGAAAAGCTGTCGCGGAAGCGGCCGCGCATCACCTCGGCGCGCACCAGGCGCTGGGTGCCGTCGGGCTGCTCGTCGATGACTTTCACGATGAAGTCGGCATCGGTGCCGGAGGTGCTCACCCACAGGTCGGCCGTAATTGGCCCGGCTACGGTGAGGACCTGGGCCAGCGGCTCGCCCCGGAAAGTCAGCACGTCGGGTCGCTTGCTGGCGAAGCGCTGGTCCTCCATCACGTACTCGTTATTGCGGCTGCCGTGGCTGCCGTCGGTGTAGGGCACCGGGTTGGCCGGGTCGGAGATGTATTCGGTGGGCTTGCCAGCGGCGGCCGGTGCTGTAAAAGCCAGCGTTTTGCCCATTTGCAGATACATAGCTCGGGTTTCGGCCGGGGCGGGCGGCCAGGCCGGGTAGGTTTTCCACTCGTTAGTACCGGTGTTGAAGACGGTGGCCTCGGCCGGGTTGAAACTACCTTTGTCCTTCAGGTAGAAATTGAAAAACGGCGTCTCCAGGTTCTGGCGGAAGTATTCGGCCGTGTTCGCGCCGAAGCTCAGCGGGCCGAACTTGCTCCAGTCGGCGCGGGCCCAGGCCCCGTGGGTCCAGGGGCCCATCACGAGGCGGTTGGTGGCGCCGGGGTTCTGCTTCTCGATGGCCTGGTAGGTGTGCAGCGCGCCGTACAAGTCTTCGGCATCAAACCAGCCGCCGACGACCAGCACGGCCGGCTTCACGCCCGTGAGGGCCGGCCGGATGTTGCGTTCCTGCCAATAGGCATCGTAAGTTTCGTGCTGCTGATACTCGTTCCAGATGCGCGCCCGGTTGTTGAAGTACCTGGGTCCGTTGGCGTTTTTGATGGGGCCGAGCTCCAGGAAAAAGGTGTAGGCGTCCTTGGTTTCGAACTTGAACAGCGGCTCGTAATCGGCCACCGGCTTGGGGCGGGGCACATCGAAATAATTGGTGAACTCGAAGTTGTCGAGCAGGAAAAACGCGCCCTTGTGCCGGGCATCATCACCCATAAACTCGTCCGTGACCGGGGCCTGGGGCGATACGGCCTTCAGGGCCGGGTGGGCGTTGGGCAACGCGGCTGAGGCGTAGAAGCCGGGGTAGCTGATGCCCAGCATCCCCACGTGGCCGTTGTTGTTGGGCACGTTCTTCAGCAGCCACTCAATGGTGTCGAAGGTGTCGGTGCTTTCGTCGTGTGCCGGTGGATGGTTGCCAATGGCTTTGAATCCCTGTAGGTCCGGCGTCATCTCCTCAAACTGGCCCTCGCTCAGATACCGCCCGCGCACGTCCTGGTACACGAAAATATACTTCTCGGCCGACAGCTCCTTGCTCGGTCCCGGGCCGTTGCCGCGGTAGTGGTTTTCGCCGTACGGCCCGGCCGAATACGGCGTGCGCGTCATCAGAATCGGGTAGGGCGCGGCGGCCGAGGCATCGCGCGGCACGTAAATGACGGTGTAGAGCTGCACGCCGTCGCGCATGCGAATGCGGCGGTCGAGTTTGACGTAATTCCGGCGCACGGCGGCCGAATCCTGGGCGCGCGGCTGGGCCTGGGCGGCGGCGGGCAGCGCCAGTGCGAGTACGGCGGCGAGAACGAAAGAGCGGGGCATAGGGTGGGGTGATGGGTTAGCGGAGTGGCAGGTTGGGGGAGTATGGAAAGGTGGGAGGCAAAGAACGGTCATGCAGAGCGCAGCGAAGCATCTTTATCGCTCAACGCAATCAA
>JANNDE010000045.1:0-1229 GCA_031387395.1 Hymenobacter sp.
GCGCCGATCAGCGCCGCGACACGTCCACGGGCATTTTCCACCGCCTCGTGCGCAACCTCGACCGGGAACAGGAATTTATTCGGGAGCTGGGCGACCGGGCCCTGGAGGTGCGCAACGGCCGCGCGGTGCTGGAAAAAGCCACTGCCTTCCGCTGGCTGCACCACCACGCCGACGAGCTGGCCCGCCTGGGCTTCACGGTGCAGCAGGGCAGCACCTCGGGCAAAGACTACTTTATTGGGGCCGTGAGCGTGGAAGTGGGCATCACGGAAGCCAACGACTGGTTTGACGTGCGGGGCACCGTGCGGTTCGGGGAGTTTGAAATTCCGTTCATTAAGCTGCGCACCTACATTCTGCAGCGCCGCCACGAGTTCCGGCTGCCCAACGGGCAGATTGCCATCATTCCGGAGGAGTGGTTTACGCAGTACATGGAGCTGTTTGCCTTCGCCGAGGAGCAGGGGCCCAGCCTCACGCTGCGCAAGCACCACCTGGCGCTGGTATCGGACCTGCAAAACGGCAACCTGGCCACCGTCACCATCAGCCGGAAGCTGGAAAAGCTGCGCGGCTTCGAGGCCGTGGCAGACCAGCCAATGCCGGTGGGCTTCCGGGGCGAACTGCGCCCTTATCAAAAGGCCGGCTACAATTGGCTGCACTTCGTGAAGGACTACCACTTCGGGGGCTGCCTGGCCGATGATATGGGGCTTGGCAAAACCGTTCAGACGCTTGCGCTGCTGCTGCAGCGCAAGGAAAGCGGGGAAGCCGGTGGCGCAGCCTCGTTACTGGCTATGCCTACTTCACTGGTTTATAACTGGTTGAGTGAGGCCAAGAAATTCACGCCCGCGCTGCGGCTGCTGGTGTACACGGGCACCTACCGCGACAAAAACGTGGCGCAGTTTGCCGGCTACGACGTGGTGCTGACTTCCTACGGCATCGTGCGGCTCGATGCGGAGCTGCTCAAAACCTACAAGTTCGACTACGTGATTCTGGACGAGTCGCAGGCCATCAAAAACCCGGGCTCCACCACGTCGCACGCTGTGCGCGGGCTGCACTCGCGCCACCGCCTGATCCTGACGGGCACGCCGGTGGAGAACAGCACGATGGATTTGTGGTCGCAGATGTCGTTCATTAATCCGGGTTTGCTGGGCACCCAGACGTTTTTCCGCAAGGAATTCCTCAAGCCCATCGAGAAGGGCAAAGACGAGGTGCGTACCCGCAAGCTGCACGCGCTTATC
>JANNDE010000086.1:0-7232 GCA_031387395.1 Hymenobacter sp.
GACGGCTTATCCCGTGCTTCAACCGCTCGTCAACAGTCTAGCCCCAGATCAAGCGAAGCCCCCCGGGCGGATTTTGCTGACAATCGATTGACAGAGGGCGAGCGCGGCCGCCGGGGGCGGGTTGAAATGGCCGGGATTTGCGTTATTGCATTGTCGCCTCAGGTTGCCACTTGTCGTCAAGCTTGGGTTGGCCGCGGTTGATCGGAGCATCCGGACTCCGACTTCGTTGATGTCTCTGGTCACTTCTTGAGGACGCAGGCGTTGCGATAGAAGACGTGCAGCCACGGGTTCCAGTTCAAGATTCGATAGACGATCTTGCGGCCGGTCTTGACGATCTGGCACGGGATGCGGATGAAAGCCTGCGCGAAGGTCTTGAACTCCATGCGCAACACGCGGCGTTTTTCGGCGGCGTGCTTTTCCTTGTGGCGGCCGCTTCCTTCGGGCAACCACAGCGCCCACCACGCCTTGAGGTTCCACGCCAGCGCGGTACAGACCATGTAGGCCCAGTTGGCGTTTTCGGTATTTGATGAGCCGCACCCGCCCGTGGTAGTGGGGCGCCAAAGCGTGCTGTTTGAAGAAGAGCCGCTACGCGCGGCCCTGGGCCTTGACCGCGCCTTGGCCCCGGCCGAAATACGTGCCCGGGTGCAGTGCCTGCGCGCCCTGCAGGATACCTTGGCCCGCCGGGGCAAGCTGCTGCTCTTTGTAATTGCCCCCAGCAAGGCCAGCCTCTACCCCGAATATTGGCCCGACTCGGCCCGGCATGCGAGCCGGCGCCCCACCAACTACGAGCGGCTGCGCGGCCCGCTGCAAGCCAGCGGCCTCCATCTGCTCGACTTGGGCACTGTGTTCCGAAACTGGAAGCGCAGCAGCCCGCATCCGCTATTTCCATCGGGCGGCATTCATTGGAGCGGCTATGCCGTGCCGCGGGCCGCCGATACCCTGCGCCGCTTTTTCAACGCCCGCAGCCGCTTCGAACTACCGGCGGTACGCCAGATGGGCGTGCACGTGGGCGGCCCACCCCGCGGCACCGACGACGACCTGCTGAAGCTACTGAATATGTTCGTCGACCCCGCGCCCCTGCAGCCGCTGGCCTACCCCGAGCTGGCCTTTGCCACACCCCGCCCCGGCCAGCCCCGGCCCCGCGTGCTGCTGGTAGCCGACAGCTTTGCCTGGAGCCTGGTGGAGTTTTACCCATACTTCGACAACTGGTTTGGCCCGGGCTCGCACTTCTGGTTCTACAACCGCGAGGTGGTGTGGCCGAAGATGAACGGCGAGGTGCCGCCCCCCACCGACGTGGCCGCCCACGACCTGCGCGCCGAGTTAGCGGCCCACGATGTGGTGCTTCTCCTGTTCAGCGAGCAAAACCTGCTGGCGGGCGATGTCGGCTTCAGCACCAACACACTGGCTACTTTTGCGAAGCCGGCTCCCTGAGTGCCGGCCGATATGCTGTCGCAACTAAAAAAAGGCCCTGTTGAGGGGCCCTTTTTTAGTTCATGCTTAAAATGCCGCGTTCTTGGGGTAGCGCGGGAAGGGAATCACGTCGCGGATGTTGCTCATGCCCGTCACGAACAGCACGAGGCGCTCGAAGCCCAGGCCGAAGCCGGCGTGCGGCGCGGTGCCGAAGCGACGGGTATCGAGGTACCAGTCGAGGTCTTCGGTGGGCACGTGCATCTCGGCCATGCGGGTGGTGAGCTTGGTGTAGTCCTCCTCGCGCTGCGAGCCGCCGATGATTTCACCGATGCCCGGAAACAGCACGTCCATGGCGCGCACGGTGCGGCCGTCGTCGTCGAGCTTCATGTAGAAGGCCTTGATTTCCTTCGGGTAGTTGGTGAGGATGACGGGCTTTTTGAAGTGCTTTTCGACCAGGTAACGCTCGTGCTCGCTCTGCAAATCGGTGCCCCAGTCGACGGGGAATTCGAACTTCTGCTTGGCCGATTTCAGGATTTCAACGGCCTCGGTGTAGGTGAGGCGCTGGAAAGCGTTGTCGACCACCGATTGCAGGCGGCCGAGCAGCTCCTTGTCGTACTGCTCGTTGAGGAAAGCCAGGTCGTCGGCACAGTGAGCGAGGGCGTATTTTACCAGGCTTTGAAGGAAATCCTCGGCCAGGTCCATGTTCTCTTCGAGCTCGTTGAAGGCCACTTCGGGCTCAATCATCCAGAACTCGGCCAGGTGGCGGGCCGTGTTGGAGTTCTCGGCCCGGAAGGTGGGGCCGAAGGTATAGATGCTGCCCAGGGCCATGGCCGCCAGCTCCCCTTCGAGCTGGCCCGACACGGTGAGGTTGGTTTGCTTGCCGAAAAAGTCCTGGGTGTAGTCCACCGAGCCGTCGTCGGCCAGCGGCGGCTTATCGGCCGGCAGGGTCGTGACACGGAACATCTGGCCCGCGCCCTCGGCATCGGAACCGGTGATGATGGGCGTATGGACGTAGAAAAAACCGTGGTCGTTGAAATACTGGTGCACGGCAAACGCCAGCGCGTGCCGGATGCGCAGCACCGCGCCAAACGTGTTGGTGCGGGGGCGCAGGTGGGCAATGTCGCGCAGATGCTCGAGCGAGGTGGCTTTCTTTTGCAGCGGGTAGGCTTCGGCATCGGCCACGCCCAGCACCGTGATTTCGGCAGCCTGGATTTCGACAGCCTGGCCCTTGCCCTGCGAGGCTACCAGCGTGCCCCGAATGGCCACGGCCGCGCCGTTGCCCACGTCCTTGAGGGTTTCCTCGGGGAAATTCCCGGCATCGGCCACGGCCTGAATGGTGTGGATGGTGGAGCCGTCGTTCACGATGATGAACTGCACGTACTTGTTGCCGCGGCGGGAGCGAACCCAGCCTTTAACCAGGACTTCGCGGTCGAGGTCCTGGCTGGCCAGGAGTTCTTTGACGGTGGACCGTTTGAGGGACATAACTTGCGGGGAAGCGGATGAATCGGCAAAGGTAGAGCCGTAGCGTGGACTCTGCGAGTCCGCGCATCGCAGAACGTTCGCCCGGGCGCGGACTCGCAGAGTCCGCGCTACACTAACTTTTCGGGCCAAACCGTAGTAAAAACGACTACCGCGCCCCCGCTTTCCGTACTTTCGTCATTATGCAACGCCTCGACCTTAAACAGCTCCTTTCGCAAAAGCTTAGCCCGCAGCAAATTCAGTTTATTAAGCTGCTGCAAATTCCGACGGCGGAGCTGGAAACGCGCATCAAAGAGGAAATGGAGGTGAACCCGGCCCTGGAAGAGGACGAGCCCGACGACACCGAAGAGCTGGAGCGCGACGAGAACGACCCGGACGACGATGACCCGGACGCCAGCCTCGACAACGACGAAAACACGCTGGAGGAGGACTACGAGGACCACGGCGGCAACGACGTGGAGATGGCCAACGAGCTGCCGGAGCCCGAAACCATGCCCAAGGACGAGGGCCCCGTGGACAGCGACACCGCCGCCGACAACACCGACCTCGACCTGAGCGACTACCTCAACGACGACGAGATTGCTGGTTATAAGATGCAGGGCGACGGCCCCAGCGAAGAAGAGGAGCGCGACACCCCGCTGGCTGATACCGGCGGCTCACTGCTCGATTCGCTGCTCGACCAGCTGCACTTTGCCGGCCTCGACGAGCGCCAGGAGGCCATTGGCCAGCAGCTCATCGGCTCGATTGACGGCGACGGCTACATCCGACGCGATTTGTCGGCCATTGCCAACGACCTGGCTTTTTCGCAGAACCTGGAAGTGAGCGTGGCCGAGATTGAGGCCGTGCTGCGCGTGGTGCAGCAGTTCGACCCGCCCGGCATTGCCGCCCGCGACCTGCCCGAGTGCCTGCTATTGCAGCTGGAGCGCCGGCCCCAGGACGAGAACACCACCAATGCCGAACGCATCCTCACCGACACGTTCGACGAGTTCAGCAAGAAGCACTACCCGCGCATTCAGCAGAAGCTGGATTTGGAGGATGATGAGCTGAAGGAGGCCATTGGCGTGATTCTGAAGCTGAACCCCAAGCCCGGCGGCAGCGGCCCCAGCGGCCTGGGCAAAACGCAGTACCTGATGCCGGACTTTATTCTGACCAACGACAACGGCGTCTTCAACCTGACCCTGAACGCCCGCAACGCCCCCGAGCTGCGCGTGAGCCCGGCCTACACCGAGATGTTCCGGACCTATGACAAGGCGGCCAAGAAGGACCAGAAAATGAAGGAGGCCGTGACCTTCGTGAAGCAGAAGCTGGACTCGGCCAAGTGGTTTATCGATGCCATCCGGCAGCGCCAGAACACGCTGCTACGCACCATGAACGCCATTGTGGAGCTGCAACGCGACTTTTTTGCCGAGGGCGACGAGGGCAAGCTCCGGCCCATGATTCTGAAGGACATTGCCCAGCGCATCGGCATGGACATCTCGACGGTGAGCCGGGTGGCCAACTCGAAGTCCATTCAGACGGAGTTCGGCATTTATCCGCTCAAGTACTTCTTCTCCGAAGGCATTGCCACCGACTCGGGCGAGGATGCCAGCAGCCGCGAGGTAAAGAGCATTCTGAAGGAGCTGATTGGCAAAGAGAGCAAGGAGCGGCCCCTCAGCGACGACAAGCTGGAAAAGATGCTGAACGCCCGCGGCTACAACATCGCGCGCCGCACGGTGGCCAAGTACCGCGAGCAGCTCAACATTCCGGTGGCCCGGCTGCGGAAGGAACTTTGAGGCCAGTTAACACTTATCATTTAACAGCTGGGGGTGCGCGGCTGGGCCTGTCCGGCGGGCCGCGTGGCCTCACCTCCAATCGACTACCATTGTGGCGTGCCTCTCAGAATTCTGTTAAATGCTAATTGTTACATGTTGAATGATTTGCCCTCCGACCCCGCGGCCCTGCGCGCCCTCTACCTGGCCGAGCGCACGCGCCGTGAGCATGCCGAAGCCCGGGCCGGCCAGCTGCAGCTGCTGGCCCGGGTGCCCGAGCTGAACCCCAACCCCGTGCTGCGCCTGAGCGCGAGCGGGGAGCTGCTGTACGCCAACGCGGCGGCCACGCTCATTGTGCGCGAGCTGCTTGCCACCGGGCCATCGCGGGTGCGACCCCAGCTGCTGCAAGCCACAGCCCGGGCCCTGCACCAGCGCCACATCGAGCAGCAGGAGCTGCTGGCCAATGGCCGCTTCTTCCTGCTTTCGGTGGTGCCCATCGCGGAGGATAGCTCGGTGCTGCTGTTTCTGACCGACGTGACGGCCCAGCACGCGGCCGAGCACGCCGTGGCCGACCAGCGCGAGTTCTACGAAACCATTATGGCCTACCTGCCGGCCGTGGTAACGGTACTCAACCCCGACCTCCGCTACCGCTACATCAACCCCTACGCCGAGCCCAACCCCGAACAGCGCCTGGCCCGCATCGGGCTCACCTTCGACGACCATGCCGCCACGCAGGGGCTGCCCCCCGAGCTGGCCCTGCGCCGCCGCCGCATGTTTGCGCGGGCGGCCACCACGCGCGAGCTGGTGAGCTGGGAGGAGCGCTGGCCCGGCCCCGACGGCATCCCCCAGCTCTACTGGCTGTGCTATTACCAGCCGGTTTTTGAGCCCGATGGGCAGCTGCGCATGGTGCTCTGCTACGGCCTCGACATCACCACCCGCCGGCTGGCCGAGGCCCGCACCCGCCAGAGCGAGGCCCAGGTGAAAGCCCAGCAAACCTTCACCGAGCAGGTGCTCGACCTCACCCCCAACCTGATTTACGTGCGCGAGCAGTACCGCGAGGGCTACGAGAGCCGGGTCATCTTCCAGAACCGGGCCATGAGCACCATGCGCGAGCGCCTGCTGCACATCACCGGCTTCGACTCGCTCGATACGGCGCTGCGCGCCGACGACCTGCGGGCCATTATCGCGGCCGACGAGCGGGCCCTGCGCACCGGCCGCGCGGTTACCAGCGAAGACCGGGTGATGCTGCCCACCGGCGAGGAGCGCTGGTTCCAGAGCGTGCGCTGCCCCCTCACCATGGCCGACGGCACGGTGTGCATTCTGGGCGTGAGCACCGACATCACGGCCCTGAAGGCGGCCCAGCACGTGGCCGAAGCGGCGGCCGTGGCCCGCGAAAACTTCCTGGCCAACATGAGCCACGAAATCCGGACGCCCCTGAACGGCGTGCTGGGCATGACCGGCCTGCTGGCCAAAACCACCCTCAGCCAGCAGCAGCAGAACTACGCCGACGTTATTCAACACTCGGGGCGCCACCTGCTGAACGTGGTGAACGATGTGCTCGACATGGCTAAAATCACCTCCGGCAAGCTGGAGCTCGAACAGCGGGCCTTCAACCTGTGCGATGCCGTGGCGCACGCCTCGGAGCCGCTGATGCTGCAGGCCGCCGAAAAGGGCATTCGCGTCATCGGCACCCGACTAAGCATCTCCTGCCCCCTGCCCTGGGTGATGGGCGACTCGTACCGCCTGAACCAGATTCTGATTAACCTGCTCGCCAACGCCATTAAGTTCACGCCGGCCGGCGGCACCATCACGATGGGCGGCTACCTGGTGAGCGAAACCCCCGACTTGCTCACCGTCGAATTTCGGGTCACGGATACGGGCATTGGCATTGCGCCGCACAAGCTGGAAACCATTTTTCAGGAATTCACCCAGGCCTATGCCGATACCACGCGCCAGTTTGGCGGCACCGGGCTGGGGCTGAGCATCAGCCGGGCGCTGGTGGCCCGGATGGGCGGCCACCTCACGGTGCACAGTGAGATAGGCCAGGGCAGCTCGTTCGCCTTCGTCGTGACCCTGCCCAAGGCCCCCGAACACGAGCGGCAGGCGGCCCAGCAGCCGCCGCTCCCGGTGCAGGAAGATGCCGTGCGGGGCCGCCGCGTGCTGCTGGTCGAAGACAACCCCGTGAACCGGGAAGTGGCTCTGCTGCTGCTCGAAAGCCACGGCGTCATCGTCGACGAAGCCGCCAGCGGCCTAGAGGCGCTGGAACAGTTCGACCGGCACGTTTACGATGTCATTCTGATGGACATTCAGATGCCGGGTATGAATGGCCTGGAGGCCACCGCCCGCATTCGCCTCCACCCCGATGCCCGCCGCGCGGCCACGCCCATCTTGGCCCTCACGGCCAACGCTTTCCGGGCCGATGCTGAAAAATACCTGGCCGCCGGCCTCAACGACACCCTGCCCAAGCCTTTCGACGAAGCAGAGCTGCTGCACAAGCTGGCCGGCCTGATTACCAGCGCGGGCCCCCCCCCGGCCGCCCCCCCCCCCCCCCCGCGCCGCCCCCCCCCCCCCCGCCGCCGCCCCCCCCCCCCCCCC
>JANNDE010000088.1:0-7893 GCA_031387395.1 Hymenobacter sp.
CGGGGGGGGGGGGGGCGTTCCGGGGGGTTTCCCGGGCACACTGCTAGTCCGCGCTTTCCAACGTTCTGACGCGCGCCCTCGCAGCGTCCACGGTACAGCTACGACGTTATCTCATCAAACAGGCTGCCGTTGTTGCCGCGCATATTCTGCGGCAGCAGCCGCCCCAGGTGCTGGTAGGCTGCCTCGGTTGCCTCCCGGCCGCGCGAGGTGCGCTTGATGTATCCCTCCTGAATCAGGAACGGCTCGTACACTTCTTCAATAGTTTCGCCTTCCTCACCGCAAGCCGTGGCAATGGTGCTGATGCCCACCGGGCCACCCTTAAACTTGTCGATAATGGTGGTGAGAATACGCTTATCCATGTCGTCGAGGCCGCGGGCGTCCACGTCGAGGGCATTGAGGGCGAACTGCGCGATGTCGACCGTGATGGTGCCGTCGCCCTTAATCTGAGCGAAGTCGCGGGTGCGGCGCAGCAGGTTGTTGGCGATGCGGGGCGTGCCGCGCGAGCGGCGGGCGATTTCGTACGCCGCGTCGGCGTGAATGGGCGTGCCCAGAATCTCGGCCGAGCGTTTCACAATCGTCGTCAGCAGCTTCGAATCGTAGTACTCCAAGCGAGCCGAGATACCGAAACGGGCCCGCAGCGGGGCCGTAAGCATGCCCGAGCGCGTGGTAGCCCCCACGAGGGTGAAGGGTGACAGCGAAATCTGCACCGAGCGGGCATTGGGGCCCGAATCGAGCATGATGTCGATGCGGTAGTCCTCCATCGCCGAGTACAAGTACTCCTCCACCACGGGGTTCAAGCGGTGGATTTCATCTATGAACAACACGTCGTGCGGCTCCAGGTTGGTGAGCAGGCCGGCCAGGTCGCTGGGCTTGTCGAGCACCGGGCCGCTGGTCATCTTAATGCCGGAGCCCAGCTCGTTAGCGATGATGTGCGAAAGGGTGGTCTTGCCCAGGCCGGGCGGGCCATGCAGCAGCACGTGGTCGAGGGCATCGCCGCGCATTTTGGCAGCGGCCACGAACACCTTCAGGTTTTCCAGAATCTTGTCCTGGCCCGTAAAATCGTCGAAACTAAGCGGCCGCAGGGCTTTGTCGATGTCCTTATCGGTGGCATCAAACCCATCGGTGCCGCCGGAGAGAAAGGCTTCGCGCATAATGATATTACTAAAATGATTGGTCGGCGCTTACTAAGCTATTGAGTAACTTATTTGGGCGCAAAAAAGCTCCTTTGCAAGGAAATAAAAAGAACGTCATGCTTCGCTGCGCTCGGCATGACCGTTTTTGTCTGACGTGCGACCTACTCGTGCAGCAGCACTTCAATATCCAGGTGCAGCCAGTCGGTTTCCCAGGATTTGTGGTTGAGGCGGGCCGAGAGGTGCTTGCCGGCATCGAGCAGGCGGGCCACGGTTTCGTTGCGGCCTTCTGGCAGGTAGCCGAGCCACACGTTGGCGGGGTCGGTGGCGGGGGCGGTGTGCACTTGCACGGCCCAGTCGTCGTAGTGGCTATCGACCTCGCGACTAAGGTGCAAGGCCTGGCCGATTTTCAGCTTGGGCTCGTACTTCTCCAGGTTGGGGCGGTGCGAGGTGCCGGCCACGAGACATTCGAGCAGCACGAGGGGTTCGGACGCGGGGACGATTTCCATCATGGGGCCAAATTACGGCACGGGCGGCGGGTTTTGTGTTTCTCCGGGCTTTGCGAATGTGCCACGCACCGAACTCATTTCCATTGGTCCCGACTATTACGAATGGCACCCCGGTTTTTACCGGCGTGCGGGTAGCCATCCGTTATCCGTTCGGCTACCTGCGGGCGGGCCGTCCGGGGCGGGGTTTGCTGGCCACATCCGGCCCTTGCACAAACCACAAATACTTTTTTATATAAATTCTTTAATTTTTATATAATTTTATATATTTGCAGGACCTCACCGAAAGCCCACAGGTTGTGGCGTTGGGATGTGAGCGTACTACCTAATTCTTTTTATGAAAAAGCTCACCACCAAGCTTACCCTCAGCAAAACCACGGTCGCCAGCCTCGACAAGCAGGAAATGACGGCTGTAAAAGGCGGATTAACTTATTCATTATCATGGAGTTCAAGATGCAACATGTCTAAAGCTATGACTGCAAGCAATGTTTACGAGTGCGGTATAATGGGTTATGGTGCCTTCTAAATTGGCGGTATGTCCTTCTTTAGCTTGGACATAAATTTCCCATCTTAATCTTCGCAAAAAAGAATTCCGCTGGCATCAGTACCAGCGGAATTCTTGCTTAGAAGCCGTTCAATAAGACTACGCGTTTGTCTTATCAGTGAATGTTCTGCTCTCGACTGCCCAGCATTCCTCCGTCGCATTGCCGACGGCACAAGGAGCTTCGCAAGCCCGGGAGGACAACCGCACAGCAAGGCGATTAAGAACGGAGCCCGTAGCTTCTGGCCACATTGATACGTTAAATTGGCTTACGTTCGCCCGGTCGGTTAGGCCGGCCCGCTAGCCAAAATCTGAAAAAGTTTAATTTTTATATATAAATTTTAGAATTCTAATTTAAGCATATATATTTGCCGGACCTCACCGAAAGCCCACAGGTTGTGGCGTTGGGATGTGAGCGTACTACCTAATTCTTTTTATGAAAAAGCTCACCACCAAGCTTACCCTCAGCAAGACCACGGTCGCCAGCCTCGACAAGCAGGAAATGGCAGCTGTAAAAGGCGGAATCACGTACTCGTTGTCGTGGGGTTCAAGATGCAAGATTTCTCAAGCTATGACTGCAGGCAGTAATTACGAGTGCGGTGTAATGGTTGGTAATGGGTAACGGTGCCTTCTAAAATGGCGGTATGCCCTACTTTAACTTGGACATAAATTTCCCGTCTTAGTCTTCGCCAAAAAAGAATTCCGCTAGCATCAGTACTAGCGGAATTCTTTTTTGGCAGCCGCCTGCTTTGCCCGTTAAAGCAGAGATGGTCTAAAATGGATAGTAAAAAAGGTGCGCCAGGACTTACGCACTTTCTTAAGTTTTTAGCCCCAGTTGGAGATTCCACTTGTAAAACAGGGTGTAATTCAACACTACACGCGGCCCTTTTCATGAGTCATCGGTACTGGCCGCTGGGCTCCGCTGAGGGCATCAGACACTGGCTCGGATTCCTGCTTGAAGGTGGCCGCGAGTATTTTGCATTACATTCTGTAAAACAGTATTTTAATATCCAATTATCGTTCTGCTAAGACTAAAAAACGAACCGCACGGAAGTGCTGTGATTTATAAAAAACCAAGCAATAACACTTAATTCATATATTTGCAGGACCTCACCGAAAGCCCACAGGTTGTGGCGTTGGGATGTGAGCGTACTACCTAATTCTTTTTATGAAAAAGCTCACCACCAAGCTTACCCTCAGCAAAACCACGGTCGCCAACCTCGACAAGCAGGAAATGGCGGCCGTAAAAGGCGGCATCACTTATTCATTGTCGTGGGGTTCAAGATGCAAGATTTCTCAAGCTCTAACTGCAGGCAATCCTTACGATTGCGGTGTAAACGCTGGTAGCACTATCTTATAGCACGGCGGTATGTCCTTTTTTAACACGGACATAAATTTCCCGTCTTCCTCTCCATAAAAAAGAATTCCGCTGGCATCAGTACCAGCGGAATTTTTTTTGGTGGCTCAAATCGTGGCGCGTCAGTTTCTCGCGCAGCGCAAACTATCGCTGAACAAACCATACGGGTACTCGATAGCATTTTTCAAGCCCATAGGGGCCGCTCCCTGTCCGCTATCATTTCCGGCTGAACCCGCTACCCATTTTCTGCACTCTGTTATGCTTGCTCACTGCGGCTTCTTTTGCCTGCGCTCTCCCGTTCTGCCATTTGGAGCTATCGAAAATCTTTCCGTTGGCAGTGCCTGGGAGCTTTGCCAGGACCCTTTTATTCAGGAAGCCCTTTTTCTGGCATCGCCGGCCCTGTACGAGGTGCTTGAGCGCTGGCAGCAAGGCACCTTAACGGATGCCAAAGAAGTAGCCAGGCTGGAGGTTACCATCGCCAAGTACTTGCTGCGTATGGGGTACCGAAGCACCCCGTTTGGCCTGTTTGCGGGCATATCGCGCGGGGAGCTGGCAGCCGCGACCAGCATCGAATTCGTCGACCGCCCGGCGTTTCACAAGCACGTGCGCCTGGACATGGATTACTTGTGCGCCCTGGCCCTGCGCATTGCCGGCAACCCGGCCGTGCGGGCCCACTTAACGTACTACCCCAACACCACGCTGTACAGAACGAGCGCGAGCCTTCGGCTGGTGGAATACCGGGTTTCGAATCGCAACCGGACGCACCATCTGGTGAATCTGGATGCCAACGACTACCTCCTCAAAGCACTGGCTATCGCGGAGAAAGGTGCCACCGTGGCCACCATCGCCGAGCACCTGGCCGACGACCAGGTGACACCGGCAGAAGCCCTGGACTTTGTGCACGAGCTCCTCGATAGCCAGGTACTAACGAGTGAGCTCGAACCCATCGTTACGGGCAAGGACTACTTACTCAACATCATCGAAGTGCTCGTGCCGGTGCCGGGAACCGCGGACCTGGTAAGCCGGCTCCAGGCTCTGCGTGCGGCCCTGGACCAGCTGAACACGCGGCCCGCGGCCGAAGCGGTACAGGCGTACCGGACCATCGAACGGCTGCTGGAGCCCTTGGGCGTATCCTACGAATCGGGGCAGCTCTTCCAGGTTGACTTGCGCAAGCTCACTACGGCCTGCTCCCTAAACGAGGAGGTGGCGGAGGAGCTGCAACGGGCGGTGCGCTTTCTATCACGCATCAATCGCCCGGAGCCGGAGCAAAATCTCGTGCGCTTCGGTGAGGCATTCCAACAGAAGTACGAAGGCCAGGAAGTAGAGCTGACCATGGTGCTCGACGCGGAAACGGGCCTTGGCTACCCTTTCCAGGAAGGTGCCAGCGCGGACCAGGCTCCGCTGCTGGACGGGTTGATTATTGATGGTGCCCGCTCAGAAAGCCCGACCTTCCGCTGGACTCCCTGGCACAGGTTCTTGTTCGACGCGTACCTGAAAGTAGTTAGTCGCCAGGAAGGAGTGCTGCGGCTGGACGAATTGGACCTGACTCCCTTTACGCGTTTGCAGAGCCCGTCGGCGGCGCTGCCTTTTTCCCTGAGCAGCGTGATTAGCGTGCTGGCCGCCTCGCCGCAAGCCGTGGACGAGGGCGCGTATTCGCTGCTGTATCATGGCGCAACCGGGCCTTCGGCCGCGAACTACCTGGGGCGGTTCTGTCACCTGGACGAACAGCTCACCGCCGATATTAAAGCGTGCCTGGCCCGCGAGGCCGACAACTACCCAGATGCCGTGCTGGCGGAAATTGTGCACATCAATCAGTCCCGCGTCGGCAACGTTATTATCCGTCCCGTGCTGCGGGAATATGAAATCCCCATCCTGACGCAACCGGGTGTCGACGAAGACCACAGCTTGCCCCTGCACGACCTACTGCTCTCTTTCCGGAACGGCCGGCTGGTTTTGCGGTCTAAAAAGCTGGCCCGGGAAGTAATTCCCCGGATGAGCTCAGCCCATAATTACTTCCACAACACGCTGCCTTCCTATCACTTTCTGTGCGACCTGCAGCAGCAGGAAACGCCGGTGCACGCCAAATGGGACTGGGGCCCGGTTGGGCAAGCTGATTTTTTGCCCCGGGTAACATACGGCAAGGTGATTTTGGGTAAGGCACAATGGACCCTGACCCAGGAAGAGCTCGCCCCCCTTAAAAATGCCGCCCCCGAAACGGCGCTCCGCCTGCTACAGACGCTGCGGGAGCGGCGGCGCATGCCCCGGTGGATATCGTTGCGGGAAAATGATAATGAGCTGCCCCTGGATTTGGAAAATGTTCTCAGCGTTCGGGTGTTGCAGTCGATGCTTAAATCCAATAACCGTGTCACTGTCCAGGAGTGCTTGCTTGCCCAGCAGAAAAGCTTCGTGCAAGGGCAAGGCGCGTCATTTAACAACGAGTTTGTTATCCCGCTGCAGTTTACCACCGACACGCCGCTGGTTGCCGGGCCGCGCCGAAAGCGGACGCATTCGGGCAATCGTGCGCGGCATTTTGGGCTGGGTTCGGAATGGCTATACTTCAAGATTTATTGCGGCGTGAAGACGGCCGACCAGGTACTGGCGGAATACATGAAGCCCCTGGCCGAAATACTAGCGGCTGAGGGCTTGATTGATAAGTGGTTTTTTATCCGCTATGCCGACCCGGACCATCACCTGCGTATCCGCTTTCACGGCCAGGGCAACTTTTACGCTGCCATCATCGAGCAGGTCCACCGGGTGCTACAGCCCCTGGCCGCCACGATGCAAATAAGCAGCTACTGCGCCGAAACCTACAAGCCGGAGCTGGAGCGTTACGGGCCTCATACGATGGCACTGAGCGAAACCTTATTCTGGCGCGACAGCGAGGCCGTGGCGCAAATTATTTCCCTGCTCGACCCTGGCGACGCGGGCGATGACCTGCGCTGGCTGATTGCCATGCGGGGCACGGATGCCTTGCTACAGGACTTTGGACTGAGCCTACCCGATAAAAAAGCCTTTTTTTACAGCCTCCAGGGCCGTTTCAAGCAGGAGTTCAACGTGCATTCTTCGCAAGCCAAAAAGTCCCTGAGCCATCGTTATCGGCAGGACCGCACCCGCATCGAGCACATGATGAGCGCAGCCCCGGACCCGGCAACGGAGCTGTTCCCGGTATTTGCGGCCCTGGCCGAGCGAAGCCGCGCGTGGCAGCCCACCATCGGGGCCATTCTTGACGCGCACCGCGCGGGCCAGCTGGAAGTCGACTACCCGGGCCTGCTGGAATCCTACGTGCACATGTTTTTGAACCGGCTGTTTCGTTCCAAGCAACGTCTTCAGGAAATGGTATTGTACGATTTCCTGTACCAGTTCTACGCTTCAGCGCTAGCCAAGGAACGCCGCAATGCCTCTGGGGACGCCCAGCCGGAGCCGGTGCTGCAAATGCCGTAGCAGCCCGGCCCCAACCTGCCCTTTACCTCCTCACGGCGTTTTTGACTTACCGTTTATGTCTGCCTCGTCCCGCTCGCTGATTGATAGCAATCTGGCCGCCATTGCCTCGCTGCTGGCCCGCAGCCCGGCCCAGCATCTGCCGACCCTGCTCCAGGGCAATGCCGGCATCGCGCTGTTTCACGCCTACCTTTATCTGTACCAGCAGGATGAATCCCAGCTGGAGCCTTTTATTCAGCACCTGGAAGCCGCCGTAGAAGCCACCAACAGCACGGACCAAACCTGCTTTCTGGGAACGGGCTTTACCGGCTTGAGCTGGGTAATTGCTCATCTGGTGAGCCTGGGCGTGCTTGATGAAGATGCCGCGGCCATCGTCGACGACGTGCGGCCGATGGTCATCGCGTCCCTGAGCAGCTTTTATCTGGACCGGGACTACGACCTGTTTTACGGGTTTATAGGCGCGAGTCTTTTTCTGGCCGAAGATGCCGGGCAAGACCACCGGGCCCTGCAGGAAACCCTGCTTCTGCGCCTGGAGGACCTGGCCCTGCCCATGCCAGTGGGCGTAGCGTGGAACGCGACAATAAACAGCCCCGAAGAAAGCGCCGAAAGAAGCGCCGAAGTCGTGAATATCAACCTCGGGTTGGCCCATGGTTCTCCGGGCATTATTATGTTTCTGCTTGGCCTGCACCAGCAGGGTGTGGCACCCGAGAAATGCCGCGCCCTCCTGGAGCAGACCCTGGCTTTTCTGCTGGCGCAGGAACTGACAGACGGGCCTTCGCTATTCCCTTCCACCGTTGCCGCCGACACGCAGCAAGCCCTGGGGCCCAGCCAACTGGCATGGTGCTACGGCGATTTAGGCATCGCCTACGTGTTGCTGCGCGTGGGAGGCTATTTCCGGAACGACGCCTGGTACCGAAAAGG
>JANNDE010000106.1:0-11454 GCA_031387395.1 Hymenobacter sp.
TTAAAATATTAATCCAAAAAAAAAAACGACATTGGTCTGCCATGTGTTCCCTGCTGTGTTGATAAAAAAATAAAAATCATTTTTCCACTTTTACATACTGTCCACCGGCGTGCGGTTTCGACTTCGCACAGCACGACGGCCCGGATAATACATCCCCCTCATTCCCATGGATACTCCCGCCATCATCGTCACCATTGCCGGCCTGGGCCTGGCCGGCTTCGTGGTCTGGTATTTCTTCTTTTCCCCGCGCCCGGTGGCCAGTGCCGTGTCGTCGTCGGGCGGCGTGCAGGAAATCGATATTACCGTGAAAGGGGGCTACTCGCCCGATGTAATTGAGGTGCAGCGGGGCCAACCGGTGCGGCTGAACTTCTACCGCGACGAGGAAAACAGCTGTTCGGAAGAGCTGCTCATGCCCGATTTCAACATTCGGCGCGACCTGCCGGCTTTCAAAACCACCCTCGTCGAGCTGCTGCCCCAGCAGCCGGGCCGGTTCGACTTCACCTGCGGCATGGGCATGCTGCGGGGTAGCCTCCTCGTGAAATAACTACTCAACCTGACCCGCCCTGCCAAACCATTTTCACATGAAACCGCTGCTTCTGACTTCCCTGAGCTTATTGCTGGGCACTTCGGCATTTGCCCAACACACCAACATGCCGGGCATGGATAGGTCGATGCCCATGCCCGCTGCCAGGCCCAAGCCCAAAGCCAGGCCCGCCACCCCGGCACCGCGCCCCAGGCCCAGGGCCAAACCCACCAGCCGCACACCCGCGCCCAGCCCCAAGCCGGCCGTGGCTGCTCCGGCCACTCCAGCGCGCCCCGCGCCTGCGCCCACCATGCCAGGGATGGACATGCCGGGCATGAGCATGCCGGCCGCCGCACCCACCCCCACGCCGGCTGCCCAACCTGCGCCTGCTATGCCCGGCCACGACATGCCGGGCATGAACATGGGCCCGGGCGGCAGCACCAGCATGCCCGGCATGGCCCCCGACAGCAGCGGCGGCGGGATGATGGACCTGCGCAACTCCTTCTCCAAAAACCTGCCCATGACGCGGCAGGGCTCGGGCACCAGCTGGCACCCCGATTCCTCGCCGATGTACATGCAGATGTCGCAGTCGAAAGGCTGGGACCTGATGCTGATGTACTCCGTATTCCTGCGCTACACCAGCCAGAACTTCACCCATCGCGCCCTGCGGGGCGACACCAATTTCCGGGCCAACAGCTACGTGATGGGCATGGCCAACCACCTGGTGGGCCAGCACGGACTGTTCAGCATCCAAGCCATGCTCTCGCCCGACCCGCTGACGGTGGGCGGCGCGGGCTACCCGCTGCTGTTCCAGACCGGCGAGTCGTGGCAGGGTGCCAAGCTGCACGACCACCAGCACCCGCACGACCTGGTGAGCGCCCTGGCCGTGGCCTACACCTACGCCGCCAGCCCCGACGTGGACCTGACTGCCTACCTCGGCTACCCCGGCGAGCCGGCCATCGGGCCGCCCGTATTTATGCACCGGCCCTCGGCGGCCAACCTGCCGGCGGCCCCGCTGGGCCACCACTGGCAGGATGCCACCCACATCCAGTTCGGGGTGGCCACGCTGGGCGTGCGCTACCGCCAGGCCAAGCTCGAAGGCTCGCTCTTCACCGGCCGCGAGCCCAACGAAAACCGCTACCGCTTCGACCGGCCGCGCTTCGACTCGTATAGCGCCCGCCTCTCGGTGAACCCTTCGGATAACCTGGCCCTGCAGGTTTCGGCCGCCCACCTCAAGAGCCCCGAGGAGCTGGAACCCAACGACAACGTGGACCGCACCACGGCTTCGGTGCTGCACAACGCCAACGTGGGCCAGGAAAGCGTCCTCTCGACCACCGCCGTGTGGGGCATGAACCGGCACAGCGGCCCCGGCGAAGAAACGACTTATTCCAATTCGTTTCTGCTCGAAAGCAACCTCCAGGCCAGCCAGTTCAACCTGTTCACCCGCCTCGAAACGCTACAGTTGAACTACGGCGAGCTAATGCTGCCCGCCCTCACCGACGACGCGGCCCACGCCAACCGCTCGGTAGCTGCCTTCACGCTGGGCGCATCCAGGTACCTCGCCAAAACCAAAGCCGGCTGGCTCGACCTCGGCCTCACTGGCACGCTCAATACGTATAATACCGACAACACCGCCCTGCTCGCGGCCTACGGCAAAAATCCGCTTTCCTTCGAAGTGTACCTGCGCTTCATCGCGCCGCGCATGAGCATGCACCTGGGGCATGGCGGCGGCATGAAGCACGGGGGGATAAAGATGTAGTACTGCTGGGCTTTAATAATTACCGGCCGCTGCTTGCAATCGGATGGCAACGCGCGTCCGCAGTTGCTCCGGCAATTTCACCTCTACATCGTCGCCAAAACTAAGAATCAGGGTTTCCAACTCCTTATTTAGCACCAGCCGCAAGCTTATTTCAACGGCATCCTCAGCTATTGTTTCCAGCTGCTGGCTGGGATGCAACGGCTTGGTTAGCACGTATTGCCCGCGCCCGGCCCGGAAGCGCAGTCGCACCGTTTCCGCCGCGCCCGCTTCGGGCACCGACACACCCACGACGTCCGCGAACCGCGCCACCAAATCGACCGGCGGTGACTGATATCCGACGGTTTCGTCGGGGGTCGCCTGCTCGATACGGTCGAGCGCGTAGTTACTGATGCCCGGCCGGCCCGTTCCATGCCCCACCAGAAACCAGCGGTGGTTGTATTGCTTCAGCAAATATGGCTGCACGGTTTCTTCCCAGGCCTCGGCCGCGCCGAAGGCCCGGTAGCGCAGCCGCAGCACCTGCCGCGCCCGAATGGCCTGATACAGTGGCCCCAGAAACGGCGTGCCCGCGTAGTCGGGCACCTGCTCAAACCAGATAACCGGACGCTCGGCTGCATTATCATTCCGGGCTTGCAGATGGGCTTCCACGCGCTGCACCACGTCGCCCAGCTCATCGCTCAGCCCCAGACCCTGAAACTGCCGCAGCGCCACCAGGGCCTGGCGCAGCACGGCCGCGTCGCCGCTTTCCAGGGGGCTGTCGTGCAGCCGGAAAGTAGCTTCGGTGTAGTGGTAGCCCCGGTCGCGGGTGTGCGCGATGGGAGCATTGTAGCCGGTGCTGCCGCCTTCGCGCATGTCGGCCAGGTCCTGCGCAAATTGCCGGGGGCTCAGCTTATAGCCCGTCAGCTCCCGGAATTTAGCCATAACCGTTTCCCGCAATACGCTGGCCGGCCATATTTTTTGCCGGCGTTGCAGGCATTCGTCAATCAGGCGGTAGCGGGTTTCCGGGCCTTTGGTAGTCGGCATAAATTATTTTTCTTTTTTTCGCCAATGCAGTTCGGCTGCATTCCGGGGCCGTTGGTTTGCAGTATGAACCACCCCGCTCCCGCCACCGCCGCGCTTTCGCCCGCTCAAAGTACGAACGCCCCCGCGCCGCGTTGCGTACTGGCCGCTATTACCTGCTTCCGCTGCCAGGGCGCGAGCCAACTATGCAGTGAGCGGGCGGCCTGAAATTAAATCGAAATCTTTTTTCGCCAATGCACTTAGGCTGCATTCCGGCTCCCCACCTTTGCAGCAGCATTCCCCCGCCGGGCTACCCGCGTAGTTCGGCCGCCGCTGCCTCGCTTGCGGCCCCAATCAACTAAATCCCGGCCCCCGAATTGCGGGAGCCGCTCGCTCTTTGAAAGTACCTGCGTCTGGGCCTTTGACCCCGTGCGGCGTTGCGCCGCGCCCGTTTCACAACGGCTGCATTGACAGTTGACTTAATTGATTAATTTGATTTTAATTAATTGATTTAATTGGCATTGTTTAGTTTATGATAATCATTGCTCAGTCATTCTCAGCATTGATTAATATCTTATATTATATAAGTATAGGACAGGAAAACTCCCGGCAGGTACTTTCATTTGGGCACCTTATTTTTGTTGCTCGTTTCTATCTATGGCCTTTCCGCTACCATCCCCATCCGAACCGAATGCCACCGAAACCCCGGCCCGTCGTTCCGTATCGGAGGTAGCATTGGCCGTTGTTTCAGGCAAGCTTATTCCAGCTACCGAGCTGGCGCTGCTGTTCAGCCACGTTACCGATGTGCCGCAGCTGGCCTTCGCCCTGAACGTAGCCTTGCAGCAGGATGTAGCCGAAAACCCCCGGCACAAGGCCAAACCTATTTCGGCCAAGCTGCTGAAATACTATGCCTATCACAAAAAGGAAACCCGCTACCGCGCCTTTCAGATTGCCAAGCGCACGCCGGGCGAGTTCCGCACCATCAAAGCGCCCGACCACGGCCTGCTGCGCTTGCAGCGCCTGCTGCTGCGGTGCCTCACTGCTGCTTTCACCACCAGCCACCCGGCTTCGCACGGCTTCGTGCCGGGCCGTAGCGTGCTCACCAATGCGCAGCCCCACGCGGGCCACCGCTTCGTGCTGAACCTGGATTTGCGCGACTTCTTCCCCAGCACGTCGGTGGGGCGGGTGATGGCCGTGCTGCAATTGCCGCCGTTCGGCCTCGCCAAAGCAGGGGCTCACCTCGTGGCCAGCCTCTGCTGCGACCAGGGCAGCCTGCCGCAGGGCGCGCCCACGTCGCCCCTGCTCACCAATGCCGTGTGCCAGCGCCTCGACCGCCGCCTGCAGCAGCTGGCCACCCGCCACCGCTGCACCTACACCCGCTACGCCGACGACCTCACGTTCTCGGGCAACCGACCGGTGTTCCGCGCCGCGTTTCACCAGGAGCTCAACGCGACGCTCGCGGCCGAAGGATACCAGCAAAACGAGCAGAAACAGCGCCTCCAAACCTCGGAAACCCGCCAGGAAGTAACCGGCATCGTGGTGAACGACCGCCCCAACGTGCCCCGCGAATACGTGCGGCAAATCCGGGCCATGCTGCACAACTGGGAAACCAAAGGTTATGAAGCGGCCAGCGCTACGCTGCGGGAGCATTATCCCGCCAGCAAAGCCCACGCTCGTTATAAAGGAAAGGTGCCGAAATTGGAGCGGGTTCTGGCGGGGAAAATTGCTTATTTGGGGATGGTTAGGGGGAAGGCTGACCCAGTTTACTTAAACCTAAAAAACAAATTAGGTTTTTGTGTAAAAAACAGAATCTCAATTGACTTAAAAGTCACATTGAAGATTTGGAAGGAGCAAGGAATTAACGCCGCTATTGCCTCTGGCATAATCTAGTATGGATATCGCAGTTAAGCAATTTTACGAAAGGTATATTGACCGGCTGATTGAAGCCGAAAAAAGGGGTGAATACGACTACCAAGCAGTAAAAGAAGGCTTCTTTGTGCAACTAGAAGAGCATCTTGACCACGCACAAAGGCTCAACGATATTGTGGCAGATTTGAAAAGTGTAAGCCAAAGACTATTTTTTATTGACGACAGAATAAAAAGCAGGGCTGCCAAATATTATAAAGATATTCCTGCCCAATTTGGTAAAATGGGGGATTCATTACGCAGTAATTTTGAAAAAATGTATTTGAGTGCAAAGAATGAAGATTATTATGATGCATGTAAGTATACGGTCATACAGGCGGAAATTATATCAGAGTATTTGATTAGGGAATTTGATGTTATTAACACTTGGGTGTTGACTAGCGCTAGCAGAATATCTGCGTATGATGCTAAACAGAATAAAACTACAAAACAGTGGTATGTCACCACTTGGTACAAGCTTGTCCTAGCACGCGATTATTGCAGCCATACATGGGAAGAACCTTATATAAAATCAGTAAAAAATATCCGCGATTATGGGAGTCACGGTTACCATGAATCAGACAGTGCTAAGCAGCAGGTCGATGTTGAAAAAGTTTCTAAGAATTACGACAAGTATTTAAATGAGTGGTTCCTTCTAATAAATGCTATTAAAAAAAAGCTTTATACAAGTCCAAGATGTTCACCCCCGACCAAACCGCCGCACTCATCGCCTTCCGCGAGTTCCTGACGCAGCCTTCGCAGCCGGTGTTTCTGCTGCGGGGCTACGCGGGCACGGGCAAAACCACCCTACTCAAAACGATACTGGCGGAGCTGGAGCGGCCCGCCGTGCTGCTGGCCCCCACGGGCCGGGCGGCGCGGGTGATGACCCGCCAAACCGGGCGCCTGGCGACCACCATTCACCGGGGCATCTACAACTTTGATAAGATGCGGCGGCTGGAAAAACGGGAAGACAACACGGGTAAGGACGACGCGCATAAGTCGTTCAAATACCACTTCGAGCTGGCCAATAATCAGGCTACGTTTGGCACCTTGTTCGTGGTGGACGAGGCTTCGATGGTGAGCGACAAGTTTGCGGAAGGAGAATTCTTTCAGCTGGGCAGCGGGCAGCTCCTCAGCGACTTGCTGCGCTACGTGCAGCCGTCGGCCAGCAACGGCTACAAAATCCTGTTGGTGGGCGACCAGGCGCAGCTCGCCCCCGTGGGCGACCGGGAATCGCGGGCGCTGGACGAGGTGTGGCTCGGCCACCGCCTGGGCCTCGGTCCCGTGCTGCCGGGCGTGGAGATGACCGAAGTGAAGCGCCAGCAAACCGACAGCGGCATCCTGCAAAATGCAACCGCCGTGCGCGAGAGCATCCGCACCGGCAACTTCGCCCGCCTGCGCCTGACACGGGCCGCCGACGTGCAGGACGTGCCCGAGGGAGAAATGCTCACCACCTACCTGGCGGCCGGGGGCGGCCCGCAGGCAGGGGCCAAAACGGTCATCGTTACGTATTCCAACAACCTGGCCCGGCAGTACAACGAGCAGGTACGAGCGCATTTCTTTCCGGGGCAAACCAATGTGGCGGTGAATGACTGGCTCATCATCAGCCAGAATAATTACCTCGACCCCGAAGAGGCCATCTACAACGGCGAGTTTGCCACAGTGCTATGGGTGGGCGAAGCCTTCGGAATCTCGCACAAGGTGTACATAGCCGATGGCAAGGATAAGGACAAAGACAAGAACCAGCCGCCAGCCGGCCCCGCCCCGAAGCTGAAGGAAATTTGGGTGCCCTTGCGGTGGCGCTGGGTACGCCTGCGCCTCACCCGCCCCGATGGCAGTACGTACGATGCCGAACGCCTGCTCCTGGAAAGCTTCCTGAACAGCATCGAAGGGTCGCTTCGCCCGGAAGAAATACGGGCGCTGTACATCGATGCCGTAATCCGGTGGCGTGCGAAAACCGGGCACGACCACAAGCATCACGAGTTCAGCGCGTTTCTAAAACAAGACCCGCAGTTTCAGGCCCTACGGGTGAAGTACGGCTACGCCATCACCTGCCACAAGGCACAGGGCGGCACCTGGCAAACGGCCTTCGTCGATTTCCAGGGCTTTGCCGGGCAGCGCCACGCGGAATATTTTCGCTGGGTGTACACGGCCATCACCCGCGCCGCCCGGCAGCTGTATTTATTGAATCCGCCGGATTTTGTGCCTTGGGGCCAGATGCGCGTGTTCGACCCGCTGGGAATTCTGCCCGCGCCGGGCGGCGTGCCGCTGTGGCCCGAAGTGTTGCAGGCCCAAACGGCGCAGTTCGACCCACTGGAGGCCCTGGAAGCCCAACTGGGTATTGCGAGCCGGCCCGTGGCGCAGGTGCAGCAGTTTAGGCGGGTAGCAGGGCAGTTTGGCGAAATGGGCATAGTGGTGGAAGCTGTGAGCGACCAGCAGCATGCCCTGCGCTACACCCTGCGCCGGGGCGAGGAGCGGGGCGAAGTGCTGGCTTATTACAAGAATGATGTGCCGCTGAGCAAGGCCGTGGCCATTGGCAAAGCCGGCCCCCTCAACCAGGAGGCCACCGCCCGGCTCAACGAGCCGCTACCGGCGGGCATTGCGGTGGTGCCCGCCACGTTCGCCAACGATGCTCCGCCCGCGCTGGCCGGCTTCTACGAGCAATTTGCGGAAGCCGCCGCCCAAGAGGAAATCATGATTCTGATTGTGCAACATCACAAAAACCTCGAACGCTACTTGCTCCAGGATGCCACGGGCCGCGCCGTGCTGAATCTCGACTACGACGGCAAAGGCCGCATTACCGGGGCGCGACTTACGCAGCATGATTCCGAGGGCTTAGCACAAAAGCTAAGCAGCATTCTGCAAAACCTGAATTAATATTTCTTCCATTCTATGCCAATGACCATTGCCGCACTCTGCCAGGCCGGAGAGTTGGAAACCGCCTACCGCCAAGCCAAAGAGTCACTGGCCGAACGCCCCGAAAGCTCGTTTGCCCAGGCAGATATGCACCTGGCGGTGTTTTCCTGCCTGAAAAAATACGTGGGCCAGGCCGATGCCGGCGCGGCGACCCGCTGGGTTGGGCAGTTGGCGGCCCTGCCCTTCCCCGCTCAAGCCGGCCGCGACGAGCAGCTGTATTGGGAGTTGCGCAAGCTGCTGGCCGCGCTGGCCAACCGGCAAGACCCACCCAATACCGAAATCGCGGCCTTGCTGCGCGCCCTGGCAACAGTGCCGGTTGTTGCCGCCGCTTCAACCGGCCGGTCGGTGCTGCTCAAAGCGGCCCTCAAATTTCAGGAACAGCTACCGGCGGGCTGGTGGGCGTGGTGGAACCTGGACTTGTTGCGCCCGGAAGATTACGTAAAGGATTCCTTCACGCCAAAGGGCGCCGACAAAGCCATCAGGCTGCCCGCCTTGACCGAAACGGCTTTTGGAGCCTACGCCAAGAGCCTGGAAAAACGACTGAACCCGGCCCTCGGCGACCTGGCGGCGGCCCGGCCCGAAGCGCAAGCCCTATTGCCCCGGCTGGAAGAGCTGGCCGCGCAGCATCCCGGCTACGGCTGGATTTCATTCCGCCGCGCCAAGCTGCTATTGGCGCTTGGCGATACGGCCGCCGCCCTGCCAACCCTGCTGCCGCTGGTACGCCAGAAAAGCGGCGACTATTGGGCCTGGCAATTGCTGGCCGAAACCCTGCGCCCAACCGATGGGCAAGCTGCCTTGGCTTGCTACTACCGCGCCGCCCAGTGCCCGAGCGAAGAAATGTATCTGGGCAAAGTCCGCGAAACCTTGGCGGGAATGCTCCACGGAGCCGGGTACCTCGGGATGGCACAGGAGCAGCTACGGCGGCTGGCGCAGGGCAAGCAGGCCGAAGGCTTGCAGGTGAGCTACGCGGCCCGGCAGCTCATGGGCCAGCCGTGGTTTGCCGCAGCTTACCCAGCTAATAAACCGGCTCATCTCGCTTTGCTCGATGCAGCCGATGCGGCTGCCTACGGCGACCTGCCCTGGCAGCCCGTCGTATTGCAGTCCATCAGCGAGCAAACGTCGGAGCGGCCGGCAATGGCCCACCTGCTGCCCGCCGGCAATGCCCGGCCAATGGGCGTGCCGCTCAAAAAGTATCGCTGGCTCCAAAAGCTGCCGCTGGGCAGCCCGCTGCAAATGCGCCTGGAGCCGGGGGCCGGGCGCCCCCGCGTGGTGCAGTTGGCCACCCGCGCCGATGGGCAGCTATGGGATGTGCGGCCCACACCCCGTCCCGAACCGGCCACCGCGCCAGTCACGCGGGAATTTCGCGGCGAGTTGCAAGTAAAAGCGGACGGCTTTGGCTTTGTGGACGGTGTTTTCGTACCGGCAAAGCTGATTGCGACCAACCATTGGCAAACGGGGCAGCACTTGCACGGCACGGCCGCTTCGCAATTCAACCAGAAGAAGGGCCGGGACGGCTGGGTAGCTGACCGGGCCGAAGCCATCGCCAGCTAAACCGGCTTCGGCACGGTGCTCCGCCCCCCTATCTTCGCACCCCGCCGAATACGGTGATGGACTGCCACCGCGAACCGCCGGAGCCCCGCGCCCCGCGCTGATGATTCCTCCGCAACGCCGCCGCCCGCGCCGCCCGATTCATCCTGCCCTCTGCATCCATGCGCCCCTCCTTTTTCGCCCGTAACACCACCGCCACCCTGCTGTTCCTGCTACGCTGGCTGCTGATTTGCGGGCTGATTGGCGCGTTGGCCGGCACCGCCTCGGCCGGTTTCCTGGTAGCGCTCGACTGGGTCACGGGCTGGCGCGAAGCCCACCCCTGGATGCTGGCGCTGCTGCCGGTGGCGGCCCTGCTCATTGGCCTGGCCTACCACTATTCCGGCGGCCGGGCCGGGCGCGGCAACAACCTGCTGCTCGATGAGATTCACCGGCCCCGCCAGCGGCTGCCGCTGCGGCTGGTGCCGCTGGTGCTGGGCGGCACGCTGCTCACACACCTGTGTGGCGGCTCGGCGGGCCGCGAGGGCACGGCCGTGCAAATGGGCGCGGCCCTGGCCGACCAGCTCCCCCGCTGGCTCCCGCGCTGGCTGCGCCTGCGCCCCCGCGACCGCCGCCTGCTGCTCATCGCGGGCATGAGCGCGGGGTTTGCCTCGGTGTTCGGCACGCCGCTGGCCGGGGCCGTGTTCGGGCTCGAAGTCTTTTTGCTGGGTTCGATTCGCTACGATGCCGTGCTGCCCAGCTTCCTGGCCGCGATTTTTGCCGACTTCGTGACGCGGGCCTGGGGCGTGGGCCACACCCACTATCCCACGCTGAGCGAGCTGCCCCTCACGCCGCTGCTGCTGGGCGGCACGCTGCTGGCGGGCGCGCTGTTTGGGCTGGCGGCCCGGGCGTTTGCCACGCTCACGCACGGTATTGGGCAGGTTTTCAGCCGCATCAGCTACCCGCCGCTGCGGCCGGTGCTGGGCGGTGTGCTGGTGGCCGGGCTGCTGTGGCTGGCCGGGCCGGTGCGCTTTGGCGGGCTGGGCGTGCCGGTCATTATCGAAGCCTTTCAGCACCCGCTGCCTCCTACCGACTGGGCCTGGAAGCTGGGCCTCACGGCCCTCACGCTGGGCTGCGGCTTCAAGGGCGGCGAAGTCACGCCGCTGTTTTTTATCGGGGCGGCGCTGGGCAGCGCGCTGGCGGTGGTGCTGCCGCTGCCGGTGGCGCTGCTGGCCGCGATGGGCTTCGTAGGCGTATTCGCGGGCGCGGCCAACACCCCGCTGGCCTGCCTGCTGCTGGGGCTTGAACTGTTTGGAAGCAATGCCGGGGTATACCTGGCCCTGGCCTGCGTGGTGGCGTATTTATTTTCGGGGCACACGGGCATTTATGGGTCGCAGCTGGTGGGGCAGGCCAAGCACCTGCGCCTGGGCCGGCAGCAGGGCCAGCGGCTGGGCGACTTGTAAAGCAGCTGCCCGCGCGGGGCACCTCACCCCCCGGCCCCTCTCTTGGGGAGAGGGGAGCCAAGACGGCACGTGTATGGCAATAAGTTAAAATTTAAAAATCAGCAACGAACAAGCATCTCAACTTTTAACTCTAGGACTTACGCAGAAGGCCAGTTTTCAAGCCCCAGCGGGACGACACATTGGTAGTACTTGATTGATTAGATGAACCAAAGCCCCAGCGGGGCGACACTTGTTTTCTTGGCAATCGGGTGTCGCCCCGCTAGTGCTTACCCATTGTTTGTCAAATAATTAATACCAACATACCGCCCCGCTGGGGCTACCTTCTACCGTGTTTGCGTAAGTCCTAAACTCACCCCCCAGCCCCTCTC
>JANNDE010000121.1:0-3432 GCA_031387395.1 Hymenobacter sp.
AATTTAAACTTTCCGCTTGTGTTTCTTATATCCTTAACCCCCACCATATTACAGTCGTTTTGGGCGCTCGATATCTAGGTTTCGCGGGCGCACAGCCTGACGTTCCTGGTTTGCTCATGGCGCTGATACCAGCCCTACTGCCCCCGAAAGAAATTGTCGAGCAGAATTGCCGCCGAGATGGCTACGTTCAGGCTTTCGGCCTGGCCGCCGGCCCCGCGCGGAATGTGCAGCTTGCGGGTGAGGGCCGCCGCCACGCCCGGCGTGAGACCGTGCGACTCGGAGCCCATCACGAGCACGCCGCTGGGTTGCAGGGTGAGACGGTGCACGTTGTCGCCCTCCAAATCGGCCCCGTAGATGCCCACGGTGGGCGGCAGCGTGGGCAGCCACTCGGCTAAGTCGCGCTCCCAAACGCGCACGCGGGCAAAGGCACCCATGCTGGCAGCTACGGTTTTGGGGGCGTAAGCATCGGCGCAGCCGGGGCTGAGCACCACGCCGGGCAGGTGGTACCAGTCGGCCAGGCGCAGCAGGGTGCCCAGGTTGCCGGGGTCACGCACTTCGTCGAGGGCCAGCAACAAACCGGCGGCGGGTAGCGTTGGGGCCAATGGCGGGGCCACGGGCTGGCGGGCAATGGCCAGGGCCGTGGTGTTGGTGGCCAGCGTGCCCAGCTGGGTCAGCTCGGCTTCGGAAGCCAGGCTCAGAGGCAAGCTGGATGGCAGCCGGGCGCGGTATTGGTCGGCAAATTCGGCCGTGGCCAGCACGTGTTCGGTTTCCAGGTCGGAACTTAGCAGCTCCAACACGCTTTTACCGCCTTCCACCAGAAACGCGCCGTGGCGGTGCCGGTATTTTTTTTGGTGCAGTGACTGCACGTATTTGCCCAGTGCTTTTGAAACCATTGTTGAACTCCTGTTTTGCAAACCTACGGCGCGGCGGCCGGCTGGGCCCGCTGCTGGCCCTTGTAGCGGTGGCCGCCTGCTCGCCATTCAAGCTGCTCCGGCCCAACCAGCGCCTGCTGAGCCGCGTCGAGATAACCGGCGTGAAAAAGCAGGCCGACAAAGACGCCCTGACCGCCCTGGTGCAGCAAAAACCCAATACCCAACTGCCGCTGCCCAAGCTGGCCATCTATCAGCTGGGGGTGAAGTTTTACGATTCGGTGCGGCTGCGCAGCCAGCTGCGCGACATCCAAAGTACCTACTCGACCAAAATGCAGGCCGCCGGTACCGACTCGGCCAGGCTGGGCAAGCTCATCACCCAGCGCGAGCGCCAGGCCAAGCGCAAGCAGCTGGCCCTCGACAAGGGCAACGCCATTATGCGCCTGGGCGAGCCGCCGGCTATCTACGATACGGCCCTCACCCAGCGCACCGCGCAGCAGATGACGACTTACCTGCACACCCACGGCTTTTTCCGGGGCCAGGTCGTGGCCACCGATACCGCCCGGTTCCGCCGGGGCCTGCTGTTCAGCATCATCACAGCCCCGGCCCGAATACTTCCCGGTAAAAGTGACTTGCTCGACCGCGCCAAGACCTACCGCCGCGTAACGGTGACATATAAGGTCGCCGAGAACCTGCTGTTTCGCTACCGCCTGGAGCCGCCCGTCGTCCCCGATTCGGGCGTGGCCGCCGTGGTGCGCCGGGCCCAGCCCACAACGCTGCTGCACGAAAACGGCCGCTACAACGAAGACACCCTGGGCCTGGAGCGGGCCCGCCTCGAAACGGCCATCAAAAACGCCGGCTACTTCGATTTCCGGCAGCAGTACGTCAGCTACGAGGCCGATACCAGCTACGACAAGGGCACCGTGCGCCTGCGCCTGTTTATCGCCAACCCAGCCCCCGGCCAGGGCCACCGCGTATATACCATCCGGCAGGTGCGCTTCATCACTGATGCCGGCGTGGGCCGCACCCTGCGTAGCGCCACCGGCGACACCCTACGCCGCTCCGGCACCACCGGCGCCCTGCGCGCCCGCCCCAGCCTGGGCCTGCGCACCGATACTGTAGTCACCGATTCCGTTCGCTTCGCAGCTTATAAGCAGCAGTACAGCACGACCCTGCTGGCCCGCAAGGTGCTGGTGCGCCCCGGCCAGCGCTTCAGCCTCGCCAACACCCTGCAGACGCAGCGCCTGCTCGCCGACCTCGACATGTTTCGTTTTAATACCGTGAACTACCGCAAGGTGCCCGACCCACCGGCGGCCGATAGCGCCGGGCTGCACCCCAGCACCGGCGAGCTGGTAGCCGTCATCAATGCCTCGCCGGCCCCCAAATATTCGCAAACCACCGAAGTGGGCGGTACCTACGTGGCCTATCAGCCGGGCCCTTTCCTCAATCTGCGCCTGAAAACCCGCAATCCTTTTGGCGGAGCCGAGGTGCTGGAAGTGGGCCTGCGCGCCGGCTACGAGGGCCAGCTCACCCGCGTGGGCGTTAATGCGGGCGAGGCTCCAAAATCGGTGTATACCACCCAGCTCGGGGCCACGGCCGCGCTGGTGCTGCCCCAGTTTCTGGTGCCTTTCCGCACCAATCATTTTCTGACGCGCTACAACCCCAAAACCCGGTTTTTGCTGTCCGAGACTTTTGTTGACCGGCCCGAATACTCACGGTCCAACTTCGAGTTTTCCTTCGATTACATCTGGCAGAAATCGGCTTACCACCAGTTCGTTATTTCGCCGGTCGTGCTCACGCTGGTGAATTCCTACATCAAGGCCGATTCCTTTCAATATCAGCTCAACTACCTGCGCGATACGCAGGGCTCATCGCTCTATCGTTCTTTCAGCAAGCAGATTGAGCCCAGCTTCAGCTTCACCTCGCTCTACAATTCCAACGATTTCAACGAAACCCGGGATGCGCACTACCTGCGTATGTTTGCCGAGTTCGGGGGGCTCAGCCGGTCGCTTTATCAGGATGCCCTCAAGCGCCAGACAGGCCTGAACGTGTACGACTTTGCACGGTTGAGCATCGACTATCGCCGGTATCACCACCTCACGCCTCAAACTTTTTTTGTGTGGCGCCTGAACGGCGGCATTGTGCACGCTCTGAACCGCACGTATGATGATGAAACGAAGCGTGCCGCTTATATCGTACCCTACGACAAGTCCTTTTTTGCCGGGGGCTCTACCAGCCTGCGCGCCTGGCAGCCCCGGCGCCTGGGCCCCGGCGGTTACACCCCCACACGCTCCAATGGCTCGCGCGACTACCTCACCGAACAGCCCGGCGAGCTGCTGCTCGAAGGCAGCGTGGAATACCGATTCCCCATTTCCGGTTTTTTTAAAGGGGCTTTATTCACGGATTTTGGCAACGTCTGGGGCTTGCAGGAACGCAAAGAAACCAACCCCACTTCACCTAATTTCGGCAACTACATCCGCCCCGGCGCACAGTTTCAGCTCAACACTTTCTACCGGCAGATTGCCGTGGGCTCGGGCTTCGGCGTACGGTTCGACTTCACGTT
>JANNDE010000160.1:0-4234 GCA_031387395.1 Hymenobacter sp.
AAAAACAACACCCCCATACTCACAAATTAATCGGCTTTATTAATTTCATAAAAACACACAATACCTCCGCGGGGGCCCCCCCCCCCCCTGGACCGGGGCCGGGGGTGAGGTGACTAAGCCATCATCGCCTCGCGCTGCTTGATGCGCTTGTCGTTGTTTACCGCCGTGGGCACCACCGTTACCACCACGTATTTCGAGGTAGGGGTGTTGCTTATCTTGGCCACGCTGGTGATGGGCACCAGCGGGTTGGCCTCGGGAAAGTAGGCTGACACGTTGCCTTTCGGGATATCGTAGGGCACGGCCACGAACTTCTCCACCGTGCGTTCCTCGCCCTGGAAATGGCTGGTGATGTCGATGAGGTCCTTGGCTTTGATGCTGCGGGTGGCCATATCGGCCGGGTTCATGAACAGCACGCGGCGCTCGTTATGGATGCCCCGGTACCGGTCGTTGTACTCGTAAATCGTGGTATTGAACTGGTCGTGCGAGCGCACGGTCATCAGAATCAACTGGTCGGGCTCGATTTCGTACTTGTCCAGCGTGGTAGTGCTGAAGTGCGCCTTGCCGTCCTCGGTCGTGAACTTGCGCTCGCGGGGGCCGTTGGGCAGGTAGAAGCCGCCCGGCTCGCGCAGCTTCTGGTTGAAGTCCTCGAAGCCGGGGATGACGCGGGCGATGCGGTCGCGGATGACGTCGTAGTTCTCTGTCATGGCCACCCAGTCGGTGCGGGTTTTGTCGCCCAGCGTGGCAATGGCCATGCCGCTGATGATGGCTACCTCGCTGAGCTGGTCGCCATCGAGCGGCACCAGAATGCCCTTGTTCTGGCTCACCACGCCCATCGAGTTTTCGCAGCTCGTCATCTGGTGGCCAGCCTTCTGCATGTCGATGTCGACGTGGGCGAAGGTGGGCAGCAGCAGGCTGGTTTCGCCGGTGATGAGGTGGCCGCGGTTGAGCTTGGTGCCCACGAAAACCGTTAGCTTCTGCTTGCGCATGGCTTCGGCAATGAATTCAGTATCAGGGCCGGCGGCCAGCAGGTTGCCGCCCAGGCTGAAGTACACACGGGTTTTGCCAGCGTGCATGGCTTTCAGGCTTTCCACCACGTCGAGGCCGTCTTCGCGCGGGGCCGTGAATTTGAACTCCTTTTCCAGCGCGTCCAGAAACTCCCCTTTCACCCGCTCCCAGATGCCCATCGTGCGGTCGCCCTGCACGTTGGAGTGGCCGCGCACCGGGCAGGTGCCCGCGCCGGGCTTGCCGATAGCGCCTTTCATGAGGTGCAGATTCACGATTTCCTGAATCGTCTCCACGCCCTTGCGCTGCTGGGTGACGCCCATGGCCCAGCAGGTGATGATTTTCTGCTTGTGCGCGATGATATTAGCGGCTTCCAGCAGCTGGGCGCGGCTAATGCCGCTGATTTCCTCAATCTCGGTCCAGCTCGTGTTGCGGATATTTTGCTCAAACGAGTCGAAGCCTTCGGTGAATTCGGCCACGAAGCCGCGGTCCACCACCTGGCCGGGGTTCAGGTCCTCGGCCTCGAACAGGTGCTTCATAATGCCGCGCAGCAGGGCCATGTCGCCGTCCACGCGCACCTGCAGGAATACGTCGGTGATTTGGGTGCCGTCGCCCATCAGCGCGCCCAGCGCCCGTAGCGGGTTCATGAAATCCTGCGGGTTTTTGAAGGCCACTAAGCCGGCTTCAATCAGCGGGTTCACGCTGATGATTTTGGCCCCGTTGCGCTTGGCTTTTTGCAGGGCCGTGAGCATGCGCGGGTGGTTGGTGCCCGGGTTCTGGCCGATGATAAGGATGACTTCGGCCTCGTGAATGTCATTCAGCGTAACCGAACCTTTGCCGAGGCCCAGCGTGGGGCTCAGGGCCGAGCCGCTACTCTCGTGGCACATATTGGAGCAGTCGGGCAGGTTGTTGGTGCCATACTCGCGCACGAACAGCTGGAACAGGAAAGCCGGCTCGTTCGGAATCTTGCCCGAAGTATAGAACACGGCTTCGTCCGGCGTTTTGCAGGCATTCAACTCCTTGGCGATGAGGTCGAAAGCATCGGGCCAGGCGATGGGCGAGTAATGGTTGTCGCCGGGGCGCTTCACCATGGGGTGGGTGAGGCGGCCGGCGTTGTTCTGGTCGCGGTCGGTCATGCGCGAGAGTTCGGCCAGGCTGTGCTTGGCGAAGAACTCGGGACCGGCGGCCTTGTCGTCGGCATCGGAGGCGGTGGCTTTGGCCCCGTTCTCGCAAAACTCGGCCACCGAGCGGTGCTCGTCGGGGTCGGGCCAGGCGCAGCTCGAGCAGTCGAAGCCGTCCTTTTGGTTCATGCCCAGCAGGGCCTTGGTGCCGCGGCCCACGCCGCCCTCGGTCCAGCTGAACTGCATGGATTTCAGCACGGCCGTGACGCCGGCCGCGATTTTCTCGCGGCCTTCGAGCCGCAGACCGGTGAGGGCCTCGGGCGGCTGCGCCAGAATGGGATGCAGGTACTTGGCCTCCATGGTGGGCGGGGCCGGAATGTGCTCTTCGGCGGGCGGGGTGTGGGCGCTGGCTTCGTGCATGGCTTTGGTGGGGTTGTCGGCGGTAGGGATTTCGTGGTCGGCTACGGGCGCGTTGCCCTGGTCGGGGCGCTCGCCGCTTTTGGGCGCGTTTTTAGCCAGCTGCTCTTCGGTTTTGCCGGCCTTGCTGGGGTCGGTTTGCGGGGAATCTTCCATATAAATAAGTGTTGATTTTTGAATGTTGAACGTTAAATTTTGGAAGCCCGGGCTCTAAGCAATTGAGTTGCGCACTAATAATCCGACGCACTCAACATGCAAGACTCAACCCTCAGTACTTCCGCTAGTGTCGGCAATCCAGGTCTTTTTCAACGAGAATGCGGAGGTACTGGTTTTCAGCTAGTGGCAGGTGGTGAGCAAAGCCATTCTGGTCGGTTTCGACCCAGGTCCTGGCCAGGGCGAAGGGTACCAGCACGGTGAGGGCACCGGGCTCGTAATGCACCTGCACGGGCTCGGCCTCGGGGAGAGTCTGGGCGGGCTCGGAGCCGCGCGCCAGGGCGTAGGTAAGGCGTTGGGCAGGGCTGAGGCCGAAGTGCACGGCCCCTTCGACGCGGCCGGTTTGGGCAAACTCGTCCAATTCTGCCTGGGAGAGGCGCAGGCGCAGGGTGTCGTCTTCGATGCGGAGTTTCATAGGTAGAAAGTTAAACGGCGCGGCGGGTTGGGCGTTGCCAAACTATAGCTGTTGAGCAAGTTTATTTCGCATGGATTTTCACCGCAGCGGGCGATGAAAGTTATTCTCCCAGCCGCCAGCCGTGGCTGTAAATATTGAACCGCTCGTTGCGCACGAAGCCCAGCACCGTCATCCCGAAGCTCTCGGCGGCCTGAATGGCGAGGCTGCTGGGCGCGCCCACGGCCGCCAAAACTCCAATGCCGGCCGCCGCCGCCTTCTGCACCAGCTCGAAGCTGACGCGCCCGCTCACCAGCAGAATGTGCTGGTGCAGTGGCAGCCAGCCGGCCAGCAGCGCCGCGCCAATCACCTTATCCAGGGCGTTGTGGCGGCCCACGTCTTCGCGCAGCAGCAGCAGCTCGCCCTCGGGTGTGAAGAGGGCCGAAGCATGCTGCCCGCCGGTTTGCTCGAAGCCGGCCTGGGCGGCGCGCAGCTTCCCGGGCAGCTGGTGCACCACGGCGTAGCGCAGGTGCGGGCCGGCCGCGGGCAGCACCGGACACGAGGCGGTGCGCACGGCGTCGATGCTGGTTTTGCCGCATACGCCGCAGCTGGAGCTGGTGTAAAAATGCCGCTCCATGGCCGCAAAGTCGACTTTTACGTGGGCCGCCAACTCGGCGCGCACCACGTTGCCGGCTTCTTCGGCCTTCTGCACGTCGGGGCAGGGAATGATGCCGAGCAGGTCTTCCTTGCTCTGGATAATGCCTTCGGTGAGCAAAAAGCCGGCGGCCAGCTCTTCGTCGTGGCCGGGCGTGCGCATCGTGACCGAGAGCGTGCGGTGCGTGCGCTGGCCGTCGGCTTCGTAGCCTACGCGGATTTCCAGCGGCTCTTCGGCGGCGAGCTGGTCGGAGGCGGACACGGGCGGACCGGAGCCGCTCACTTTTTGGATGGCAGCGAATTCGTAGCTGGCGGCGGGGAGCAGGATGGCGGATTGCATAGCTAATTTACTGGAACGGTCATGTCGAGCGCAGCCGAGACATCTCGCGTGCCGTCACTAAACCAATCGTTAAACGAAAAGGATTGGTTTAGTGAC
>JANNDE010000186.1:0-7818 GCA_031387395.1 Hymenobacter sp.
CGACTCAAACGAAGTGGGCAGCGCTGGTCCAATGACGGACTCGACCGACTCGTACGCCTACGCTCGGCACTGAAAAGCCCCCAAATGCACTTGCTCACCGACCTGTTTAAAAACCCGGCCGCGTAGTTTTGAATTACACCCAATCATGGTGAAGTAGGTTAGTACCTTCGATTACACCCAGGCAACGGAAGAATGCATGTCTTGAGCAAGCCAATAATTACCGCTTTCATCGCCAAACACCCGCAATCAGCTGAAATAATGAATGTTTGGTACCACAAAACCAAACTTGCAACCTGGGTCAATCTCAACGAGTTACGGGCAGAGGAGTCCGACACCGACTACATAACCAATGACCGGTACGTGTTCCATGTTGGTAGCTACCGCATTGTCGCCATGATTTTCTTTAAAGCCCAACAGCTGTACATCCGAGGGATTTTCACGCACAAGGAATACGACAAACGGCGAGCGCAACTCCCCACCCTGTAGGCCGCCCGGCCACCTCTCCTAGCAAACCAACTTAACGCCTCACCGCTATGCCTATCTTAATTGCGACTGAAACTCAATACCAGGCGGCCCTCACTGAAGCCATGCGCCTGGGTCAGGAAAACGAGACCTTATACCTGCCGCGCCTGCTGGAGCTAGGGGCCGCCATCAATGCCTACGAAATCCAGCAAGGCCACGAGCCCGCCGCGCCCACCACCATTGCCGGCTGGCTGGAAGTGGAGATGTACCGGCTCCGCATGAAGCAAAAGCAGTTTGCCCAGCTGCTGGGCATCAGCGAATCGCGCCTTAGCGAGGTTATCAACGGCCGCCGCGCCCCAAACCTGGATTTGGTCAAGCGGCTGCACACGACTCTGCACGTTTCGGGCGACAAGCTGCTGGAACTGGTATAACCGCCAATCCGCCACCCATTATCGAGAAGCTCCGCCTCATAGCCGGAGCTTCTTTTGTTATCTTGCCCCGATAACCCGCCCCCGCGCCGATGCCCGACCAGCCCCACGACCCCGCCGCCACCCCGGCCCACCTGCCCGCCCGGCTGCCCCCCACCACTACCCTGCTGCATAGGACGCAAACGACGCTCGGGCTGCTGCGCGATGTGGTGCAGAGAGTTCGGCTATCCGTGCTTCTTGATTAGATTCACCTCGCTACCACGGAAAGAAATTCGTTTTAGCTGTGGTAACTCCGCCTCATACTCGCTACCTACCTCTGGAAGCGCATTCGCTTGGGAGAGTATTTCTAAATCTAAAGGAAAATCCGGTTCGGTTGAAAGGTCTGCTTCCTGTTGAATCAGCCAACCCACAACATAAGCTCCGTACTTTCGATAAGCAACAGAGGTATGAGAAAAGAAAACTTGAATTGACTGGTCGATGCGATAAGTGCCAACAATGTGCTCAGAGGTGGTATAAGGTAGATTCATATTGGCAAGCTACACCAAATCCAACGCTTGCCACACGATTGACCCAACAGAAATACACGTTAGTAGCTACAGCTTAAACTTACAACTGCCCGCCAATTCTTAAGGCTCTCCCATATGGCTTCTGAACTACCAAACACCCAAACGCCTGAAAACGCAGTAAGTGCTACTAACATTCCCGTCCTCACCCCCTCTGCGAACACCTTGATTCGGCGGACGCAGACGACACTAGGGCTGCTGAACGATGTAGTACAGGAAAGTTCGACAGAATACTGGTATGAGCGAGGAAAGAAGGCAAACGCAGCAGAAGACTTGCCAGAGGCAATCTACGCCTTTCGCCGGTGCTTAGATTATGACGCTCAACACTGGCGGGCGACCTTGCAATTAGCAGCGTCCTTAGTGCCTCAGCAGGCTGATACTGCCGCTTTGGCGTTGCAACAGTTTTTTGAACAGCCCTACCCAGGTAAGCCTGAATTTGTGGCTGAATTATCAAAAACTACTTGGGAGACATTGCGTGTCGGACTTGAGGCGCGTAAAGGAATTTCATCCAATGAGTTTGAATCCTTATTGGCGCTTGCATTGGTTTACAGGGCGCTAGGAGAGCCAACACCCGCTCGGCAAACATTGGATGTAATGCAATTTTTGTTCGCAAATCGGGTAGCCAAGTCAGCCGCATGGTTTCAGTTGTCTGGAATATTATGGATTGATGAAAAGGATTATGCTTATGCTATTTCCGAATATGAACGGGCCGTTGCACTGAATTTCGGGAATGCCAGTATCTATTATATTATGGGCAATGCAAGGAACGGTTCAGGTGACAAGGCTGGGGCCATTAGAGATTATACCCAAGCTATTGAACTCTACCCTGATTACTTTGCGGCTTATTGTAACCGGGGCAATGTCAAACGAATTTTAGAAGACTATGCAGGGGCCATTGATGACTATGACCATGCAATTGAAATCAACCCTGATATTGCCGCAATTTATTGCGTCCGGGGCACTGCTAAGGCGAGTTTGAAAAACTATGCAGACGCTGTTGCAGACTACGAAAAAGCTATTGAACTTAATCCAAACGAATACGAAGCTTTCGTTGAGCGTGGTGATGTTAAATGGCTTTTGGATGATAATATTGGTGCTATTGCCGACTATAACCGTGCAATTAATATAAATTCAAAAAATTATTACGTTTATTTTTCAAGGGGAATAGTTAAAGATTATTTGGAAGATTATGTTGGGGCTATTGCTGATTACGATAAAGCTATTGAACTTGGTAAGAAAGGTGGATTCATCTATTTTGAACGAGGTAAAACAAAGAGCGCAGCAGGTGACAAAGAAGGGGCTATTACCGACTTTAGCAATGCAATCAGGATTGACCCAAGCGACTCCGATAACTATTTTGAGCGGGGACTTGCTAAATCCAACCTAGGCGACAAAACTGGTGCAATCGTCGACTACACTAGTGCCATTGAACTCGACCCTAAAAACGCTAAATTCTACCATAGCCGTGGCGTTGCCAAATGCCATTCGAATGATGAGATAGGGGCTATCAACGATTTTGACTGCGCTATTGGCCTTGCTCCAGAACAAGCCCATTATTATCGAAACAGAGGCATTACAAAAGGGAATTTGGGTGACTTTGTTGGTGCTGCTGCTGACAGCCAAAAAGCCGAAGAACTAAGCGCCAAATAATACACCAATGCCCTCCGAAGCCTTCTTCACCGACATCCGCGCCGTGCTCCTCCGCGAAATCGGCCTGGCCCGGCACTCCATCCACGTGGCCGTGGCGTGGTTCACCGACCGGGTGCTGTTCGCGGCGCTGCTGGAACGGCAGCGGGCGGGCATCGCCGTGGCGCTGTGCCTCACGCGCGACGAGAAAGGCATCAACTTCCAGCCGGGCGGCCTACCCTTCGCGGAGCTGGAAGCCGCCGGCGGGCGCGTGACAGTGGTGGAAGACCGGCTGATGCACCACAAATTCTGCATCCTCGACGGGCGCGACGTGCTGACCGGCTCCTACAACTGGACCAACAAAGCCGCCCACGCCAACGAGGAAAACATCGTGCTCACCACCAGCGATGCCGAGCTGGCCCGGCACTTCCTGCGCGAGTTCCAGCGCCTCACCGGCCCGCCCGATGCGGCTGCAGCCACCGGCAGCCCCGCTGTGGAGCGCACCCTCAAGCGGCTGGGCGTGATAAAGACGCTGCTGGCCCTGCACGAAACCGAAGACCTGCCCAAGCACATCGAGCGCCTCGAAGCCGAAAACCTGGCCGATGCCCGCCTCCCCGCCGTGGTGGCCGCCCTACGCACCCAGCGCTACGCCGAGGCCCTGGAGCTGCTGCAAGCCTTCGTGGCGGCCTACGCCCAGGTGCGTGTCTGGGAAGACCCGCTCCTGCCCGTGCTCCAGCTCGAAATCCGGCTCCTAGAAACCGAGCTGCTGGCCCTCGAAGCCGAGCGCGGCGACGCCTACCGGCAGCTGCTGGGCTTCGAGCTGTGGCACCAGCAGGAGCTGGGCGCGCTGCTCCAGGAGGTGCTGGGCCTGCGCCGCGACACCGCCCGCTACCACCGTCAGGAGTCAACCTACTCCGAAAGCGAGTACCAGCAGGCCAAGCAGCGCTACCAGCAGCAGGCCGACGCCCGCCAGGAGGCCGAAACCGTGGCCGCCCACACCTTCGCCCTCGATGCCGACGGCCGCGCCCGGCTCAAAAAGCTCTACCGCGAAGCCGTGCAGCTCTGCCACCCCGACCGCGCCGCGCCCGCCCAGCAGGCCGCCGCCACCGCCGCCTTTCAGCAACTGCAAGCGGCCTACCAGCAGCAGAATATCGCCGCGCTGGAAGCGCAATTGGTCCACCTGCGACAAGGCCAGTTCACGGCCGCGCCCGCCCTCACCACTATTGAAACCCTGCGTGCCCGCCGCGATGCGCTGGCCGCGAAACACGCCGAATTATTACGGGAGTTAGCCGAGCTGCGGGCTTCCGAAGCCTTCATCCTCGCCCAGGCCGACGAGGCCACCCGCGAGGCCTACACCGCCACCAATCGCGCTGCCCTCACCGCTGAGCGCGACCGCCTTCGGCAGCAGCTTACGCAGTTGGAGGATGTAGCGCGAACTTTGTAGTTCGCGTTCCCGCGCCGTTAAAAGCCTTTTCAACGATTGTCGTTCTGGGACGCGAACTACAAAGTTCGCGCTACATCGTTACCCCAGCACGCCCGCCGGCACGTTGTGCAGAATCAGCCACACCAGCTCCCGCAGAATCTCGGCGTCGTCCATCGAGCCGCTCTCGATGCCCTTGCTCTGCGCATCGGCCCTTCGGATGGCGTGAATTAGCCCGATTACCCGCTCGGGCGGGAATACGCGCATCGCCTGCTGGTATTCTTTCTGGGCGAAGCTGTTGATGATGCCCAGGCTCTTGAACACGCCATCGGGCGGGTTGGGGCCGGCCTGGTGCAGCACCAGCAGCTTGCTGAAAAAGTTGAACAGCAGCGTCAGGTTTGGGATGAGCGGGTTGGCCTTGGGGTTGGCCGCGAAGTAGGCCAGAATGCGGTTGGCCTTCAGCACGTCGCGCTGCACCAGCGCCTTTTGCAACTCAAAAATATTGTAGTCCTTGCTAATGCCCACCATGCGCTGCACCAGCTCCTCATCAATGGGCTGGCCGGGCTTCAGATTCAGCAGCAGCTTGTCGACTTCGTTGGCCAGCCGGCCCAAATCGGCCCCGATGTACTCGGCCAGCATGGCGGTGGCCTGCCCCGTAATCTGCTGGCCACGGCCGCGCACGTTGGCCGTGAGCCACTGCGGCACCTGATTGTCGTAGAGCTTTTTGCTGGTCATGAGCACCACCGGCGAGTCTTTGCCGGCCAGCAGCTTGCCGAGCTTCTTGCGCGAGTCCAGGGTTTTGTGCTTGTAGCAAAACACCAGCATGGTACTGGGCAGCGGTTTTTTGAGGTAAGCCTCCAGAAAAGGCCAGCTCCGCTCCTGCTCCAGGTCGGCCACGGTCTGGGCCTCTTTCACGATGACGACCGAGCGCTCGGCCATCATCGGAAACCGCTTAGCCTGGCCCAGAATAGCCGTCACGTCCACGTCCTTACCGTATACCACTATCTGGTTGAAGCTGCGCTCGTGCTCGGCCAGCACGGTGCGTTCAATCAAATCGGCCACCACGTCGATATAATACGGCTCCTCGCCCTGCAAAAAATACACGGGCTGAAACTGGCGCTGCTGTAGCTGCTTCAATATCGCGTCGGCTTCCTGTATCAATGGGGAAATGAGTGAATGGGTGAATGAGTGAATGGCTGCGGGTCGCCATTCTTTCGGGCTGGCAAAGGTAAAGCCGCCTAGTACCTTTGGGGCCACGTTTTGCGGGTGAACCCGTTTTCATTCGCCCATTCACTCATTCAGCCATTCACCCATTGAACCTCATTGACGAACTGACCTGGCGCGGCATGTTTCACGATGCCATGCCCGGCACCGCCGAACACCTCGCCGCCCACGCGCCCATCACTGGCTACATCGGCTTCGACCCCACGGCCGCCTCGCTGCACATCGGCAACCTGGCCACCATCATGCTGCTGGTGCATTTGCAGCGCGCCGGCCACCGCCCGCTGGCCCTCGTGGGCGGCGCTACCGGCATGATTGGCGACCCCAGCGGCAAATCGGCCGAGCGCAACCTGCTCGACGAAACCACCCTGCGCCACAACCAGGCCGGCATTCAGGCCCAGCTCGAAAAGTTTCTGGACTTCACCGAAGGCCCCACCGGCGCGCTGGTCGTGAATAACTACGACTGGTTCAAAAACTTCGGCTTCCTGGAGTTTCTGCGTGAGGTGGGCAAGCACCTCACCGTGAACTACATGATGGCTAAGGATTCGGTAAAGCGCCGCATCGGCGATGTGCTATCCAAAGACTATGTATCTCGTGAAACAAAACATTTCATTGACAGCTTAGTGCAGGCCAAAACCGAGATTCTAGATAGTGTCATCGAAGCTCATAGAGCCGGTGATATTCCACGCGCTTCATCTCTAGCAAAAGAGTATGATGCTCTTAACAAAAAAGAACCTGAAGCAATTAAGAAGTGGATTAAGGCCCACAAAGAAGATTTCGCTGAAGCGTCTCATAAATCAGAGGGCATCAGCTACACCGAGTTCAGCTACCAACTGCTGCAGGGCTACGACTTCGTGCACCTCAACAAAACGCTGAACTGCACCCTGCAAATGGGGGCCAGCGACCAGTGGGGCAACATCACCACCGGCACCGAGCTCATCCGCCGCCTTAACCACGCCGAAGAACCTACCGAAAACCAGGCACCAGGCACTAGGCACCAGGCACCAAGCAAAGCCTACGCCCTCACCGGCCAGCTCATCACCAAGGCCGACGGCACCAAGTACGGCAAGTCCGAAACCGGTACCGTCTGGCTCGACCCCAAGCTCACTTCGCCCTACCAGTTCTACCAGTTCTTCCTCAACGCCGCCGATACCGACGCCCCGCGCCTCATCCGCGTGTTCACGCTGCTCACCCAAGCCGAGATTGAAGCGCTGGAGGCCGGGCACGCCGCCGCCCCGCACCTGCGCATCCTGCAAAAGGCCCTGGCCGCCGACGTCACCACCCGCGTGCACTCGGCCGAAGCGACCGAAGCGGCCATTGCGGCCTCGCAGGTGCTCTTCGGCGGCGGCGACCTCACCACGCTCGATGAAGCCACGCTGCTCGACGTATTCGCCGGCGTGCCGCACCTGCGCGTGTTGCGCGAGGAAATGCTGCTCGAGCTCAACGCGGCCACTTTCCTCAGCGATTTCACCCTGCACAAAATTTTTCCCTCCAAAGGCGAAGCCCGCAAAATGATTCAGGCCGGCGGCGTGAGCATCAACCGCGAGAAAATCGCTTCGCCCGATGCCCCGGTAGCTGCGCTACAGCACCTGGCCGGCAAATACCTCGTCGTGCAGAAAGGAAAGAAGAACTATTTCCTGGTCGAGCTGGTGTAATAAAACGGCGTACCAAATTCAGGTCGTCATGCCTCGGCTACGCTCGGCATGACGTTTTGATAGCAGCCTAGTGTCTCGTCCGGCTATTTGTTGCCAGAAATAAAGCAAGGGCCCTGCTCGGATTTTCCGGCGGGGCTTTTTCCTTGCTGATGGACTTGATTGGGGGTTACGTAGTTCAGGGCCAGGTGCGGGCGTTCCTCGTTGTAGCGGTGCACGGCCTGGTCGACGAGCAGACGGGCCTGGGCCAGGTCGTCGGGCAGCACGAAGAGGAATTCGTCTTTCAAGTTGCCGTTGACCCGTTCGGCCAGCGCGTTCTGGTAGCAGTCGTAGCCATCGGTCATCGAGCAGCGCAGCTTCGTTTTCTTCAGGGCCGCCTGGTAGGCGTCGGAGGCGTACTGGCTGCCGCCGTCGGAGTGGTGGATGCAGCCGGTGGCGGCCCGGCC